>NZ_CP069127.1:5032500-5332500 GCF_016811915.1 Brevibacillus choshinensis | reverse complement strand
AAGGAAACCAGCGTTTTATGGAAAGGATTGAAGGAGAGCGATTGGTTGACCAGTGTCGGAAACAGCCTTTGTTCAGGAGAGGGCTGTTTCCGAAAAAACGATTGGCCCATGCTTGGTTTAAGTCAGCTTTAGCTTTTTAGTGTTTTTCATCGATTTTTCCCATAAGAGCAAACGATACGTTTTTCTCAGGTGTCTAGATGCTCCGCATACGGAATCCCATTGTTTTGTCCCGCAATTGGAACAACGGTATCTTCGCCGCTCCACTTGGACGATTTCAAAATGGTCATTGATGTAATCGTGATAGGAATGAACGCGTTTTTCATCTTTATGGAATTTCGTGCAACCGCAAGAAGGACATTGCAGAGGCGCGATAAGCAAGGGTAATGAAACCTCCAATATTTCCCATCTCCTTACATGACTAAAAAATAAATAAATATGAACGAACTTAATATTATTCCTCTGCACCATCGTGGTAAAGTGTAAAATAATTCAAATCATTACTTTTGATGAACGTACGAGAATGGGCTGGTCGTAAGATGCTTGTAATCCCGCAAGAAAAAAAGAAGCCAATCCTTCCCAAAGGGAAGCGATTGGCTTTTTCCATGAGGAAAATTCTATATGGATGGAGGATGGAAACAGATTCAGCATGGCCACCGGCAAAAGAAACCGGGTTGAGCTTCTTACAGATCGTAGTACAGCTCGTATTCTTTCGGATTGACGGTGCGCTCTACTTGTTGGATTTCACCACGCTTCAGGGAGATCCAGCTATCGATCAGCTCTTTCGTGAAGACGCCGCCCTCCAGCAAGAATTCATAGTCAGCTTCCAGAGCATTCAAAGCTTCCTCAAGAGAGCCAGGTGCGCTCTTGATTTCGTGTTTTTCTGCATCGGACAGGTCGTAAATGTTTTTATCCATTGGACCAAAGCCCATTTCACGCGGGTCCAGCTTGCGCTTGATTCCGTCCAGACCAGCCATCAGCATGGCAGCGAAAGCCAGGTATGGGTTGGCCGTGGAGTCAGGCGTACGGAACTCGATACGGGATGCTTTCGGTGTAACAGCAGCTACCGGGATACGGACTGCAGCAGAACGGTTACCTTTCGAGAAGACCAGGTTGACTGGAGCTTCGTAGCCAGGAACCAGGCGTTTGAAAGAGTTGGTGCTCGGATTGGTCAACGCGATCAGGGCCGGTGCGTGGTGCAGGATGCCTCCGATGTAGTGCAGAGCAGTTTGGCTCAGGTTTGCGTATCCACCTTGCTCGTAGAAGAGAGGGGTGTCGCCGTCGAACAAGCTTTGGTGTACGTGCATGCCGGAACCGTTGTCGCCCACGATAGGTTTTGGCATGAAAGTAGCGGTTTTGCCGTGTTTGGCAGCTACGTTGCGCACGATGTATTTGAACAGCAAGAGGTTGTCAGCAGTGCGAGTCAAGGTGTCGAAGCGGAAGTTGATCTCGCCTTGACCTGCAGTGGCTACCTCGTGGTGATGACGCTCTACGTACATGCCTGCTTGGGTCATCAGGGTGCACATTTCGTTGCGGATGTCTGCTTGTGTGTCAGTAGGCTGTACCGGGAAGTAACCGCCTTTGTTGCGCACTTTGTAACCGAGGTTTTGTCCTTCTTTTCCTGTGTTCCAGAACGCTTCCTCCGAATCGATGTGGAAGAAGGAGCCGGATGGACCGGAATCATAGCGCACGGAGTCAAACAGGAAGAATTCGGATTCAGGACCAAAGTAAGCTGCGGTAGCTACGCCCAGTTGCTGCAGATAAGCTTCTGCTTTCAGTGCGATGCCGCGTGGGTCGCGATCGTAGGCAGTGTAGTCAGGGTTTACGATGTTACATACGATGTTCAGCGTTTTGGCTTCCACGAAAGGATCGATGAAGGCAGTCGCCGGATCAGGCATGGCCACCATGTCGCTTTCTTCGATGGATTTATAGCCGATCAAGCTGGAGCCGTCAAAAGCGACACCGTTGCGGAATGTGCCTTCATCTACAGCATAGGCAGGAATGGTAACGTGGTGCTGGCGGCCGAGCAGGTCGACGATGCGGAAGTCGACATATTCGACTTTTTCAGACTCAAGGGTGGACAAGACTGTTTTCATATCCAAGAGAAACACTCCATTCACGAATTATTTTTATTTGATGAAATTTAAAGTTCGTTTTTACGCGTTATTTTATATTTGGAATTATATCGACAACTCCCATCGTTCGTCAAGAGGTTTTGTTACATTTCGTGTTAGGATTTCTAACATTATATTGCGGGCTTTTGAAAAGAGTTCCGTTTCTGTAGAATATAGACGAACTGTTTTTAGCTAAAATTGGATGCCACAATCATTTTGCGGAGGGGATACCGAATGAAGGTACTGGTCTTGGGAGCAGGAGGAATTGGGGGTTATTTCGGAGGGCGTCTGGCAGAAAAAGGAGTCGATGTAACCTTTCTCGTTCGGGAACGCAGGTACAGAGAGCTTACGGAGAGAGGGCTTCGCATCCAGAGCATCCATGGCGACTTCCATCTGGAGCAGCCGCAGCTGATCAAGGCAGGGGAAGCGGCGGGACCGTTCGATGTGGTCCTGCTGTCGAACAAGGCTTATCATCTGGCGGAGAGCGTCCGCGACATCGCTCCCTATGTAGGGGAGCAGACGGTTGTCATTCCTCTGTTGAATGGGATAGCGCACATGGAGCTTTTATGGGAGCGGTTCGGCCAGGGACGCGTGCTCGGCGGATTGTGCTTCATCGAGACGACATTGAATGCGGACGGCGACATTGTTCAAACGAGCTCTACCCACGATACGGTGTTTGGCGAGTGGGAAGGCGGAATGAGTGAACGAGTCATGCGAATTGCAGAGGCGTTTTCCGGTATCAACGGTTCCATGCGGGCGAGTGAGAACATCCAGCGCGATGCATGGCAAAAGTATTTGTTCATCACGACCCTGTCAGGAATTACGACCTTGATGAATGCTGCTGTCGGACCGATCCGTGATTCCAAATACGGCATAGACCTGACGCGCCAGCTTGCGGAAGAATGTGCTGCGGTGATTCGGGCGCTGGAAGCACCGATCCGTGCCGATATCGTCGACAAGCAGATGGAGACATTCCAAAATCAAGGGGCTGCCATGAAATCGTCCATGCTCCGCGATATGGAGAAAGGCTTGTCTGTAGAAGCGGATCACCTGCAAGGCTATCTCCTGGACCACGCACAGCGACTGGGCTTGTCCACACCTCTGCTGAAAGTGGTTTACAATAATTTGAAGGTGTATGAACAGAAGCTAAGCGAGAGCAAATAAGGTATAATAGGTGGGCGAGACGCCATTAGAATGATTAGGAGGGGTATAGATGGAAGTCATCAAGATTTCCCCCCGCGGATATTGCTACGGTGTCGTAGATGCCATGGTACTGGCACTTCGGACAGCGCAAAACTTTGACCTTCCTCGCCCGATTCACATTTTGGGCATGATTGTACACAATGCCCATGTCGTCGAGGCGTTTGAACAGCAAGGAATTAAAACGCTGGATGGGGAAGACCGGCTAGCCCTGCTTGATCAGGTGAATGAAGGCACGGTCATTTTTACGGCCCACGGCGTATCTCCGGAAGTTCGGAAAAAAGCGCGTGAGAAAGGTCTAACTGTCGTGGACGCGACCTGCCCGGACGTCACCAAGACACATGACCTGATCCGTGAGAAAGTGGCGGAAGGCTACCATGTCCTGTACATTGGCAAAAAGGGACATCCAGAGCCGGAGGGAGCGATCGGCATCGCGCCTGACCACGTTCATCTCGTGCAAAAGGTAGAGGATCTGGACGCGCTGCAGGTCCCGACTGACAAGCTGATTGTGACCAATCAGACGACGATGAGCCAATGGGATGTGAAGCATCTCATGGATGCGATCGTCAACCGTTTTTCCCGCGTCGAAGTTCACAACGAGATCTGTCTGGCCACCCAGGTGCGCCAAGAGGCAGTGGCGCAGCAGGTAGGGGAAGCGGAGCTGTGCATCGTAGTAGGCGATCCGCGCAGCAACAATTCGAACCGCCTGGCTCAAGTGTCCGAGGAAATTGCCGACGTCCCTTCTTATCGGATCGCGGATCTTTCGGAGCTGGATATCGAGTGGATCAAAGGCAAAAAGAAGGTAGCGGTCACCTCGGGTGCTTCTACACCGACGCCGCTGACCAAGGAAGTCATCAGCTTCCTTGAACAATTTGACGAAAACAACCCAGAGACATGGGAAAAGAAACGCACCGTCAACATGGCGAAAATATTGCCGGCGGTCAAATAGGAGAGCTTATATGTCAGGATCACTTTCTGGCAAAACTCCAGGGGGCGCTGCAGGGGGATTTCTCAGTTTCAGCGCCCTCTATCTTTTTATTTACTACGGGTTTGGCGCTTTTTCTCCGCTCATCACCCAGTATTACAAAGCCATTCATCTCACGGGAACGCAAATCGGCATGATCAGTGCTGTTGCGCCGATTGTTTCGATCATCGCCCAGCCGATGTGGGGATACATCTGTGACCGCTTCCAAATCAGGAAGACCGTCCTCTTTGGGACCCTGCTCGCTTCCGGTTTGGTGGGGCTCATGTTTTCTACTGTTTCTACTTATGCATTTGTCTTTGTCTTATATATTCTCCTGTCCTTTTTTCAGAGTGCGATCATTCCGATTTCTGACAGCCTGGCACTGGGGTACGTGAAAGTGAACCAGCTGCAATTCGGAGATATACGCCTGTGGGGAGCAGTCGGATTTGCACTTGCTGCCTTTCTCACTGGGCTGCTGGTGGAGAGGTTTGGGCCATCTGTTCTGTTTTACTCGTACTGCCTGGCGTTGATCACCGCGATGCTGTTCCTTATGAGACTGCCTGTGGAAGTGAGCGAATCTTCCCGCTTTACAGTCAGCGTGTTCAAGGGGATGAAGCAACTCTTGCGCATACCGCGGTTTGTGCTTTTTCTGCTTGCTTCCTTCTGCATGTTTGGTGCCGTAAATGCCAATAACATCTGGTTTTCCTTGTACTATCAGGAGATTGGCGGGACTGTTGCCGGCGTGGGACTCGCTTTTCTGTTGTTCGCAGGGAGCGAGGCGCCGTTCATGAAGCTGGTGGGCTATTTCGTCAGACGCTGGGGGCTGGAGACCACGCTTCTGTTGGCAGCGACCTTCTCAGCCATCCGTTGGTTCTGGTACAGCTCTGCACCGAGCACGACGGCCGTTCTCATCCTGTTCTTTATTCAGGGGATATCGGTGGGATTTTATTTGGCCACGGCAGCGCAGTTCGTCCGGGAAAATACGCCCGCTTCCCTTCAAGTGACAGCGCTTGCCGTCTTTTTCTCGGTAGGAAGCGGGCTGGGCACGATGCTGTGCAATCTGCTGGCCGGATGGATCAAGGACGAGTTTTCGACACTTGCGATCTACTTGTTTTTCGGAGCGGTGACTACCCTTGGGCTCATTCCGCTTTGCGTGATCAAGTTTGGTCCCTGGAAGCAAGCCCGGCAAGAGCAAGAATCGGGAGCTACTCTATAATCAGCATGCCCTGATACCCTGTCTCCGGATAGCCGGGGTAATCAGACACGAAAGAGAATTGTCCTTTTTTCTCAGCGGCAAATTGAAGCATCGTGGATTGGGTCGGCTTCAATTCCGTAGATGAAACATTCAACTCGCGAATGGCGAGGTTATGCGGGCGCGTGTCCGTATTGACGACCATCAAGGTCACACGCTCCCCTTCCCGCACAGAAATACGGTTTGGGTAAAAAGCCTGCGCTGGAAATCGTGACGGTCTGTGAACGCTGCGCCGCTGCGTAGGAAGTATGTAAACGATATTGGTGATGCGTCCCGAGTAGCGTTAACGTAACAGCCAATGCGATGAGGGGATAGCGTAACTGCCGGAACCGTAGACGAGTCATTTCACTTCAGCTCCTTTTTCGGGCATATTCCCCTATTATCCTGTCCTCGTAAGGTTTTGGATAAACAAGAAAAAATAGAAGGGACGTTGGCTGTCGTTCATGCATCCCGTGCCGGCAAGCACTTTTGTCAGGGCGTATAAAATTGTAATAGTCGAGTATATTGAAGTAATCCTATTTTTGTTGTAGGATTACTTTAATTTCTTTCATCACAATTTTCACTATTTTTAGCGCCTAAGACAAAGGAGAAGAGAGCGATGAAATACGGCTTTTGGTTACCGATTTTTGGTGGATGGCTCCGAAATGTAGAAGACGAACATATGCCCCCGACGTTTGAGTACGCCAAAACGGTGATCCAAGCAGCAGAGCGCTGGGGATACGACACGACTCTGATTGCTGAGCTGTACCTGAACGATATAAAAGGACCTGAGTCCGACTCGCTGGAGGCGTGGTCGACTGCTGCTGCGCTGGCAGCGGTAACGGAAAAAATCGAGATCATGACTGCAGTTCGCCCTGGCTTTCACAATCCTGCGGTCACTGCCAAGATGGCGGCAAACATTGACCACATCAGCAATGGCCGTTTTACCCTGAATGTCGTGTCTGCCTGGTGGGAAGAGGAAGCCCGTCAATACGGCGGCATTTTCACCGAGCATGACGAGCGCTATGAGCGGACCATGGAGTTTCTGGATGTACTGAAAGGTCTCTGGACCGAAGAGGTTTTCAGCTACAGTGGGAAATATTACGACATTCAAGACGCCAAGCTGGCTCCGAAGCCTGTTCAGCGTCCAAATCCCATCTTGTACGCAGGCGGAGAAAGCGAGCGCGGCAAGCAAGTCATTTCGGCCACATGTGATGCGTATGTGATGCACGGGGGCACGACGGAGGAAGTCGCGAAGAAGATTCACGATATGAAAGAGCGCCGCCAGCAGACGGACAAAGTACCGTTCTCCTCCTTTGGCATGGCAGCCTATGTCATCTGCCGACCGACAGAAGAAGAAGCGAAGGAAGAACTGGCACGAATCACGGATGTAAAAGAATCGAGCGGTTACGCAGGCTATCAGGATTTCATCAACAAATCGCAGCTCGAACAGCAAATTCAATTGCGCGATTATTCGGTCTCAAACCGTGGCTTGCGACCAAATCTGATCGGGACGCCGCAGCAGATCGCAGAACGCATTTTGGCTTATGAAAAAGCAGGTGTCGATTTGCTCTTGCTTCAATTCTCTCCGCAGCTCGAGGAAATGGAGCGCTTCTCCAAGGAAGTCATGCCGCTTGTTGAAGGTCTGCGTGCAGCGCAGCCAACTCTATCCTAGTCCAGCCCGAAAGTCGGGAAGAGAAACGTATAAGAGGAGAATGAAGCCATGAAAAAGATCTACGTCATCCACGAAAATAGCGAATGGACCGTTCACTTGACCAAGCGACTGGAAGAGCTGGGCCTGCCATACGAGGAATGGCATCTGGACGAAGGCTCTGTTGATTTGACAGAGGAACCGCCGGTTGGCGTCTTCTACAGCCGGATGAGCGCTTCCTCCCATACGCGCGACCATCGCTTTGCACCCGAGCTGACTTCCGCTGTCCTGAATTGGCTGGAGAGCAATGAACGCAAGGTATTTAACGGGTCGAGTGCACTTCGTTTGGAAGTGAGCAAGGTTGCTCAGTACCTGGCTCTGGCCGGGCACGGAATCCGCACGCCGCGCACGATTGCGACGGTAGGCAAGGAGCAGCTTCTGAAAGCGGCGAAAGCCTTTGAAGGCAAATCGTTCATCACCAAACACAACCGTGCAGGAAAAGGTCTCGGTGTGCAATTGTTCCACTCCCTGCAAGGACTGGAGTCGTACGTGAACGGTCCGGACTTTGACGAACCGGTGGATGGGATCACTCTCATTCAGGAGTACATTCAAGCTCCGCAGCCGTTTATCACGCGTTGTGAATTCGTGGGCGGCAAATTCGTCTACGCAGTGCAGGTAGACACTTCTGAAGGCTTCGAGCTGTGCCCGGCAGACGCATGCCAAATCGGCGACTTGTTCTGCCCGGTAGGCGAGGAAGTGCCGACCAAGCCGAAGTTCCAGATCGTGGAGGGCTTCCAGGACCCGATTATTGAGAAATATGAGAGCTTCCTGGCGGCAAACGGCATCCAAGTGGCAGGAATCGAGTTTATCCGCAATCAGGACGGCCAAATCTTCACCTATGACATCAACACCAACACCAACTACAATTCGGATGCAGAAGCGGCAGCAGGCGTCTACGGCATGCTGGAAGTGGCGAAATTCCTCGGCCGCGAGCTGGCAAACGTCGTGGACACCGAAAAGGTAGAAGTATAAAAACAAAGAGGCAAGCTGTGAAAGTCCCCTGAATAACAGGGGGCTTTTTTGTGCTGCAGCCTGCGCTCAAACAAACAGGTGTAGAAGGAAGTAAATGGCGGCGGCGATGACGGCAGAGATGGGGAGAGTGATAAACCACGTGATGACGATGCGTTTGGCAATCCCCCAGTTCACCCCTTTCAGCCGTTTCGCCGCGCCGACTCCCATGATGGCCGAAGAGATCACATGCGTAGAGCTAACCGGCAAACCCAATTGAGTGAAGGTGAAAATAATGGAGGAAGAAGCGAGATCTGCTGTCGCTCCATTGATCGGCTCGATTTTCGTGATTTTGCCACCCACCGTTTTGATGATTCTCCAACCGCCTACGGAAGTCCCCAGCCCCATGGCCATGGCACAAATCAGCTGTACCCAAAACGGAATGGTATTCGCGTCTGCCTGAAGCTCAGCCGCTACCAGTGCAAATACGATGATGCCCATCGCTTTTTGGGCATCGTTGGTCCCGTGGGTAAAGGATTGAAGGGCGGCGGTGAAAATCTGAAAATAGCGAAAGCGCCGATTGACTTTGGAAGGAGGGGTGGCCACCCTGCGAAACAAAAAGTAAAACACATTCATCAGGATGTAGCCACCCACCAGTGCAATGACAGGGGAGATAATCAAGCCTTTAAAGATCTCCGCAAAACCGCTCCAGTTGATTTGCCCGGATCCGGCAGAAGCGAAAACGGCACCGACGACAGAGCCGATGAGCGCATGGGAGGAGCTGCTCGGAATTCCGTACCACCACGTGATGAGATTCCACAGGATGGCTGCGAGCAAGGCGGCAATGACGACGAGGACTCCGTATTCCAGCTTGGCAGGGTCCGCGATTTTGCCACCGATGGTTTTGGCGACACCGGTAAAGGTCAAGGCTCCAACGAAGTTCATGATCGCAGCTAGCGTGATGGCAATCCGTGGCGGCAATGCCTTGGTAGATACGGTAGTCGCGATGGCGTTGGCGGTATCATGAAAGCCGTTGATGAAGTCAAAGGAAACGGCGAGAATAACGACAGCGAAGATGAAGGGAAGACTCGTATGCATGGGCTGTGTCTCCTTGCGTTATGAGTTGCTCATGATGACCGTCTCCATCGCATCAGCGACATCCTCGCAGTGGTCCATCACTTCCTCAAGAATCTCGTATATTTCCTTGAATTGCATGATGTGAATCGGGTCAGAGCTGGAGCGGAAAAGCGCACGAATGCTGTGGCGGACCAAGTCATCTCCCTTGCTTTCCAGATCGTTGATGCGAATGATGTACTCGCGCATGCCTGATAGCTTTTGCTCCTTCAATAATTCCATGGCGAGCAAAATTTGCTGGGAGGAGTCTTCGATGATCTGACCGAATTTCACCATCGTTTCGTCTGGCGCCATGATGTCATACATGTAAAGACGGGATGAGCATGTTTCCAGTCCGTCCAGTACATCGTCCAGCTTGACGGCCAGGTCCATGACGTCCTCCCGTTCAATGGCGGTAATAAACGTCTTGTTGATGCGGATGATGATCTCATGAATCATCTTGTCACCCTTTGATTCGTATTCCTTCATGGTTTCCGCAAAGGTTTGCAAAGTTTCCATCGAAGAGATTTTATATTCATTGAAATAGACAGCTGATTCGTGGACATTTTTCGCAATCTCGTACAGGTCTTCAAGCAATGCGTCTGTTTTTGTAAAAAGCATGGCAACCTCCGCTTTGAGTCCGACTAGGAGTATTTTGGTTGGAGGAGGTGCGGATTATGCACGGAGAACGCATTTACAGGGAGAGCATCATCCAAGCCATGTAGACCGCGACGCCCCACATGATGAGGGCAGATGCCATATTCAGCCCGCCCAGCAGTTTTCCGGAAGAGTCCAACCGGCCAACCGTGCGCCCAGCCAAGCTGAGGCTGAAGAACCATAGGCAGGATACCAGGATGCAGGCAAGGGTAAATCCCCATCTTTCTCCTCCGGCATAGCTGAGCGAGCTCGTTCCGATTACGCCGATCGTGTCCAGTATGGCGTGCGGATTCAGCAAGGAGACGGAAGCGGCAAACATGATCTGGCGCTTGGGGGAAAAGCGTTCTGCATCCTGGGAATCAACAGAGGGCTTATTGCGCCAAGTCAAATACCCCATGTATAGCAAAAAGCAAACGCCTACCGCATACAAGACCATTTTCAGCCAAGAGACCGTCAAGACGACGAGAGAGACACCCAGAACGGCGAGAAGGATGAGCAAAGCGTCGCAGACAGCAGCGGTGATGACGACCGGAATGGCACGCCACAGTGTCGGTTGTACAGCTCCTTGATTAAAGATGAATACATTTTGAGCCCCGAGAGGCAAAATTAGTCCGAATGCAAGGATAAATCCATGCAGCATCGCTTCTATCACGATGGCTCCTCCTTTAAATGGCATTTCAAATTGCCTGTTTTCGTCCATTATGACGGGAGGCTCATTTGCTGTCTCCAGCCAATTGGTTTACTTTCAGACCAACCAATTTGTACAATGGATGGAGCGGAGGGGATCATCACATGCTCACAATCGACTGGAAGCCTGACAAATCATCGGATATTCCGGTGTTTATGCAAATCGTCGCTTACATAAAAGGGAAGATCGCTGCCGGGGAATGGCCGGTGCGCAGCACGTTGCCTACGCAGCGTGCCCTCGCGCAGGCCTTTGGCGTAAACCGCAGTACTGTCGTGACGGCACTGGAGGAATTGAAGGCAGAGGGCCTGATCGAATCGACGGTGGGAAGCGGAACGAGCGTCAGTAATAACACATGGTCTCTGCTGCAGCCTGTCTCCCCGCCGGATTGGCTGGGATACGTTCAAGCGGGAGCTCACCCGGCCAATACGACGACCATACAGGATATCAATCGGTACGAGCCGGATCCGCGCTACATCCGGCTAGGGACAGGGGAGCTGTCACCAAAGCTGCTGCCGACCATAAAGATGGAAGACATGTTGAGCGGGATGCGAGGAAAAATGGCCCATCTCGGCTACGCCGAGCCCAAAGGCCTGCTGCCTCTTCGACAAGAGATCAGCCGTTATCTGCGGACTCGCGGAATAGAAGCTTCCCCGTCTTCTATCCTTGTCGTCTCAGGCGCCCTGCAGGCTTTGCAGCTGATCTCTCTCGGCATTTTGCAAAAAGGATCGGCTATTTTGCTGGAGCAGCCCTCCTATTTATACTCCCTGCCTTTGTTTCAAACATCAGGGATGCGATTGGTAGGAGTGGCGATGGATCAGGACGGGATTCGCCCGGATGCTTTGGCACGGCAAAAGCAGCTCCATCATGGCGCCTTGCTCTACACCATACCTTCGTACCACAATCCAACGGGAATTCTCATGAGTGAACAGAGGCGGGAGCAACTGATGTCCGTCTGTGCACGGGAGCGGCTGCCGATTTTGGAGGATGATGTCTATGGAGAGTTGTGGTTTGATCAGCCGGGCCCACTGCCGCTGAAATCGCGTGACTCGAACGGACAGGTGCTGTACTTGGGGAGTTTGTCCAAGACGCTCTTTCCTGGACTGCGGATCGGCTGGATTGTCGGGCCGGAGCCAGTCATCGAGCGGTTGGCTGATGTGAAGATGCAATCCGATTACGGCGCCAGCAGCTTGTCCCAGTGGGTGGCAGCGGAATGGCTGTCTTCCGGAAATTACGAGCAGCATATCGGGGAGGTTCGCTCTGCCTTGCGCAAGAGAAGGGATCGCATGGTCGACCTGTTGAACCGATGGTTTTCTGATCTGGCCGATTGGGAGATTCCATCCGGAGGGTTTTACATTTGGCTCAAGCTGCGCTGCGCTGTATCGATGCGTTCTTTATTCAACAAGGCACTGGCAGAGGGGATTTTGCTCAATCCCGGTTATGTGTACGATCAGACGGACAGCCGCCACTTGCGGTTATCCTACGCCTACGCTGACGGGGAGCAGGTGGAATATGCACTGTCTGTATTGGCTCGGCTGCTGAAGACATAGCGAAGGGACACCCTGATCGGATGTCCCTGTGATGATGCCCTGGATCAATGATAAGGGAACTGAGTCGAGTATCCGCTGAATTGCTGATTGGCCTGCTGCAGCTTTTGCTGCTCGGCTGCCTCCAGCTTGTACCAGCCTTTTCGGAACATCAGTTCATACGCTTCGCGAGCGCTTTGGTGAGTCTCGTTCAAGATTTGCAGAAAGTCCTGATGCAGCTGTTGGTGGCTGGCCTCCCAGACTGCCACATTGAGACTGTCCGCCAAATATTTGCACGTAGACAGACAATCGTTCATGAAATCACGGTCGTTCATCTGCGGACCCTTTACCTGTGGCAGCTGACCAGTTTGCGGATTGGCGATTTGATTTTGATTTGGCATCCGGATTCCTCCCTTACTGCATTTGGGGTTGCTGCTGTTGGGATTGAGTCTGCGGGATCGTCGCCATTACGGCGGCATTGTTGTGCTGAAGGTGCGTCAGCAATTTTTGATAATGCTGCTGGTGCATGCGTCCCGCTTTGTCCAGGCATTGCTTGACTTCCGGATCAGTAGCTTGCTGAGCAAAGAAGTGGAGCTTCTTGAACGCATCCAGCTCCCATGACAACGCATCCTTCAAATAACTCAAGTCCTTTGACGTGATGACACGAGGAGGCTGTGGAATCGGTGCTTGCGTAAAAGGCGTGGAAGACATGATGGTTGGCATCAGACTTCTCCTTTCGTGTGGGGGATACACGTATAGGATGGTCATCAGCCGAACAACTATCCTCTGTGGATTGCAGGCAAAAAAGGATCCGGCTGATTAGGCCGGACCCTCGTGTGCACTCATCCATTGGCTAGCTCCAGACCGGCTATTTTCACATCGATGCTGGCTGGAGAAATGTTGAGGCAATAGCTGGTTTCTTTGTACAGGGCTTGCTGAATCTCCCGTGCCACCGCGGGAATGTCCGTTCCGTAGCGGAGCTTGAGCGTCAGAGTGACTTGGAGTCTGGGTAGATCGACAAAGGTGTACTCTGTTTTTTGAATCTGGTGTACCTCATCCAATTCATTGCAGGTTCCCTCCACGATTTTGCGAAGGACCTGCGGGTGAATCACAATGCGGCCTCCTGAAAAAGGAGGATGGACGACGGTCGTTTCACCGATGACTTCCTTTTTGGAGGAAAAGATTTGCTGGGCTGACGAGACGAGTCGCTGCAAGAAATCTTTCTCGACCTCCACGCGCGGGATCGGAATGACGTGCTTGCCCATCGTCTCGCGGACATAACGGGCTGCCTCGATTTCCTGAGGAGGCTTGATGGACTCGATGGGGATATACTCGATCGGCGAGGTTAGCCCCAGTGCTTCTACGATGCGCTCGATCATCCGGCGAGAAGTGCCGAGGATGAGAATGCGGCCGGGCTGCAGCTGCTGCAGCATGCGGCGAACATCTGAAGCATGTTCATCATAATGAAAGATTGCCCGTTTCACAGCCTGAATTTTGGTCTTCTCGTATTTGGCGGAGGTCCCAGCCACCTTGCGACCTTGGTAGATGAGAATACCATCGTCGATAATGGCGTCTATGTTCATTCGATGTGCAAGCTCCAGAGCGCTGGAGCTTTTTCCAGTTCCGCTAGTTCCGTACAAGGCGTATATTTCCATGGGTACCTCCTTCGATGATGCTGTCTTCCTAGTATACATGACTGACGGAAAACCAAACAGCTAGTGATGTTCGGCGCCCATTTCCCGCGATCGCTCTGTAGCGCGGAGGATGGCAGAAGTTACCGCCTTCTGGAACTGATACGCCTCCAGCACCTCAAGTCCTGCTTGGGTCGTTCCGCCTGGGCTGGTTACCTTTTTACGGAGCAGCGCAGGCTCTTCGCGAGTGTCCATCAGCATGTGCGCGGCTCCGAGGAGGGTTTGCAGTGTCAGCTGCCGTGCCATTTCCCGGTCCAAGCCAGCAGCAGCGCCTGCGCCCATCATCGCTTCGACGAGGTAGTAAATATAGGCCGGGCCGCTTCCGGAAAGGCCTGTCACGATGTCGAGCTCTTCTTCTGCGACGGTATAGACTGTCCCGATTGCTTCGAACAGGCGGGTGGCCAGCAGGAGCTGCTCTTCGGTCACGAATTGGTTTGCTGCAAGACCTGTTGCCGACAAGCCGACAGCGGAGGATGTATTCGGCATGCTTCGGATGATGGGACAATTCACGCCGAGCCACTCTCCGATCAAGGTGGTGGAGACTCCGGCAATGACGGAAATCACCAGCTGACCGGGATGCACGGCTCCAAACAGTTCCTTGAGCGCTTCCCCCGAATCCTTGGGCTTCATCGCCAGAATCAGAATATCGGAAGATCGGATCACATCCATTTTGTCATGAGTCGTGTGCACGCCGTACATGCCTGCGAGCTGATCGAGTCTTTCCGAATTGCTGCGATTGGTCACATAAATTCGGTCAGAGGAGAACAGCCCTTTTTTCAAAATGCCGGACAACATAGCCTCCACGATGGAACCTGCACCGAGAAAGCCGATTCGTCCTTCTATAGAACGAGCTTGCTGATTGTTCATGGTTGATTCCCTCCCGTTGGACTATCTGATTTGTCCGGTTCCGCGTACGACGTATTTATAGGAAGTGAGGGCGGGCAATCCCATTGGCCCCCGCGCATGAAGCTTTTGGGTGCTGATGCCGATTTCTGCGCCAAAACCGAATTCGCCCCCATCTGTAAAACGAGTGGACGCATTATGATAAACAGCAGTGGCATCGACTACAGCGAGGAAACGCTGTGCGGACTCGCTGTCCTCGGTGATGATGGCTTCAGAATGCCCCGTGCTGTGGAGCTGGATGTGTTCCAGGGCGTCCTGAAGACTGTCGACGGTGCGAACGGCCATGATAAGTGTAGAGTACTCGGTATCCCAATCTTCGGGAGCAGCTTCCTTCAGCTTGTCAGCCAGACCGGGGTGGAGGGCTCTCGTTTGTGCGCAAGCCCGCAGCTCGACCCCGGCGAAGAGTAATTGCTCCAGCAGGGAACGCTGATGCTCGAGAGCCCAGTCCTTGTGCAAAAGCAATGTCTCGGCCGCGTTGCAAACGGCAGGGCGGCTCGTTTTGGCGTTGAGGACGATGGGTTCGGCCATTTCATACGAGGCGTTGGAGTCGATGAAAATGTGACAGTTGCCCACGCCCGTTTCGAGGACCGGAACACTGGATTGCTGAAGCACGCGCTGGATGAGTCCGGCACCGCCGCGCGGAATGATGACATCGATCAATCCGTTGGCCGTACACAAGATATCGACGGAAGCATGTTCTTCATAAGGGAGGTACTGGACCGCGTCTGCAGGCAGGTCGCTTTTTTGCAGCGCCGTGCGTACGCTGGCGACCAATGCGAGATTGCTTTGGACGGCGCTGTAGCTTCCGCGAAGAACGATGCTGTTTCCTGTTTTCAATGCAATCGCTGCAGCATCGATGGTGACGTTGGGACGCGCTTCATAGACCATACCGATGACGCCGAGCGGCACCCGGATTTGTTCGATGATCAGACCGTTTGGCCGTGTCCAGTGATCGAGAAGCTGACCGACCGGATCCTCCAGGTGAACGAGCTGCGTCAGTCCATCGACCAGATCGCGAATCCGGGAGGGTGTCAGACGGAGTCGATCCAGATAGGAAGCAGGCTGGCCGTCTGCCTGGGCGCGAAGCAAATCTTGTTCATTCGCTGCCAGGATGGCGGCTTCGTCAGCCAGCAGCTGCTCGGCAATCAGGCTCAAGGCCTTATCTTTTTCGCTTCGACTGAGCAAGGCCGTTTGCCGAGATGCCTGCTTTGCCAGCGACAATTGTTCCAGCACTTTGGTTTTCAATCTTTCCATGGATTTCCCCAGCTCCTTTTTTCTCTCTACCTGACATGTATGTTTTCTCTGGCTTGGCAAAGCCACGTTTGTTGCCATTGCTCGCCGTTGCTCCTAAATCAAATGGTCTGTGACCATTGGTCGCGATGAATCACGGTACCGCTGCGTCGCGACTGCGCAGCAGGGGATAACAGCTCCTGCAATTCCTCGGCCGCGTATCGGCTGACACCACGCCCGATCAACGATCCCTCGCAGTATACTTCGATGACTTCGTTCGGTCCGAAGCTGCCTGCAACGTCGCGCACACCTGCCAAAAGCAAACTGCTGCGTTTTTTCAGAATCGCTTCGGCTGCACCGCCGTCGATTGTGATGGAGCCGCGAATAGGGGAGTGCAACGCGATCCACTGCTTTCGCGTAGGCAGTCCGGTAGATGCAGGTGCTTCCGGACGGTAGCTGACGTAGGTTCCGTTCCCATTTCCATTCAGGACACCGAGCAAGTCATCAGGCTGATTCAATTTTCCGATAAAGCTCGGAATCCCAAGGCCCTGCGCAGTCTTGGCGGCGATGAGCTTCGAGCGCATGCCCCCTGTACCCAAAGTTGACGCGCCACCTGCGAGCGCTTCGACTTCTTCGGTAATCTCTTGCAGCCAGGAAATGCGTTTGGCAGCAGGATTGTTTCGAGGGTCCTGGTCGTACAATCCATCGGTGTCGGTGAGAATCAGATAGAGATCGGCGTGAATAAGGCCAGCCACCAATGCACCCAGCATATCGTTATCACCAAAAGTGAGCTCGGCTACGGAGACCGTATCGTTCTCGTTGATAATCGGCAGAATGTTTTTATCGAGCAGCAGCGACAGTGTCTGAAAGGCGTGCTGGTATCGCTCGCGATCGGAAAAGTCCCCTCGGGTCAACAGGATCTGGGCCACGCTGAAGCGATGGGCAGCAAACATCTGCGTATAGGTTTGCATCAGCAGGCTTTGCCCGATAGCAGCAGCAGCTTGTTTGGCAGCAAGAGTGCGGGGGCGCTGCTGATAACCGAGACTCTGATATCCGCTGGCGACAGCCCCGGAGGAGACCAGCACCACCTGATGTCCCGCTTCCCGCAGCGCACTAACCGCTGATACGAGCAATGTCATTTTGTTCCGGTCCACACCGCCGCTTGACGCAGCCAGGGAGCTGCTTCCGACTTTTACGACCAACCGCATTTTGCCCTTTTTCATCTTCGTTCCTCCTGGTTCCAGACAATAATAAAAAGCCCTTTCGTCTCTTTGATAAGGACGAAAGGGCATATGACCTCCGCGGTACCACCTTATTTGATGCAGATGGCTTGGAGCATACTCCAGCCAACGTACATCCGGCTCTCTTTCTTGGATAACAGGTGAAAGAAACCTGTCCAGGTCATCCCTGGATGCTCTGGGGTGGGTTCAAACCGATTCATGCGCGAAACCTCTCAGCCGGTGGATTTCGCTCTCTGGACCTGAAGGGCGGTTCTACTGTTCCCCGTCATTGCCGATCGCTATGTGCTTATTAATTTACTATTATTCTCCTGGTGCGACGGAAATGTCAAGGGGATTATTGAAATTGTTCACTTCCATATGCGCCCACTCTGGATTTGATTTCAAATCGTTTCGTCTTGGCATCGCGCACGAGCTGGTAACGCAGCGTTCGGTCACTGGAGAAGGCAGGTGTGGTCACATCATCGATTGAGACTCTAAGCTCGCCGTTCGTTTTCTGGACCGTCGTGTTCCGAACCGAAATCAGTACCGGGTAATCCTTCTTCGGCAAAGAGACGTGGACTTTCCCTTGGATGACCTTGGTGGACATATTGTCGTACATCGCTTCGGCCAGCGGCTTGCTCCAGAAGCGGGTGAAGTAGTTTACGATCTTGTCCTTGCTGTCAAAGCGTTTGGGAAGTTCCCGGTAAGCGAGACCGTCCTCGATTACCGTTTTGCCTTTTGCGTTATCTGCCGCTGCATAATACACTTCCTCCAGCAAATGCTCGGCGCGGTTCAAGAAAAGGACCACGTCCATTTCGTTGGCGCCCATCTTTTGGATGGCCGATTGCTTGGGAGGCTTGCTCTGCGTCTTCGCTTTTTCCTCTTTGGAAGGTGTATTGCAACCGGAGAGAAGCAGGAGAAAGGTGAGTAGGAATATCCAATTTTTCCAGTTCTTCATGCGTGCATCCCCTTTTGTTTTTCCAACTTTCCTGTTAGCGTGTGTGGGGATTGGGGTAGATAGACGTGTAAACATTTTCCTGAGGAGCGGCAGTGAAAAAGGAAACAGGATGGGGGTTGTCTCTCTCCGCGATTATGTCTATCATGGAGAGAGTTGTGCAGATCGAAATAATTGAGGTGGCCATATATGTTCGGATTTGGAAAAAAGGCAAAGAAGCCAGACGGTATCGACATTTTGATTATCAAAGCAGACGAAGCAAAGAACCGCAGCCTTTATCAGGTAGCGTTTCCCAGCATTGTAGCGAACGATATCCTGTCGATGCTGCAAAAATTGGAAAAGTCGAAATTGAACACGAAAGAAGTATTGGGTGAAATTGGCGGCTTCCGCATTGTGACTCATCTGGAAGCATTGACAGGCTTTGATATTTTGGATGACGCTGACATCGAAGCTCAACCGGTACAAATCCAGGATTTTGCAAACATGCTGTTGCGCCGCCTGGAAGTGCTGGATGAAAGTGGAGGACTTGGGGATTCAGATGATCTGGCGTTTATCATGGGTGAATTGACCATGCTGCGTGATGGCAGCTTCGTACCACAGACGTAATAATCACAATTGCGAAATGAGCTGCAGAATTGCCTGCAGCTCATTTTTTCATAAAAGTCTTTCCGTAACAGCAAGCAAATTTTCCTACCATTCCTACGAGGCTGGAGCGTTTTTTCCTTTTTCAAGCCCTCCACCACCGCTTGCTCGACCATTGCGATTTTCTTTCATTCCGAATAAACAGCAACCTTCCACGGCTTTGGGTCGTATAGTTAGAGGGAGGGTTGGGAGGATAAGGAAATAGGAAAAACACAGGAGGTACACCGTGATTGAACTGAAAGGTGTGGCAAAGAGCTATAACGGCACCACGAAAGCGGTCGACCAGCTCGATTTGACGATTCCCAAGGGTGAAATCTTCGGGTTTTTGGGTCCAAATGGTGCGGGAAAGACGACGACCATCAAAATGATTACAGGCATCATTCGTCCCGATCAGGGAGAGATCAGGATCAATGGCAAGCATATCGAAAAGGATGCAATCGCTGCCAAGCGTCAGTTCGGGTATGTTCCTGACAGCCCCGATTTGTTTTTGAGGCTGAAGGGGCTGGAGTACCTCAGCTTCATGGCAGATATTTACGAGGTCCCCGAGCAGGTGCGAAAAGAGCGGATTTTGCAGCTTGCAGAGCGTTTTGACATGACGGAGGCGCTGGGCGACACCATACAGAGCTATTCGCACGGAATGCGGCAGAAAATCATGATCATGGGCGTTCTCGTCCATCATCCGGAGGTGTGGATTCTCGATGAACCGCTGACGGGACTGGACCCGAAGTCATCTTATACCTTGAAGGAAATGATGCGCGAACATGCGGACAGCGGCAGAACCGTATTTTTTTCCACACATGTGCTGGAGGTCGCGGAGAAGCTGTGTGATCGGGTCGCGATCATCAACAAGGGGCACATCCTCTTTTGCGGGACATTCCCCGAAATGCAGCAGCATTTTCAATCCAATCATTCTTTGGAGAGCTTGTTCCTGGAGTTGACCCAAGCATGAAGAAAATCTGGCTGCTGACCAAAATCATGCTAAAAAATGCTGGGCCAGCTTGGGGAGCAAAAAAGGGGAGCGGTTGGAAGAGTGTCCTGATTCTGTTCGCCATCGCGGTGGGAATTCTCCCGATGATGGCAGCCCTTGTCGTCTTTGTATCCGGTTTGTATGAGGGATTGGCCGGGGTGGGGCAGGAAAGCGCCCTGCTCGGTTTGGGCGTAGCGGTAACTTCCTTGGTCATTTTTATTCTCGGCATCGTCTACGTTCTCACGGTCTTTTATTATTCGCAGGATGTGGAGCACTTTTTGCCCATGCCCCTCTCCGCCAAAGACATACTCGGAGCGAAATTTCTCGTCGCACTGCTGTACGAATACTTCACTTCCCTGATTATGATCGGGCCCATTTTGATTACGTTCGGAGTCAAAAGCGGGGGAGGAGTTCTGTATTACCTGTACGCCCTGCTCGTGTTCATCGCCTTGCCGATCATTCCGTTGACGCTTGCCGCCATGGTCGTCATGCTGTTCATGCGCTACACCAACTTCGGCAAGAGCAAGGATCGCTTCCGCTTGATCGGCGGTCTGCTCGCGATTGGGGTGGCGGTCGGGTTTCAGGCATTCATTCAGCGGCAAACCAGTGGTACGGGCAATCAAATCGAACAGTTTCAGCAAATGATCGCAGCCGGGGATCAGGGGCTGCTGGGCGTCGTGACACAGCTCTTTCCGGCGAGCAAGCTGGCAGCCCTCGCCATGTTTGAAAGCGGTGCATGGAGCGGCCTTGGCTATCTGGCTGCTTTCCTTGCAGCGGCTGTCGTCGGCTTCGGGGTGTTTCTTTTCGCGGGCAATCGCTTGTACTTTGCGGGAGTCATGGGGATCAGCGAGTCGAGGTCCAAGCGCAAACGGGTAGAAGAGACAGCTATTCAAAAGGCGGTCAAAGTCCGCCCCGCTTGGCTTTCTTATGCGGTAAAAGAGTGGAAGATCCTGTGGCGAACGCCGGCCTTTTTCATGAACTGTGCGCTCTCCAGTATCCTCCTGCCGCTTTTCGCGCTGATTCCCTTGCTAAGCCGTCGTGACAGCGCAGAGATGTTGGCTGGGCTAAATGAATGGATGCAGGGCGAGCATGCAGGAGGAATCAGCCTGGTGGTTGCGTTTGCGGCATTTGTCGTTCTCGCGGGCACCAACAGTACGTCGGTCACGGCGATCAGCAGGGAAGGACAAGGATTTTTCCTGAACAAGAGCTTGCCTATTCCTTACGGGCAGCTCATCGTGGCCAAACTCATCCCGGGCATCATTCTCACCGTATTCAGCATGGCCCTGTTGGTGGCGGAGGCCGCTTGGTTCATCAAGCTGTCCCCGTTGTTCATCATCCTCTCGTTGGTGGTGAGCATCCCGGGCATTCTTTTCATCAACCTTCTGGGGATCATGGTGGACTTGCAGATGCCAAAGCTGACCTGGAGCTCGGAACAGGAAGCCGTCAAGCAAAATCTCAATCCGCTGTTCTCCATGCTGTTTGGCGCCGTGACAGCTGGAATATGCATTCTGGCAGGGCTTTCGCTGGAGAGCTCGATGGGGGCGATGGGAATCGGCTTGTTTATCCTGTTTGCCTTGTTGGACATTGGATTGTACCGGATCCTGCTGAAAAAAGGTCCGGAGTGGATGGAGAAAATGGAAGTCTGATCCACCGTGTGTTTGTGAAAACCGCTCTTTTCTGAAGGGCGGTTTTTTTCTTTCCGGGAAGCGATGGCATGTGTAAAAACTTATCGCGTCAGGCTTTTTCATGTGCAATGGACTAAAAGCAAAGGTCATTCCACCCGATAACAAGAAGGTCAAGTTTGGACTCGCCTGCTGCAAAAAAAGGATGGAAATGGAAGTTCATATTTGGCAGAATGAAGTGAATAGATTAAAAAGGGGAAAAAAGAACCTGGCAAGGAAGGGAGAAAAGAATCGGAATGATAAAGCGGATGGTCGCAAGTTTCCTCATGGCTGTGCTACTGGTACATAGCATGTTTATGGGAAGTGCACATGCAGCCAATGCTTTTACTGACATCAGCGGTCACTGGGCACAAAAGTCTATCAATGAGCTGGCTGGTCTCGGCATCGTAAAAGGCAATGCCAAGAAGCTGTTCTATCCGGACAGCCCGATTTCACGTGGAGAGGCCCTCGCCATGCTGAACCGGGTATTCGAGAATGTCTACGGAGCCGTGGCAAAGCCGGTGAGAAAAGAAAATATCGACTATCGGTACCAGCCCCGCTGGGAGATCGAACAGCTGCTGACCAACATGAATACGATGCTGCAGATCGAGACAGGAATCACGGGCGATTATGATCCCGGAGACAGAATGCTCTACTATTTGCACCTCGCAGACAGCGGACAGCTGATCAAAAAGCCGGAGAAGCAAAATACGGACTGGTGGCTGTCAAATTCGGCTTTGCATCGGCCATTGTCGCGTGAAGAAGCGAGCGTGATCTTCTTCCATATGCTCACGCCGCAAATTTACCGGACGGCGAACATCAAGCCGCAGGACGCAGCTTCTTACTTTACGAGCTACTATGAGTGGAAGCAGGAGAGCTACTATCAGGATACATACTCTCCTTATGCGACAGCGATTCGCGAGTTCAACCTGTTTTCGTCACAGACTACCTTTGATCCAGACAAAAAGATGACTCGAGCGGAGTACGCTGTGGTTCTGAAACGTCTGCTCGACTATTACAAGACACAGGTCGGACTGCAGTTCCAGGCAAAGGGAGTCCTGCAGCAAAAGATCTCTACCGTACTCTTGCGGGCAGCCAATCTCGCTTTTGAAACCAAAAATCAAGCGACACTGCTCAAATATTACACGCCAGCAGCATTGACCAGCATGGGCAAGCTGAGCAAGGTTCCTCTGCATACGGCGCTCACGTCCCTGACGATCAAGCCCGATGAAGCGGATGCGAACAAGCTTTGGCTGATCGCGCAGTACAACGTCGGCTTAAATGGAGGCTACCAGGTCGAGTACCGGCTAGATCCTGATCCGACGAGCACGTATGGCAGAAAAATAGCAGCGGTTGTGGAGAAAAAGTAGAGCAGAGGGCATCCGGTAATGCGGATGCCTTTTTTGGGGAAAGCCTTCGCCATTTTCTTCTTTTTCCGCACCAAACACGATTGCAACTGACAGAATTTTCGATTACAATGAAAATGAACGGTGATTCAGTAGGTGGGAAACAAGCATCTCATGGCGAAAACATGGCCAAAAACGGGATGTGCTTTTTTACACCCACAAACTGAATGAGCATTCATTCAACGGAATACATGAGCTACTGCTGACAGGAATATCTATAGAAAGGGAGAAGTTATAAGAATACTCTGCCTGTCTGAAAATTGGGTATTTGCTGCAGCGTCATTTTTGTATCGAGGAGGATATGTAGATGGAACGCAAAATTCGCAAGGCGGCCGTTCTGGGCTCTGGAGTGATGGGAGCAGGAATCGCAGGACACCTGGCCAACGTCGGAATCCCTACCTATTTATTGGATATCGTGCCGCGTGAGCTGAATGCTGAAGAGACGAAAAAAGGGCTGACGCTAAATGATCCAGCTGTCAGGAATCGGATCGCCCAATCGGGGAAGGATCGGCTCCTAAAGGATAAGCCGGCTCCGCTCTACGATAACAAAAACCTGGACCTGATCAAGGTCGGAAACTTTGAGGACCACCTGTCCGTGCTCTCTGAAGTGGACTGGATCATCGAGGTCGTCGTCGAAAATCTGGAGGTAAAGAAAAGTGTGTTTGCATCCGTGGAAGCGCACCGCAAGCCAGGCACGATCATCTCTTCCAATACATCAGGCGTATCCATCAACGAAATGGCGGAGGGCAGATCGGATGACTTCCGGAAGCATTTTCTCGGCACCCATTTCTTCAATCCCCCTCGTTACCTAAAGCTCTTGGAAATCATTCCGGGCTATGACACGGATCCTTCCGTTGTCGACTTCATGATGAATTTCGGTGAGCATGTGCTCGGAAAAGGCACCGTGCTCTGCAAAGATACCCCCAATTTCATCGCCAACCGCATCGGTACATACGGGCTTCAAGTCTCCATTCACGAACTCGTGCGCCTCGGATTGGGAGTCGATGAAGTCGACGCTCTCACAGGTCCCGTCATTGGGCGTCCAAAGAGTGCGACGTTCCGCACCCTGGATGTGGTAGGGCTGGACACTTACGTACATGTAGCCAACAACGTGAAAAACAAGAGTCAGGACGAGCACGAAAAAGCGGTGTTCGAAGTGCCGCCGTTCGTTCTGCAAATGGTCGAGAAACGCTGGATCGGCCAAAAAGCAGGCCAAGGCTTTTTTAAACAAGTAAAGTCGGCGCAGGGCAAAGAAATCCAAGCGCTCGACATCGATACATTGGAATACCGTCCGAGCGTCAAGCCGAAATTCCCGTCCCTCGATGCGGCCAAGACAGCCAAATCGTTGCAGGAAAAACTGAAGACACTCGTGTACGGCAAGGACAAAGGCAGTGAGTTTGTCTGGAGCGTCTTTAAGAAGGTCCTGCTGTACTCGGCTGAAAGGGCGCATGAAATCGCAGATGACATCGTTGCAGTCGACCAAGCGATGAAATGGGGCTTTGGCTGGGAGCTCGGTCCATTCGAGACGTGGGACGCCATCGGAGTAGAGAAATCGGTCACCCGCATGCGTGAAGAAGGAGAAAGAATCCCGGCACTGGTGGAAGAGCTGCTGGCCAGCGGCAAACATTCTTTCTATCAAAAGAATGAAGGCAAAGTGGCAGCGTTCTCCATTGGAGGCGTTTACAAAAACGTCGAAGAGAAAAAGGAAAAAATCAATCTGGCAGCGCTGAAGGAGCAAGGTAAGCTCATCCGGAAAAACGCTGGCGCCGCATTGATCGATCTCGGGGACGGGGTAGCCTGCCTGGAGTTCACATCTCCGAACAATGCATTGGGTCTGGATGTCTTGCAGATGGCGAACATCGCCGCAGACGAAGTGCAGAAAAACTTCCTCGGGCTCGTCATCGGCAATCAGGGCAAAAACTTCTGCGTCGGGATGAATCTGGCGATGGCCTTGATGGAAGCCCAAGATGAAAACTGGCTGGAGCTCGATATGCTCGTGAACAATTTCCACAAAGCTGGGCGGGCGCTGCGCTACATGCATCGTCCGGTGGTAGCCGCGCCTTTCGGAATGACGCTTGGCGGCGGTGTGGAGGTCGTGTATTTGGCTGATAGAGTTCAGGCGTCGGCAGAGACGTACCTCGGCCTGGTAGAGGTGGGTGTCGGTCTTTTGCCCGGCGGCGGAGGAACGAAGGAAATGCTGTTCCGCGCCATGGAAAATGTGCCGGAGGGCGGAAGCGTTCCCGTAGATTCATTCCCGTTTGTCGCAAAAGCATTTGAGACCATTGCGACGGCAAAAGTATCGACCAGTGGCCAAGAAGCGATCAACCTGGGCTATCTGCGACCTGCGGACCGCGTGAGCGTCAATCCCGACCATCTGCTCTACGATGCCAAGCAGCTGGTGCTGACGATGGATAAGGAAGGCTACACACCTCCAGCCCCTCGGAAAATCCGTGTGATCGGAGAAACAGGCTACGCCAACCTGCGCCAGAACGTGTACGCGATGAAAAAGAGCGGATATATCACCGATCACGATGAGCTCATTGTGAGCAAGATCGCCTACGTCATGTCGGGCGGCAATGTTCCTGCAGGTACGGTAGTGACAGAGGAGTACATTTTGGAACTGGAAAAGAAAGCTTTCCTGGAGCTGATCAAGACTCCAAAATCCCAGCAGCGGATGCAGCACATGCTGACCAAAAACAAACCTTTGCGCAACTAGCCACGGGTGGCAGGATACGCAGTTCACAAGTGAGAAGGAGGCAAAAAAACGATGAGAGAAGCAGTTATCGTTGCAGGTGCCCGCACCGCGGTCGGCAGAGCGAAGCGCGGCAGCCTGAAAGACGTACATCCAGTCGATATGGGGGGAGCGGTCGTTAGCGATTTGCTGCGCCGCGTCCCTCAGCTGAATCCAGCTGATATAGATGATGTGATCATGGGAACGGCTACCCCGGAAGCCGAGCAAGGCATGAACATGGCGCGGCTGGTCGGACTCCGCGCCGGTCTGCCTACGAATGTAGCGGGTGTCACGATCAACCGTTTTTGCTCATCCGGCTTGCAGAGCATCGCGTTCGCTGCGCAGCAGATCATCACCGGAAGCGCGGATGTCATCGTGGCAGGCGGCGTGGAGAGCATGAGCCTCCTGCCGATGACAGGACACAAGGTAGCGCTCAATCCGACGCTGGTGGAGACCAAGCCAGAAGCGTACATGGGCATGGGTCACACGGCAGAGGAAGTGGCTAAGCGGTACAACGTGACAAGAGAAGATCAGGATGCTTTTTCCCTGCAGAGCCATCAGAGAGCGACGGCCGCGATCGCGTCGGGCAAATTCCAGGATGAGATCGTCCCGCTCACGGTGAAGCAGCATTCCTTTGATGAAAATGGCAAGCTGCAAATCAAGGAAAAGGTCTTTCAGGTCGATGAGGGACCTCGTGCCGATACCACTCTGGAAGCATTGGCGAAGCTGAGGCCAGTGTTCCACGTACAAGGCTCTGTCACAGCAGGAAACTCCTCGCAGACGTCCGATGGCGCAGCCGCTGTGCTGGTCATGTCGGCAGAGAAGGCGGCAGAGCTGGGGGTAGAACCGATCGCCAAGTTCCGTTCCTTTTCGGTGGGCGGGGTAGATCCGGATGTCATGGGGATCGGCCCCATCGTGGCGATTCCGAAAGCATTGAAGCTGGCGGGACTCACCATCGAGGATATCGACCTGTTTGAGCTGAACGAAGCATTCGCGTCCCAGGCCGTCGCGGTGATCCGCGAGCTGGGGATGGATCCGGAAAAAGTGAACGTAAACGGTGGGGCGATCGCGCTGGGGCATCCGATGGGCTGCACAGGTGCCAAGCTGACGATCTCCATCTTGAATGAATTGAAGCGTCGCGGCGGCAAGTACGGTGTCGTCACCATGTGTGTCGGCGGAGGAATGGGAGCTGCTGGCGTTTTCGAAATGCTGTAAATCCTGGCACCCATCAAATAGAAAAGATAAAGGAGAGGGATTGCAATGGCAGATACAAAAGAATTGATCCGTGGTGGTAGCTTTCTGATTGATGCGGGTTCGGCTGACGATGTATTTGTGCCGGAAGAGTATACCGAAGAGCAAAAGATGATCGCCAAGACGACGGAAGACTTCATCAATAACGAAGTGCGCCCGCATCTGGAGGAACTCGAAAACCACCATTTTGACATCTCCGCACGCCTGCTGAAGGAAGCCGGTGAACTCGGACTCTTGGCAGGGGATGTGCCGGAGAAGTACGAGGGACTGGGACTGGATAAAGTCAGTACCGCTCTGGTGACAGAGAAGTTCTCTCTCGCACGCGGCTTTGCGCTGAGCTACGGCGCTCACGTAGGGATTGGCTCCTTGCCGATCGTATACTTTGGAAATGACGATCAAAAGCGCCGCTATTTGCCTGATCTCGCATCCGGTGCGCGCATCGCTGCCTATTGCCTGACAGAACCAGGCTCCGGCTCGGATGCTCTCGGAGCAAAAACGACGGCAATGCTCTCGGCAGACGGCACGCATTACATCCTGAACGGGGAAAAGCAGTGGATCACAAACGCAGGCTTTGCGGACGTATTCATTGTCTATGCGAAAATCGACGGCGACAAGTTTACAGCCTTTATCGTGGAGCGTACGTTCCCGGGCGTATCGTTCGGTGCGGAAGAGAAAAAGATGGGGATCAAGAGCTCTTCGACTCGCACCGTGATCCTGCAGGATGTTCCTGTACCCGTGGAAAATCTGTTGGGCGAACCAGGCAGAGGACACGTCATCGCGTTCAACATCTTGAACGTAGGTCGCTACAAGCTCGCCGTGGGAGCTGTTGGATCGGCAAAACGTGCGCTGGAGATTGCGACGAGGTACGCCAAGGAGCGCAAGCAATTCAAGACACCGATCGCCAACTTCACACTGATCAAAAACAAACTGGCCAACATGGCGTTGAAAACATACGCGGCTGAAAGCTCGGTATATCGCACGGTGGGTCTGTTCGATACAGCATTGACCCGTCTGGGTGAAAAAGCGGATGAAGGTCCGGAGGTAGCGAAAGCGATCGCTGACTATGCGATCGAGTGCTCCATCAACAAGGTGTTCGCTACAGAGGTTCTGGACTACTGCGTGGATGAGGGCGTGCAGATCCACGGCGGATACGGCTTCATGTCTGAATATGAAATCGAGAACATGTACCGCGACTCCCGGATCAATCGCATCTTCGAAGGAACCAACGAAATCAACCGTTTGCTGATTCCGGATACCTTGGTGAAGAAAGCGATGAAGGGTGAGCTGCCGCTGCTGCAGGCTGCTGCGAACCTGCAGCAAGAGTTGATGAGCTACTATCCGCAGGAGATTGAAGACGCGCCGCTGGCTGCTGAAAAGCATCTGATCGACATGACGCGCAAAATCATCCTGATGGTGGCAGGCTCTGCGCTGATGAAGTACCAGCAAGCCATTTCCAAAGAGCAAGAGCTGCTGGCATTTGCGGCAGACATGCTGATCGAGCTGTACGCAATGGACAGCATTGTCAAACGTACCGAAAAAGCGATTGCGGCAAACGGGCTGGAAAGCGAACAGCAAAAGCTGGATTTGACTACTGTTTACGTACAGGAAGCGTTCGATCGAATCGAGGGCTGGGCCAAAGAAGCTCTGGCCGCAATGGAGGAAGGGGACGACCTTCGTCTGCGCTTGTCGATTTTGAAAAAGCTGACTCGTCGCACGCCTGTAAATACAGTGCACCTGAAGCGTGCGATTGCAGATCGTGTGCTCGAAGCTGACGGTTACGCTCTCTAATAAACGTTTGCTCATCGCAGGAATAGGAGCGGGGGATGATTCCCTCGCTCCTTATTTTTGTGCCTGCTTTACTTTTGCCAGCCCGCCGTGTTTGATCTTGACTTAGCGTGCATATTATTGGCATTCTTCACCAACGATAACAAGAGCAAAATCAAAAAATGTCAAGGAACGTGGAAAGATGAGTCTGAAAGGATGGTTGGGCAGAAAACAGGCACTGGCTGCCATGAGGCAACGCCCGATCATGGGCCCCATTCAGCCGATTGCCGAACAGCTGGACGAAAACATACGGTTGCTCCAGAACATCTTTACCATGACGCCGGATTTGGTCATCCGCACCTTTGAAAGCACGTTTGTGGAAGGGCCGGTAGCTTTAGTCTATTTATCCGGGCTGGTGGACAAAAGCTCCATTAACAACAATATGCTCCGGCCTTTGCTGAATCCCGGAGAACATACGAGTACCAGCATCTTTGATCTCTTATCCGTGGGAGCCGTTTCGACCGTCTACGATTTTGGAGCGGTAGAGGAAGAGATTTTGCAGGGGAGCAGCGTTTTGTTCGTGGAGGGGCGGACAGAGGCTTTAGTGGCAGAGACGCATGGCTGGCCCCAGCGAGCGGTAGAAGACCCGCAATTGGAAGCTTCTTTAAAGGGGGCCCATCAGGGTTTTGTCGAGACAGACATTCAAAATATCGCGCTGATCCGCCGGTACATACCCAATCGAGAACTGAAGATCAAGCAGTTTCGAATAGGGGCACGGGGGAGGGGCAAGATTTCCGTCATGTACATGGATGACATCATCAACCCGGATGTTTTGAAGGAGCTGGAAGACAGGATTAAAATGATCGACATCGATGCCGTCATCAACACCGGTGAACTGGAGGAGCTGATTGAGGACAATCCGTGGTCGCCGTTTCCCCAATTCGTGTTGACAGAGCGGCCGGATTCTGTTGCCTCGCATCTTTTGCAGGGGAGGATCGCCGTCATTGTGGACCGTTCGCCCAGTGTGCTCGTCGGTCCCACGACGTTTGCATCCTTCTTTCAAAATGTGGATGATTACAGCACACGTTGGCCTGTTGCGACCTTTATTCGCCTGCTCCGCTATCTGGCCTTTTTAGTGGCAACCTTTCTGCCCGCCACTTATATCGCCCTCGTATCTTTTAACTATGAGGTGATCCCGATCGATCTGATTCTCTCGGTAGGGGAGTCGAGAGAGCGAGTTCCCTTTCCGCCCATGCTGGAAGCCATGCTGATGGAGCTGACACTGGAAATGCTGCGGGAAGCGGGTGTGCGGCTGCCTGCTCCCATTGGCCAGACCGTCGGTATCGTCGGTGGTATCGTAATCGGCAATGCCGTCGTTCAGGCAGGCGTCGTCAGCAATATCATGGTCATCGTCGTGGCTTTTACCGCCATCGCCTCGTTCATCATTCCGAATTACGACATGGCTTCGGCCCTGCGCCTGCTGCGCTTTGTGATGATGGGCCTGGCAGCGATGTTCGGGGTAGTCGGTATCATCATTGGGCTGATGACGTTGATCGGCCATTTGATCTCGCTGGAGTCATTAGGGGTTCCCTACGGAAGTCCGCTGGCCCCGACCCGGTTCTCAGATTGGAAGGACCTGTTCGTCCGCTTGCCACTTTGGAATATGAAAAACCGGCCTCTCAGCGCCAGAGCGAGACAAACGAAGAGGCAGGGAGACAATCGTCCCCAGGGGGATGGTCAATGAAAAAATATGCCTACAACGAAATAACAGTCATGCAATACATTCTCTTGATTCATGGCACACAAGTAGGGATCGGCATGCTGACGATGCCAAGAGACCTCGCCGCCAAAGCGGGGACAGATGGCTGGATCTCCATCATCATCGGGGGGATCATGGCGATGGTCGTCAGCCTGATTCTGGTATCGGCCATGAAGCGCCGTCCGGAGATGTCGATAGTGGAAATCCTTCAGCTGCTGCTTGGAAAATGGCTGGGGAAAGTGGCTGTCCTCATCCTCACTCTGTATTGTCTCCTCGCAGCCGCGACTATTTTTGCGTATGCCATATCCTTGATCAATGTATGGCTGCTGCCGCAGACACCTTCCTTTATCATCGTGCTTCTGTTTACCATTCCTGCCTATCAAGTCATTCAGGGCGGTGTTCGGATACTGGGTCGGTATTCGGAATTGGTTTTTTACCTGACATTGTGGATGCCGGTTGTCCTGATAACGACGTGGCCCAAGATGAATTGGGTTCATTTGCTGCCCGTGATCAAGGAGGGTTGGAAACCGATTCTGCACGCCACTCAATCGACCGTGCTATCCTTTCTAGGCTTTGAGCTTGCCTTTTATCTGTATCCGTTTCTCCAAAAAAAGCAGTATGCAGCGGCTGGAATTGTGGTCGCCAATACACTGTCGATGCTGGTCTTTCTATCAGTGACCATTTTCTGCTTCGGCTTTTTTAGTCCGGACGAGATTACGCAATTCACGTGGCCCACTTTAGGGCTGTGGAAAGTGATCGAATTTCGGTTTCTGGAGCGGGTCGATATCATCTTCCTTGCCTTTTTTCTGTTCATCCTGTCGACAACGGGATTTCCGTACATCTACTTCACTGTGTTTTCCACCAGCCAGCTGCTTGGCCACCAGGACCATCGGCGGCATCTGCAAATCTTTCTGCTGCTGATTATCATCGTAGGTTGGCTGTACACGCCATCCTTTAGCGACTTGAGCAAGCTGGTGGACCTCTGGGGGAAGATCGGGTTCATTTTCGCATATGCGTTCCCGGTTCTGCTGAGCATTGCGATGCTATTCCTGCGAAAAACGTCTGTGGGGCAAAAGGTATGAGAAAAGCTCTGCATATCTTGCTTTCGATCATCGTGCTCCTATCTTTGCCAGGATGTATGGACCGGATTGATTTGGAGGATGCGACTCTTTCGCTCATGGTCGGTCTGGACCTGAATGAAAAAAACGAGCTGCTATACTATGTTTCCAGCCCTGTCTTCAACCGGGAAGCCAAGGTGAAATCGGAGGAATACGGCATCAGGGCGGAATCGCTGAGGCAGGCGAGAGGAAGGTTTGATGAAATTGTTTCGGGAGTGACGTTAGCAGGCAAAATACAGGTGTTTTGCGTGGGCAAACGGCTTTTGGAAACGCCTGACTGGTTTCGGTTGATGGATGTGGTGTACCGTGATGCGCGATTCAGTGTCAATGCCCGTATGGTTTCATTTGATGGACCTGTACACGACCTGTTTCACAGTTCACCACCCACCAAGCCGCGAATCGCCCTGCACTTGACCAAATTGATCGATACGGCCAATCGCAGGAATGTCACCGTCAAGACGACGATGCAGGAGCTGCACCGTCAGATGTATGAAAAGGGAATGACGCCTTCCATCACCAAACTGGATAAGAATAAAGAAGTGAAGGTGATGGGAACGGCATTGCTGACTGAAAAGGGGGCCTTTGCAACTCTCATCTCAGGTGATGAGACGCCCTACTTGCAAATGCTGCTACATGGAAAAATAGGCGAAATCTCGCTGAGCATGCCTTACCCGGATGGGCAGCAGGATAAAAAGATCGTGAAAAAACGGATCAGCTATTTTGTCAAAGGCGTCGACAAAAAAATAAAAGCAACCTATGTCGATGGCCGATTTCAGTTTGATGTCGACATGAAGCTGCGCGTTTCCATTTCCGAACGGCAATTCCCGTTTGATATGGAAAAGGATTACGTAAAGATGGAGAAAGTGATTGAGAAGGAGATACTCCATGAATATCAGAAGTTGATTACGAAATGCCAAAAGCTGAAGATTGATCCGTTCGGGTTTGGACTATACGCCCGTGCCCATGCCTATCCGGAATGGAAGAAGATCGAGAATGACTGGCCGAATACGTTTGCCCAAGCGACAGTGCGCATCGTTCCAGATGTCACGATTAAAGGGAACGGTATCGTCAAATGACGAAAAAACACCCTGGCCATGGCCGGGGTGTTTTCGTTTTTCCTCGTAATTAATAGATCGCTTCCCAGCCTGCCGGGGTCACGAACAGGCGGATCGCTTTGATTTTGCGGTCATCCATCAGCGTGAAGTAGTGACGGAAGTTCGGCGGTACGGAGATCAGGTCGCCTGGCTCCAGCTCGACGTCGAAGTAGCGTCCATCTTTGCCTTTGATGGCAAAGATGCCGTGGCCGTCTACGCAGAAGCGGCACTCGTCATCTGTATGATGATGCTCGCCTTTGAATTTGACGAGGAGCTCATCCAGATTGGGAGTCTTGTCGGACAGGACGATGATGTCAGCGGTCAGATAGCCGCGGCGAGCACTGATCGCATCGATCTCTGGTTTGAACGTGTCGAGGATTTCTTGCTTTTCTTCATCCGTTGGGCTGTAGTTGTCGCGGTGTTTCGGATCCAGGCGGTCTACTCCCCATTTTTCATAGATGATCTCTTGCGTATCGAGGAAGGAAATGACTTCCTCAGGAGAACTGATGCGCTCGTTGTTGTCGTGAAAACGAATTTGGGCCATGGTTAGGTTCCTCCTTAATTGGTTGGTGTAGTGGACACGACAGCTTGACGCAGCTGCAGCAAGCGGGCGTGGTACTCAAACAGGAATTCGAATGCTTCGAGGTGGCGTTTCGCCTCGAAATCATTGCCGCCCCACGCGTAAATGCCGTGGTTGCGGATCAGGACGCCGGGCACTTCCGGGGTAATCACTTTCTCGATAGCGGCAGCCAAGGTCGGAATATCGGCAAAGTTCTCAACAATCGGAACCGTGATGCTTGCATTTTCTTCCCAGATGCCGAGACCTTTGATCAGCTCTTGCCCTTGTATAGAGAAGGCGCGTTGTCCAAAATACAGCTCTGAAATCAGATTGTTCCACACGGTATGGACGTGGAAGCAGGCACCAGCCTGCGGAAACTTCTTGTATACCACGGCGTGGATCAGTGTTTCGGCGGAAGGCTTGAGCGAAGTGGAGTCCACCGGGCGGGAATCTCTGTCCACCACCAGATAATCTTCCGGGGATAGCTTGGTTTTGTCCTTGCCGCTGGCTGTCACCGCAAATTGCAGCGGTTCACTTTCTATTTTAATCGAAAGATTGCCGCTGGTACCGGGGAACCAGTCCCGTCGGGCAAACGTCATTTTGACGTCATCCAGACGGCGAAACGCGTCCAGACGTTGTTCGAATGTTGCTGTCATAAATCAGCTGACCTCCTGTTGTTGTTTCAGATCTTGCAGTATGGCGATCACATCATGGAATGTGGCAAAGGATTGGTGAGGCAGCTCAAGCTCCTGTGCCTTTTGTGCGAGAAACGAGCGGGCGATGACGAAATCCGCGATTTTCGCCCCTGCCAGATCGGTAATCGAGTCCCCGATGACCACGCGGAAGTACGTTGCAGGGTCGTAGCGGCGAATGATGGTCGTTTTGCACATTCCACATCCGTTGGAGCAATGATCGTCACAGGAATGCGGCCACGTAATGGTGATCTTATCGCCTGAAAAATCGCTGCCGTTGCAGTAGATCGGGACGTCCTTCAGATCGAAGGGAGCCAGGATCGGATCCACGAAAAAGTCGATGCCGCCGCTAGTCACCAGCCACTCGATGCCTTCTTCCCGGCAGTAGCGCACGAAGTCGGCAAAGCCCGGCCGGATAGTCGCTTCCGTCGTGATATAGTCGACGATCTGATCGCGCAGGGAGGAGGGAAGGAGCTGAAATAGCTTCCCTACTCCTTCCTGCACGCTGATTTTTTGCGAAAGAATCTGCTCGGTCAACGCTTCCCACTCGGGGGGCGCAAACTTGCGGACAATGGCCACGATGTTGTCCTTCTCGGTAATCGTTCCGTCAAAATCGCAGAACAGTACGAGCTTCTTGCTCATCGTCCGCCACCCCACTTTTCGAGGGCGATGGAGAGCTCGGGGGAAGCAGCTGCAGCCTCTTGCAAGGTTTGGCCTGCTGTCACTGCTCGGATCGCGGCGACGAATGCCTGTGCCCCTGCAGTGGCACCGCCTGGGTGGCCGTGGATGCCGCCGCCGGCATTGACGATCTGATCCAATCCGAAGTCAGCGAACAGCTGTGGCACGAGTCCCGGATGGATGCCTGCGGAAGGGACCGGGAATGAACGGCGAATCCCATCCAGTGGCGCTGTCAGATTCTTTGCCAGCCCCAGGGCTTCGTTTTTGTCCAAGGCAACGTTTCCGTACGGAGATGGGAACAGAACCAGGTCTGCCCCGGCGATGCGCATCAGTTTGCCGAGCAAGAGAGGGGTCGCGATGCCGTAATCGGGCGATGGATAATACGCTCCGGCCAAAGCAGGGTGAGCCATGATCGGAACGTGTACGTCCGGGGCGGCCGCGAGTCGGTGCAGGGCATCGAAGCCAAATGCCAATACGTTGAACAACAGGCAATCGGCACCTGCTTCTACGGCACGCTTCGCCTTTTCGTTCAGTTCGTTTACAGGTCCGGTCAAGTTTGCCGCGTAGAGAACGGGCTTGCCGATCTGCTCCTCGGTCTCGATCGCGATCTGTTTAAACGCTTTGATCCGCTCGAGGAAAGGAGCGCGTTCATCCGCAAAGAAAATTTCGTCATCTTTGACCAGGTCAACGCCGCCTAATGCCTGAGCGCGGAATTGCGTCTTCAAATCATCGAACGGAAGGCCGAGGCACGATTTGAAGATGCTCATCAAAAGGGGGCGGTCGTGCGCATCGAGACGTCCGCGCAGCCCTTCAATGCCGTATTTCGGACCCGGGAATGTACCGAGGAACGAGTCCGGAAACTCGATGTCGATCAGTTTGATTTTTCCGTCCATGGAAAGCTTGCCGAAAATGCCAGTCAAAAGGGACGGGATGTCATTGGTGAAGTTGCGTGTCGGGTAGCTCACGGTGATCAGGCCGCGCGTTTCCCCATTTTCCAAAACTTCCAATGGAGTTGCGCTGACGGCTTCGCCCAGGTAGGGTTTCAGTTCGGCTTGCTTGGCGGCAGGCAATTCCGTCCAGGAACCGACGGTCATCCCTACAGCGATCGATTCCGCTTTTTTGTTCAGGTCCTTTGCTTGCGTCAAATAGGTAACGAGGATACGGTGCTCACTCATTGCTAGGACTAATCCTCCTTTGTAGATCGGGAAAATAAAAGAGCCTCCCCGGCGATCAGGGAGGCGGTTGTCGACTATAAGAGCGTCTTCGTCTCCTCTCATCTCTCGGGTTCGTCGATAGACAGGGAACATCTCCCCGTCTCGACTCTCATCCGTTGGAATTAGCACCGTTTCGCCCTCTAGATTAGATAGAGTAGCGCCGGTTGCCGGGCATCATAGGGCCAGTCCCTCAGCCAGCTCGCGATAAGAGTTATGTGGTTCACACGAATGTGATGTGTGTGCGATATTTTCATGATATGACGTTCAGAAGCGGGAGTCAAATTGTTTTTTAATGAGGAAAATTGGATAAAACACCCTGGGTAATTCTGGTTTGCACATAAGTGTAGAGAAAAATGGAGCGGCGAGGTGAAACTTTTTCCAGCGAAATGCGTGGTATGTAACGAAAGGGTGTGGAACCGTTGGGAAAGTAGGATTGGAGGACGTGTATCGCCTGCACGTGAACGATATCTATCGCTATCTTCTCCGGCTGACCCGGGACGCGAGACAGGCAGAGGACCTGACGCAGGAGACCTTTTTCCGCGCCTTTTCGTCACTGGACGATTTTCACGGGGAAAAAGTGAGGCCTTGGCTATTCAAGGTGGCATACCATGCCTTTGTCGATTGGCATCGCAAGCGGGTGAAAAGGCCCGTGCAGCTTACCGAGCAAATTCCGGAGCGGGTAGATGCGCAGGCAGTCGATCCGGCAGACGCGATGGTTCGCAAGGAGATGTGGGAATCGGCGCAGCTTTCTCTGGAGCGGCTGCCAGAAAAGCAAAAACAAGTCATTTTACTGTCCGCCATGCAGTTTGGCTATGCGGAGATTGCCGATGTGCTCGGAATCGATCTGGCGGATGTCAAGCGCTCACTGTTCCGGGGAAGGCAAAAGATGCGAAGGATGTGGAGGGAAGAAGTCGATGACGAACCAAAGTGATGATAGCCGGGAACAAAAGCTGCTGGCTTATTTGAGGGGAGAACTGGACGAAAGAGAGGCGCAGAAGATCAGGGATGAGATAGCGGACGACGAAGAATATGCGAGTCGACTCGAACGGCTTCTGTTGGGAGAATCAGACGGGGAAGCATTGTTGCAACAGGCAGAGACCCTTACGGAAAAACAACAGCGGTCGATCATCCGCCGGGGAAAGTGGAAGATGCGCTTGACCAATTCTGCCTATACATTCGGCATTTTCTTTGTGCTTGGAGTTGCTGCGACCATTGCGAATGGATGGATCGGCTCATGGATGTACGATGATCTGTTCCGGGTCACCAGGGACATGGTCAATTTCACTCAGCCTGGTGTCAGCGCGGGTAGCAGCGGATCGCAGGTCGGAGGGCTGTATGGGCAGATCAAGATGGAACTGCGTGAGCAAGTGGGTGCAGAGCAGCAGAATATCGGGTTCTTCGAAAATACCAACATCTTGTGGAGTATCCATGCCGAACCGAAATGGGCAAACGGAATCCGGGAGACCAAGCTGTTTTTCCGCTATCCGACTGATGAGAAGATGACCGAGGAGGAGACGGCTTATCTGCGGACCCCTGCATGGAATGCGATGAACAAGCTGCCAGAGGGAACAGTGAGCCAGCTTGCCATTTCTTTTGATCACCCAATCACGTACGAAGAATACAACAAACGGATATCACAGCACGTGTTCTCGCACAATGCGGACACGGTATGGTTTGCCGTAGACACGGGAGTCGAGCTTGATGAATCAGAGCACGAGAGCGGCAATCTCCTGCTGTCGGCCGGAGATGTATGGGGGTTTTCCGAACGGGTGTTGGATTACGGCGACAGCCCGATACGCGTGAATGGAGAAGGAGATAGGCGAGCCGCAGCCTTCCTGGCGGAAATGAAATACCTCACCGAGCATGATCGCTTGACTCGCAGCATCGGCACCAATCTGGTTGCTCATCAGGATCCGAAAATCGCTCAGCGATACGCGTATTTGCAAGAAAAGGGCGTCCTTATCTACGGAGCTGTGCTGACAGGACCTACCAAGGAGTTGCTCAAGCTGCAGGCTGAAAAGTCCATTACAGCGGCCTTTCTCGGCAAAGTGAACTGGTGGAATTGGGATCGCCCTGGGGCCTCGGGGACGCAGATCATCTGGTAGCAGTCGCGAGCATATTCCGCGAAAAAGAGTGTTGACAGCTTCCGAACGTGGTTGTATGATTCAAACTAAATTAAAAATTGCATACGTTGGATACCTTATCCAGAGAAGGTGGAGGGACTGGCCCGATGATACCCGGCAACCGACACGACGCTTTTCAGACGCTCGAGGCGACTGAATCACAGGCGACGTGCACGGTGCTAATTCCTGCAGAAACAAAAGTAGTCTGGAAGATAAGGGGGACAAAGGCGCACGTTTCTCTATACGTGACGATAACGACCTCTTTTCTTCGGAAAAGAGGTCTTTTGCATGTCAAGAGCTGCATATCGCTTGACCGCAAGGCTGGGTGACATGACCAGCCCACTGACGATATACGAAAAATGAAGTAGAGGGGAGAAATAGAATCATGGCATATCGCGCATTGAGTGAGCAGGAGGCAGTTGAGTACGTAAAGGCATTGCCGGGGCTGTTTAGTGAGGGTGCAACGCTTAGCAGCAAGGAAATCGGCGACGGTAACCTCAATCTGGTGTTTGACATTCGGGAAGATGCTACAGGGAAAAGCGTCATCGTCAAGCAGGCATTACCGTACGCACGGGTGGTAGGGGAATCCTGGCCGCTGACCGTGGATCGTGCACGCATCGAAAGTGAAGCTCTCCGCATTCAGCACAAACGCGTTCCGGAATTGGTGCCGGAAGTCTATCACTTTGATCAGGAGCTGGCACTGACAGTCATGGAGAACGTGGGAGACCACATCATCATGCGCAAAGGGTTGATCGAAGGCAAGCGCTATCCGCTGTTCGCCAAGCAGATCGGCAAGTTTCTCGCACACACGCTGTTCTACACCTCAGATCTGGGCCTGAATCCGTATGATAAAAAAGCGCTCGTCGGAACATTCTTGAATCCCGAATTGTGCAAAATTACGGAAGATCTGGTGTTTACTGATCCTTATGAAAACGCGCCGACCAACGACTTCAATCCGTTGATCACAAAAGAAGTCGAAGCCATCTGGAACAACAAGCCGCTCAAGCTGGAAATCGCCAAGCTGAAATTCGATTTCCTCACGCGCGCTGAAGCTCTGCTGCACGGGGATCTGCATACAGGCAGCATCTTCATTACGGAGACCAGCATGAAAGCGATCGACCCAGAATTTGCTTACTACGGCCCGATCGGATTTGACATTGGAGCGGTGATCGCGAACCTGCTGCTCAACTACGCAGGTCAGCACGGATTGCAAAAAGACCAAGGAGAACGCGAATCGTATCGCGAATACTTGCTTACGACGGTGGAAGATGTCTGGAATGAATTCGTCTCTCAATTTGTCCAGCTCTGGCACAAGCATGCAAAAGAGCGCAGCGCCCATGTAGAGGGCTTGTGGCAAAGCTATGTGAAGCGCCTGATTCAGGATGCCGCTGGCTTTGCGGGCTGCAAAATCTTGCGTCGTGTGATCGGACTCGCAGGTGTAGCTGACCTGAACAGCATCGAAGACGCACAAACGCGTGCCGAAGCAGAGCGGCTGGCTCTGGCGATCGGGGAAGCATTGATCCTCGGCCGCGGAGATGTAGAAGAATCGACAGATATTACGGACCTGGTCCGCACCGTGACAGCACGATATTATCAGGAGGCAACGACCGTATGACAACCAGCACACAACTCGCGCCAGTCAAGTGGGAGAATGATGCACTTGTCCTGCTCGATCAGACGCGTCTGCCTGTAGAAACCATTTATTTGACACTGACGACTCCAGAAGAAGTATGGGCGTCTATCCGCCATCTGCAAGTCCGTGGCGCTCCTGCCATCGGAATGTCCGCGGCGTATGGCCTGTACCTCGGGATCCGCAACAGCGAAGCGACTTCCTACGAGGCATTTTGGAGGGAGCTGCAAGAAAAAGCAGACTATCTGGGCACTTCCCGTCCAACAGCCGTCAATCTGTTTTGGGCACTCGACCGGATCCGTGCACGGGTTCAAAAAGAAGGGGACAAAGCAGTCGCTGAATTGAAGGCAGCTGTGCTCGACGAAGCTCTGGCGATCCAGAGAGAGGACGCGGAAGTCTGCCGGACGATCGGGGAACACCTGCTGACTCTTTTGCATGACGGGATGGGCGTACTCACTCACTGCAATCCGGGAGCATTGGCCACGGCTGCATACGGAACGGCTACAGCGCCATTTTACCTCGCGAAGGAACGCGGCTGGAATCTGAAAGTATACGCAGACGAAACGCGCCCGGTATTGCAAGGCGCACGTCTCACCGCTTTCGAGCTGCAGCAGGCTGGCATAGACGTCACCCTGATTTGCGACAACATGGCAGCGATGGTCATGTCCCAAGGCAAGGTAGAAGCAGTCATCGTCGGAACGGACCGGGTAGCGGCGAACGGAGATGTGGCCAACAAGATCGGTACCTACGGCGTCGCTGTATTGGCAAAGGCGCATGGCATTCCGTTTTACGTGGCAGCGCCGCTCTCTTCTGTCGATCTCGAGACAGCGACGGGTGCGGACATTCCTATCGAAGAGCGTCCAGCCGAAGAAATCACCCACGGCTTGGGCAAACAGGTTGCGCCTGACGATATCAAGGTATACAATCCGGCATTCGATGTGACACCTGCCCAGTACATCACCGCGATCGTGACCGAAACAGGCATTTTCAAACCGGAAGATATTCGCAGCAGCAAGCAATAAGGGATCAGGAGCACCCACTTCCAGACAGGAGGTGGGTGTTTTTTTGTTGACAAGGAAAATGGATGTATTATAGTAGTATCAACGATTAATTCCGATTATTTAGATAAGATTAATTAGGATAAAAATTGTTCAACCACACGAGTATGATGGAGGAACCGTGATGAAACGATTGTGGCAACCTGCTGTTGCGATGCTCCTTTCTTTATCTGTTTTGATCAGTGGCTGCACGTCTCCCGGGGAAACGGCAAAGCCTGCGGAGTCAAAGACGGGGCAATCCAGTGGAACGGAAAAAATGGTCAGAATCGGTGTCTTCAATGCTCCGCTTTCCTTTAATCCGCTGATCAGCTCGCGGGACCTGTCCTCCGCAGAGACGAGCACGCTCATTTTTGAGCCGCTTCTCAACCGGATCAAGCCCCTGGAATTTTTGCCGCAGCTGGCTGATTCCTTTGATACGGAGGATAAACAGACGTACACGGTCAAGCTGAACCCGAAAGCAAAGTGGACGGACGGTACCCCTGTCACGACAGAAGATGTGGCGTACACACTGCAATTAATCGCCAATCCGAAAGTAGAGTCGACCTTGGGTTCGTCAATCGCGTTTCTGGAGGGAGTCGGTCCAGACGGCAAGCTTCCAGAGGGACAGGCGGAAATAGCGGGCTTGAAGGTAATCGACGCACAGACCTTTGAGCTGCATGCAAAAAGCCCAACGGATCCCAATATGATCAAGGAGCAGTTCGGCATGAAATTCAAGCCGCTGCCCAAGCACGTATTCAAAGATGTGAACCCGGAGGACCTGGCGAAGCATCCCTTCATGCAAAAACCGGACGTGACCAATGGCGCTTTTACCTTTGTGAAATATGAAAAAGATCAGTACGTGGAATTCGCAGCGAATAAGCATTATTACCGCGGCGCACCCAAGCTGGATAAAATCTTTGTGAAAATCATGCCCGGCACGAATCTGGTCGCTCAGCTGCAGAGCGGCGAAATCGAAATGAACTACGGGCTGGGTATCGGAAATCTGCCAGATCAGGACTATGACTTGATCCGTAAAAACGAAAGCTTGCGTACAAAGCTCGAACCGCAGATAGGGATTCAGGCGATGATGTTCAATGCCCAAACCATCCGTGATGCAAAAGTTCGTCAGGCGATCGCCCATGCTGTCAACCGGCAGCTGATTGTAGACAATTTAATGAAGGGCGATGCGGAAATTTTTGACGGTCTGTACCCTTCCCTCAGCGCGTATCAAAACAAGAGCCTCACACCCATTGCTTATGATCCGGAAAAAGCCAAAAGCTTGCTGCGAGAGGCAGGGTGGGACAGCAGTCGAGAGCTTGCTTTCATCGTTCCTACCGGAAATCAGATCCGTGAGCAGTCCGCCCAAATTATCGCCGAGAATTTGAAAGAGGTGGGCATCCAAGCAAAGATCACCAAATTTGATTTTGCGACCGTCAGCCAAAAGCTCCGTAAGCATGAATTTGATCTGGCACTGAGCGGCTTGTACATGAACATCGATCCGGACTCTTCCGCGTACTATCACAGCGAAGGGCTCAGCAACTCGTCTGCTTATTCCAATCCTGAGGTAGATAAGCTTCTAGAGCAGGGAAAAGCGGAGGCGGATGAGAAGAAGAGAAAAGAGATTTACGATCAAGTCCAGGCCCAGGTGCAAAAGGATATTCCTCTTTTGACCCTCTATTACAACCCCGCCCTGGTGGCGGTCAACAAGCGAGTCATCAAAGGGGAGCCGCGCCTTTTTGGAACCACCTACGACGTGCATGAATGGGATGTTGTACCCTAAATTCAATGGGAGGTAAGACAGATGACAGCGACGGCTAAGAAACAGATGAACGTACAAGCGCAATGGAAAGGAAAGCTCCAGTTCGAAGCGAAGGGACCGAGCGGGTATCCGGTGTTCATGGACTCCAGTGTGGCACTTGGCGGGGAGGGAGCAGGCAACAGCCCCTTGGAGCTGATCCTGGTCGGGCTGGTCGGCTGCATGGGAATCGGTGTGACCAAACTGCTGGAAAAGATGAGACAATCGCCGACAGCCATTGAGATCGTCGCAGACGGAATTCGCGATGAGGCCGTACCACACGCCATCACGGAAATCCACCTGACGTTTCATGTGAGCGGAGAGGTAGCCCCATCGCGTATCTGGCAGGCAGTCAAGCTGGAGAGCGAACAGTACTGTCCGGTAGCGGCTTCTTTGAAAGCAACCATTATTCCGCATGTATTCATTAACGGAAATGAAGTAGCGGAGTCAGAGGGAACTGTGGAAGAAGAGTGATGAGCGATATCAAGAAATAGATAAAAGGTGACAGCCTTTCAATGTACAATCACCCCCCGTATTTAAGGGGGGGTTATCTTTCGAGTAGGCTTTTTTCGTAAAGATTGTTGCTAAGTATCCTTTCTTCTGATTAGTTACCCCTTTTTCAAGACGGAGACTCTTTTTGCCAAACTCTTTATACTGCTACTCTTAAGAAGAGCAGGGTTAACATTTTCTAAATAATAAACAAGCCCATCTGCTTTTAATAAAATCTCGGTAATAAGCTCTTGTTTCTTAATTTCTTCTTTCCACAAGCACTTCGAGATTTGGTTTATTCGTTCAGTTATAATGAAATCGTTTGTATTCAATCTCTCATCCACCTGGATTAAAGCAACCTGAAGATTACTTTTACCAATATCTACAAACTCAAACCAAAGGAACACTTCATCTAATGAATTTAGAGCAACGTAAGGGTGACTCTGCTTTAATACCACCACATCACATAAAAGTCCTAACCACGCAATGATTGGAGCTTCGGAAAAATCACGCAGTGGTTGAGGATTCTCCGGATCACATGAACCAAATAGCTGGTCGTTTACCTTAATTTCCAATTGTCCATATAGAACGCCACCATATTCAACTTCAAAATTTTCTAAGCTCAATTGACTAAGCTCTTTACCCGATAAATTTAGATCATATTGAATGCCAAACAAGATCCTTTCACCCCATTTTGTTAAGGATACCTGAGTATTCAATTTCAACACTACCTTCGTTTTCTCCGTTTTTTCAATGCGACTCCCTATGCTTTTCTCCCGCAGCCACTTTCCCCGAATCGCGTTGTCAGCTTTTTCATTTATTTGGTGTCATATGAATATCCGCACGATCTTGCCAAAACGATACGCCCTGTTCCATAATCGAGCGTAAGAAAGCAAAGCAGTTACACCCAACAGATAGAGAGAACACTTGGAGGGGACGCTCGTGAGACGGATACGGATGACAGAAAATTCATTCCTGAAGCAGTTGGAGCCAGCCGATGCAGGGGAAATGTTTTGGCTGACCGATACGAATCGCTCCTATTTAAAGGAATGGCTGCCTTGGCTGGACTATACGAAGAAGGTTCAGGATACGGCGCACTTCATCAACATGACCGTAAATCAGCACAACAACAACCAGGGTACGCACTACGGCATCTGGTACGACGGGCGTTTGGCAGGCACATTGGGCGTTCACAATATTGACTGGATCAACAAGAAGACATCCATCGGCTACTGGCTGGGGGCCCAGTTTCAGGGCAAGGGCCTCATGACATCGGCAGTGGCCACCTATATCGATCGCCTGATTTTCGGCTCTTGGGATTTGGAAAAGGTGACCATCCAGGCGGCTACAGAAAATCACAAAAGCAGATCGATTCCCGAGCGATTGGGCTTCCATCTGGAGGGCATTCTGCGAAGAAACGAATTTTTGTACGATCACTTTGTGGATCATGCCACCTACAGCCTTCTGCGTGAGGAATGGGCAGAGCTGAAGTCCAGTAAAAAATGGTAGATTGACAAGGAAAATTCAGTAAATTACGATGGAGAAGGGAAAAGGGGGTTGCTCGTGCAGCCCCTTTTTTTCACGATGACAACGTTCGCAAAAGGGAAAACGGGTGAGCGAAAAGAGGTGAACGGTTTTGCAGACTTTACGGCAATTATCCTGGTTTTTCAAGGCCCATTGGAAGCGATATCTCATTGGAATTGCGTTTCTGTTTCTGATTGATGTGCTCATGTTGTGGCCTCCGCGCCTGATTGGAGATACAGTGGATGCGATCCGCAACCGTACACTTACGACAGCGGATCTGACGATGACTGCCCTGACGTTACTCATTTTGGGTGTGCTGCTGTACGTCATGCGTTTCATGTGGCGCTACCTGCTGAATGGAGGAGCGCTGATTCTGGAAAGAACGCTCCGGGAGCGGCTGTTTTCCCATCTGACCCGCATGACGCCTTCCTTTTACCATCGCAAGCGCAGCGGGGACTTGATGGCTGTCGCCACCAACGATATCCCTGCCATTGAGCAAACAGCGAGCACAGGGGTGCTGACGCTGGTAGATTCCTTGTTCATGACGCTGCTTACGCTGAGCGTGATGCTGACGGCGATTGACTGGAAGCTGACGCTGGCGGCATTGATCCCGATGCCGTTCTTGGCGTGGTCGACCGCTTACTATGGAAGGCTGCTGCATGAACGTTTTTATTTGGCTCAGGAAGCTTTCGGTGAGATGAACGACCACGTCCAGCAATCTGTCTCCGGTGTGCGGGTGCTGCGTGCATTCGTCCAGGAAAGGGCCGATGTGGAAGCATACCGTCGTGTGAGCGAAAAGACGCTGGAACGAAATGTGAGCGTGTCTCGCATCGACGCTTTGTTTGAGCCGACGATTGCGATCATTATCGGCTTCAGCTTTTTGATCGGATTGGGCTACGGGACGTATCTCGTCTTCACGAGCGCGATTTCCCTCGGGGATCTGGTGGCATTCAACTTGTACCTGGGGCTGCTGATCTGGCCGATGTTTGCTTTTGGCTGGCTGGTCAATGTGCTTCAGCGTGGGGGAGCTTCCCATAAGCGACTCTCCGAGCTGTTTGTCGAGGAGCCGGATGTACAAGAACAGGAGCATCCCGTGACTGCGGTCGCTTCCAATACCGTCGAAGCACGTCAGTTTACCTTTGCGTATCCGGGGACGGAAAAGCCAGCTCTGGAGCAAATCACCTTCTCGCTGGACGAGGGGGAGACCCTGGGAATCGTGGGACGCACGGGAAGCGGAAAGTCGACGCTGTGCCGTTCGCTGCTGCATCAGTACCGGATGAATGAACACTCGCTTTTCGTGGGGGGCGTGCCCATCGAGTCGCTGTCCCTTACCGCTTTGCGCGAAAAGATCGGCTATGTGCCGCAGGAGCATTTACTCTTCTCTCGGAGCATTGCAGCCAATGTGGCTTTTGGAAATCCGGACGCCTCGGAAAAAGAAGTGCTGCATGCTCTGGAGCTGGCTGAAATGGGGAGTGACCTTTTGCAGTTCAGAGAAGGCGTGCAGACCATGGTCGGGGAGAAGGGAGTCACGCTCTCCGGTGGGCAAAAGCAGCGGATTTCCATCGCACGTGCCTTGTTGATGGATGCCGATATCTTGATTCTGGACGATTCGTTGTCCGCAGTGGATGCACGCACAGAGGAAAGCATTCTGCGGCACCTGCGCCAAGAGAGAACAGGCAAGACGACGATTATCACGGCGCATCGTCTGTCTGCCGTGCAGCACGCCCATTTGATTCTCGTTTTGGATGAGGGACAGATTGTGGAGCGAGGCACGCATGAAGAGCTGATGCAGCAAAACGGCTGGTACGCCGAGCAGTTCAGGCGCCAGCAGATGGAGCAGGATGTCGCCGGTTAGGGACAGGAAGGAGAGCGTTTCATGAGCGGGCAAAACGTATGGAAGCGTCTGACCGAGTACGCCAGACCGTTCCAAAAGCAGATTGTGGGAGCGCTGCTACTGCTCTTGCTCGGTACCAGCGCGGAGCTGGCCGGACCCTTTTTAGCGAAGGTGATGATCGACAATCACATCCTCGCGATCCAAAAGCCGTGGTACGAATACGCAGAACGGCCTCAGGCAGTGGGGAATGCCGCCGTCGAGCTGGATGGAAGGTACTATGTTCGCCAGGATGTGCTTCAGGATGCGGGGGTGGACCCGCAGAACACAGGGGCAAAAGCGGTGAGCATTCTGGCGGAAGGAACGACGTACTATCTCATAGATGGACATGTGAATCCGAATGAAGAAAAGAAAATCACCCCGCTGCCGGCTGTAAATGGCCGCGACCGGGTGGAAGTGATCACAGGAAGACAAGCGAATGATTCGGCCGCCAGCGAGAGTTTGAAGGGAATTCGCCTCACTGCGGCTGAAGTAAAAGCAATGTATGCAGGAGAAATTCTCCCGATCATATGGCTCTCGGTTGGGTATGGCGCACTGATCTTGATGTCAGCTGGCTTTAACTATATTCAAATATTATGGCTGCAGACGATTGCTCAGCGAATCATCCAGCAGATGCGCATGAAGCTCTTTGTTCACTTGCAAAAGCTTCCTGTCTCCTTTTTTGACAAGACACCGGTCGGCTCGCTTGTTTCGCGGGTCAGCAACGATACCGAAGCAATACGTGAGCTGTATGTCAGCGTGCTGGCGACATTCGTGCAAAACGGCATTTATTTGATCGGAATCCTCATCGCCTTGTACGTTTTGCAGCCAGAGCTGGCGCTGTTCTGCTTTTTGACAGTACCCGTCCTGGTCGTGCTCGTGGTTGTTTATCAAAAGTACAGCTCTCGCTACTACGCCATTATCCGTACGCGCCTCAGCGATATGAATGCGACGATTAACGAGATGATCCAGAATATGGCGATTGTTCAAGCGTTTCGTCGCGAAAAAGGAGTGCAGCAAGAGTTTGCACAGGTGAACGAGGAGTATTTCAAGGTCAAGCTGAAGGAGAACAACCTGGAATCTCTCTTGCTGAGGCCGGCAGTGGATCTGATCTGGAAGGTGGCTTTGACCCTCATCGTCTGGTATTTCGGCTCCACCTCGTTTCACAGTGCGATCTCGTTTGGGGCGTTGTTTGCCTTTGTCGACTATATGGGGCGCTTTTTCGAGCCGATCAACATGATCATGAACCGACTTTCGCAGCTTCAGCAGGCTACGATTTCAGCAAAGAGGGTTTTCGATATCCTCGATACCGAACAGGAAGCGCCGAAGGGTACCGTAGACGAGCAAATCCAGCGCCCACAGGGAGAAGTGGTGTTCGAGAATGTCTCGTTCGCCTATACAGGTGACGAGTACGTCCTGAAAAATGTCTCCTTTACGGCCAAACCGGGCCAGACGATCGCTTTGGTCGGTCATACCGGATCGGGAAAAAGCTCTCTGATGAATCTGCTGCTCGGCTTCTATCCGGTGACAGACGGGAAAATCCTGATTGATGGAACAGATATGAACACCATCGATAACGAGGCCATGCGACGCCACGTGGGCTTGGTCTTGCAGGATCCGTTTTTGTTCACGGGCAGTATCGGGTTCAATATCCGCATGTACAACGACAGGATTACAGATGATGAAGTGCGGCGTGCCGCCGAGGCAGTCCGGGCGGATGAATTTATTCGCCAGCTGCCTGGAGGGTACGACGAGCCGGTTGTGGAAAGAGGGATGACCTTGTCTGCTGGGCAGAGACAGCTGATCTCGTTTGCCCGTGCTTTGGCAGCGGATCCCGCCATTCTGATTCTCGATGAGGCGACGGCGAGTATCGACAGTGAGACGGAGTCGGCGATTCAGGATGCTCTGTACGTCTTGTCACGCGGGCGCACGACCTTTATCATCGCCCATCGACTATCGACCATCCAGCACGCCGATCAGATCCTGGTGTTATCCCGTGGAGAAGTCGTCGAGCGGGGGACTCATGAGGAACTGATGGCGAAGGATGGATTGTATCAAAAAATGTACCAGCTCCAGCAAGGGAATGTATCCGTTACAATGAACGGGTAGATACGATGGAGCGTAAATCATTAAGAAAGGAGATCAACACCGATGGCTGCCTCGCGTTACACCTTTTGGGTGTTGATTTTGGTAGTAGCGATCGCCGGATTAAGCCAGGGATTGAGCATCCCGTTGCTGGCGGTATTGCTGGAAAAACAAGGGGTTTCTTCGATGATGAACGGGCTGAATGCGGCCGCGTTGTACATCGGTATGGTTTTGATTTCGCCATTTCTCGAAATTCCGCTGCGGAAATTCGGTTATCGCACGACGATAATTTCCGGTTTGGTTCTGGTCACGGCAGCCACTGCGCTGATCCCGATGTTCTCTCATTTGGCTGTCTGGTTTGTCCTGCGGCTTTTGATGGGGATCGGCGACTCAGGCTTGCATTACTCCAGCCAGATGTGGGTGACCAAGATCGCTGCCCCGCAAAATCGCGGACGAGATTTATCCATATATGGGTTGGCGTATGGCGTGGGCTTCAGCGCGGGTCCGCTGGGACTGAACCTGCTGCCGCTTGGCTTGTGGGTGCCGTTTGGAACACTGATCGTCTTGTACGCGGTCGCTTTTCTGCTGCTGGGACGAATGAAAAACGAGTTTCCTGAGAAAATCGTCCAGACGGAAAAGAAGCAAAACAAATATGCGGTGGTGCTGCGGCTTGGCTGGCTGGCCCTGATCCCATCGTTTTTATACGGCTTCATGGAGACCTCGCTGAACGGGAGCTTTCCGGTCTACGCTTTGCGTACAGGGCTGTCGCTGGAATGGGTGTCCGTCATTTTGCCTTCCTTTGTCGTCGGCAGTATCATCCTGCAAATGCCGCTGGGTGCGCTGAGTGACAGGATAGGACGCAAGCGGGTCATGACAGTCTGTGCCTTGGTTGGTGGCATCGCCTTTTTCCTTTTCCCGCTGTCGGGTGAGAATGTTTGGGTCATGATGCTTCTGCTCGCTATCGCAGGAGCGGCAGTCGGCTCGTTTTACTCGCTCGGCCTGGCTTTTGCGGCGGACATCCTGCCTGCCTCGATGGTGCCGACTGCCGGGATTATCGCAGGGATCAATTTTGGAGTGGCCAGCATATTGGCTCCCAATGTAAACGGCGTGCTGATGGAAGTCTGGGAACCATGGACGATCTTCTGGCTCATGGGTGCATTCCTCTTCGTCTTTGCGGCTGCATGCCTGGCTGTTCGCCGTGGAGCAGCGAATGCTGAACAAGTCGCGCTGCCCATCCAAAAACAAGGCTGAGTGCGAAATAGCAAAAAGGTGTCTGTCCCGTAGGTGGGTGGGCACCTTTTTGCTGCAAAAATTCACAGAAAAAAAGGGGAGAAAGAATAAACGGGCGCAGGGTAGGGAAGCGTAGATATAGTAAGGAAAGATATGTTTGGAAGGGGTTGACCCGATGCTTACTCCGTGCATTTTCAAGCGGGGAATCGTCTGGATCTTGTTTTTCGTGATCAGTCTGGTTATTATTCCGTTCTTTTCCGATGACAGCCCGACGCCGCCCGCTCCCGCTGCCACTAAAGTAACGGTGCGATAGAAAAAGTAAGGAAGACTCTCCTTTTGCTGGGGAGTCTTTTTGCGTTGCGATTACAGCTAGTGAAAACCGCTGAAGCGGAGCATAGTAAGACGGAATAAGCAGGGCAGGAGGATTGAGATGGGAACATTGCATCATTATTTACGGGATCGGGCTCAGCAGTCTCCGGATGTCGAAGCGCTTCTGGCTGCGAATGCTAGGTTTACGTATCAGGAATGGGATGATCGGACAAACCAGCTGGCAGCCTTTTTATTGGAAGAGGGTGTTCAAAAAGGTGATTTTGTTGCCATCCTGTGCAAAAACGATCATCCTTATCCCACGATTTTGCTGGCAGCACTGAAAATCGGGGCTGTTGCGATTCCCCTCAATTGGCGCTTGACTGCCTTTGAATTGGAAGGCATCTTGCAAATCGCTCGGCCGAAGCTTTTGTTTTATGACGAGGAGTTTGCGGAAGCGCTGACGCTGGCAGGAGAGCTGGTCGGCAAGCTGGTTCCTGCCGGAAGAGGGTTGGAGATGGCTGACGAATACGCCGCCATCTTCACACGGTATCCCAGCACCGCTCCAGCGGAAGCAGATATCACGGAGGAGGATATCGCTGTCATCTTGTTTACCTCAGGTACGACAGGAACACCCAAGGGCTGCATGATTTCCCATGGCTGCTACGATACGTATTTGCATGGAAGCCGCCCCCACGCCGAGCATCCCACGAGATTTCTGGCGGTCCATCCCCTGTTTCATATGAGCAGCACATCCCTGATCTTTTACAATATACATGGCGGGAACACCATGATTCTGCTGGCAGATGGGGAGCCCGTATCCATTCTGCAGACGATCGAATCGGAGAAAATTGAGGCGATGTTTGCCTTCCCCTCGGTGTATGCCTATCTGTTGGAGGAGCTGAACAAAAAGCAGTGGGACGTATCCTCGTTGAAGTACGTATCGACAGGGGGCACGAAGGCATCTGCCGCTCTCATCCAGAGGTACCTAGACCTGGGAATTCCGATGACACAGGGGTACGGGAGCACGGAAGCGGCATTCGTCAGCGGATGGCATCCGATCATGGGAATGGAGTCCGCGGATTCCGTCGGACAGCCCTTCAAGAATGTGCAGGTCAAAATCGTAAGCCCCGATACGGGGGAAGAGGTGCCGACAGGGCAAGTAGGGGAAGTGATCGTCAAAAGTCCCTACCTTTTCAAAGGATATTTGAACAACCCTGATGCGACTGCCAAGGTTTTGATTGATGGCTGGTACCAGATGGGGGACGCTGGGAGGCTCGACGAAAACGGGTTCCTGTACATTTCCGGACGGTACAAGGAAATGATCCTTGTCGGCGGCGACAACGTCTATCCGATCGAGGTGGAAGACGTCATCGACCATATTGACGACGTACTGGAAGTGGCAGTTGTCGGCATTTCTCATGAGACCTTGGGAGAGATCCCCCGTGCATTCGTGGTGAAAAAGGAAGGAAGCCCGCTCGGGGAAGCGGACATCGTGAGGATCTGCAGGGAGAAGCTGGCGGAGTACAAAGTTCCGGAGGTTGTCTTCGTCAGCAGCTTGCCTGTAAACGGATTGGGGAAAGTCATGAAGCATTTGTTAAAAGGATGACGGGACAAAAAGCAAGCCTTTCTCGATCACAGGCAGACTTTCGCAGGTGATGGAGAAAGGCTTTTTCTGCTTCTCATTACTTGGTTTTGGCAACGAAATTTTGAGTGAAGAACGCACGGCTATCCTTGTACGAGATCCCTACACCGATCTGTTTGTAGTTTGGATTCAGCAGGTTTTGGCGATGCCCTGCCGAGTTCATCCATCCCATGTGAACTTCGATTCCGTCGAGCTGTCCGTATGCGATATTCTCACCTGCGTAACCGAACAAAATCCCTGCATGGGAAAGACGGTCAAAAGGACTGCCTGTCGTTGGAGACACATGATTGAAATAGCTGTTTTGGGCCATGTCCTGACTGTGTGCCCGAGCCACTCCTGCTACTTGGTCGTCCCAGGTGAGTACAGGGAGATTCGCTCTGCTGCGAGCGATGTTGAGCAGGTCGAAGTTTTCTCTTTCGTAAGCGAGCGCAGCCCTCTTTACCAGATCTTCCGTCAAGACCGGCTTGATCGGCAGTTTGCTGTAGGATATCGGATACATCAAGCCCATTGCGATCGTAGAGAAATGCTCAGGGGTAGAGATGCGCACGCCTGCTACCTTATTGCCGCCGAGCTGATCGATGGAAAATGTAACCGTCTGATTGTTCAGCAAATACGTCGGATGACTCAGTGTATTGTTATTGATTTTGAAAGTGGGAGTAATCGTCAGGGTGCTCAGCGGAGTTCCCCATGCTTTTTGCAGCGCAGCAGTGGTAGCTCCATAGCCGATCCCCTTGACGGAGAACTTGGCGCCGTTCGTAAACAGCGTCACCACCTTGGCGTTTTGAATGCCAATCTGTATGTAATTGTTGAGATCTTTATTGTAGATCCACCATTCGACCCCTGTGGTGCTCGGGTCTTTGCGGGCTGGCTTTCCCAATGCTTGCTCGACGGAAGCAGCGCTCATGCCCAACTGAATTCCATAAACCGAGATGGCTGCTGCCGCCTGAGTGGCTGGGGCAGGCGCAGTCGCAGCGGCAAGGGCGGGGACGATTTGGCCGAACAGAGCAAGAGAAAGGCTCACGGCGAGGATGCTGGACAAACTCTTTTTACGCATAAATCTACCTCCTCGTTTTGGCTATGCATGGAGGTAATTGTAGCGGCCATATCGCTATCCCACAATAGGGACAAGGCAGGAATTGTCATCTGGATCAAAAAAACCCCCGCCTCGAAAGCGGGGACAGCGACTTTCGTCAGGCTCGCCGTTCGTAAATCACATACGTTTTGGCGAGAAGATCATGCCAGCCTTGCTTGCGCCGGTTCCAGCCCACCCACATGTACCCGAGAGAAAAGGGGAGCGAGGAAAGAAACTTGCCGATGACTTCGCGCAGAAAAACTTGTCCGGCTGTCAGATTCCCTCTCGTCTGGCGAGCATTTACGACGCGGATCCCCGTGATGATCTTGCCCAGTGTCTGTCCCGTCAGCCAGGTCAGCAAGACGAGATACAGCAGGTCAATGGCGATCTCGATCAAATCGATGAACGAAAAGGAAGCGTCCAGTACGCCCCATGCCCTGCGCAGCGGGTTGAAGATCAGCATGTTGAGCCCGATCAGAAAGAAGGTATCGAGCAGTGTGGCCGCAACGCGGATCCAAAAGCCGGCGAAGTGGACTGGCGGGGTGTCAGGAACCGGTTGCAGCACCTGTTCGGGATGGCGAAAATGGGTGTCTTCCATGGAGCACCTCCTGGTCACGGCATGAATTGATACAGCAATTTAGGGGAGCTCTCTCGCTCCAGAATGCGGGACAATCCCAAAGGATCGGGATTCGACCAGTACTGCTTCATACTGAACAGCAATTTGCTCAAGGAGAGCTGGTCTGTATAACGGACGATCAGGGCTTCTGATTCTCCGGAAAGAGAGAGGGCGTAGCGAGTCGCATCCTCCAAGTCGCCGAATTGGTCGATCAGCCCGAGGCGTTTGGCCTGCTCGCCGGAATAAACGCGACCATCTGCGATCTCAAGCACACGCTGACGGGAGAGGTTGCGGCCCCGGACAATGACATCGACAAATTTGCTGTAGCTCTCATTGACGAGCGTCTGAAAGATTTGGCGCTCAGGGTCCGTCAGAGGTCGAGCGGGGCTTCCGATGTCTTTGAAACGACCGCTCTTGATTGCGAATTGACGGACGCCCAGTCTATTTGCTGCTTCGCTGTAGTTAACCAGATTGAAAATGACGCCGAGACTGCCGGTGAGGGTATTGGGGTTGGCGAAAATGGCGTCGCCAGTGGTAGCCAGGTAATATCCTCCCGAGGCTGCTGTCGAACCCATGCTGACGACGATGGGAATATGCCGCACTTGCTTGAGGCGAGAGATGCGAGCATGCAGCTCGTCTGTGGCAACGACTTCCCCCCCTGGGCTGTCGATCCGCAGAACCAAAGCTTTGACGTTCGCGTCCTCCTCTACACGCCGCAGCTGCTCGGTGAGAAGCTGACTCATGGACGGCATGCCCGTCGAATTTTGTTCGCCAGAGATGACGCCCGAGACGAAAAGCTGGACGATCTTGCCCGTGCCGGAGCCGGATACGACATTCTCATCCCAGGAAAAGCCCGGATTGTCTGCCAGTTCGTCATAGCTGCCAGACACTAGCTCTACCAAAAGTCCCGCGAAAAAAACAACCAGTACGAGGAGCAGGGCTACCCATTTTTTTCGATGCATGAAAACCACCTCATTCACTAGCATGAGCAGGGAGCGGCAGAGTTACGCATTCGGAGGGAAAAGGAAAAAAAGGGATTGACGAAAGGAAAATATCAAATTAGAATGATTATAAAATTATTTCCCTTACGCAAAAAAATTCACCTAGGTAAAGATATCAATAATCATTATCAATCAGGATGCTGTTGCCTTCGGGCAGCAGCTTCCACTGTTTTTACGGGGGAAATAAGTCTGATTCTCTTTCTCAACAAGGAATGCCTGAAATTCACATGTCTATAGAAAAAGGGAGATGGAATGCATGATGCAAAAAGCGGCAATGATCGTGTCGGGAGCAGGTTTACTGGTCAGCTGGCTGTACGGAGAGGTGGGAGGGCTGGAGCTATCCTGGCTCGCGGTATTTTTGTGCGGGGTGCCGATCGCATGGACGGCACTCAAGGAGCTGTTTCTGGAAAAGACCATCAATAGCGATGTGCTGGTGACGATTGCGATCGTCGCGGCAGTGTCGATCGGAGAGATTTTTGCGGCCGGGGAAGTGGCGCTGATCATGATGCTCGGCATGTGGCTGGAAAATCGTACGGTCGCACGGGCAGCATCAGCGCTCGAGGAAATGGTGCAGATGGCTCCGCAGACAGCCAGAGTCAAGCGTCAGGACGAATGGGTGGAGATCGGCTTGGCTGAAGTCGTTCGCGGAGACTTGATTCTCGTGAAGCCGGGCGAGAAGGTGCCGGTGGACGGAAAAGTGGAAAGCGGGCAAGCGGCAGTCAATCAGGCAGCGCTGACAGGAGAATCGCTGCCGGTGGAAAAACGCACAGGTGACGAAGTTTTCATGGGAACGATCAATACGAATGGTTCGATCGAAGTGTTGGCAGAGCGGGTAGGGGAAGAAACGACATTTGCCAAGGTCACTCGCCTAGTGGCTGAAGCCATGGAGCGTAAAGCACCCGTCCAGCGTCTGCTCGACAAGTGGGCAGCGTGGATCGTACCGAGCAGTCTTACCCTCGCGATTTTGATGTACCTGTTTACAGGAGATCTGGTGCGCGCCGTTACCATTCTCATCGTTTTTTGCCCATGCGCACTCGTGCTCGCGACACCGACCGCCATCATGGCAGGCATCGGCAGCGCGGCCAAGCATGGGATTTTGATCAAGAGCGGCGTGGCACTCGAGCAAATCGGACTGGTGAACGCCCTTCTGTTTGACAAGACCGGTACCCTCACAGAGGGCAAACTGCAAGTGACAGGTGTGGCTCGTCTGCACAGCCAAAAGCAGGAGGATGTCCTGCGACTGGCGGCAGCGCTAGAGCGTCATTCGGAGCATCCGCTGGCGCAGGCTATCGTAGCGGCAGGTGCAGAACAGCGTCTCGAACTGCCTGAAGTAGAGTCGTTCCTGGTCCATCCGGGGAATGGCGTCTCCGGGCGCGTAGGTGGACGTGAGGTATTGGTAGGGAACCGTCGCTTTTTCTCTGACATGGGGGTCTCCACAGAGGAGCTGCGTCACCTCCAGGAAGGACAGGAGCAGGCAGGGCAGACCGCCGTCTTCGTCGCAAGCGAAGGGAAGCTGATCGGGATGGTGTCACTGGCAGACCGAGTACGGGTAGAATCGCGCGACACGGTAGGGCGTCTGCGGTTGTACGGCGTAGGGGAAATTGCCATGCTGACAGGCGACAACAAGGGCGCGGCAGGACAAATTGCCCGTCAGGCTGGAGTGACCACAGTCTTTGCTGAACAGTTCCCAGAGGCCAAGTATCAGCGTGTCGAAGAGTACCGCAATCGGGGGCTGGTAGTCGGGATGGTCGGGGACGGCATCAATGATGCGCCGGCGCTTACCTCCGCCCATGTGGGGATCGCGATGGGAGCGGGTGGCACGCAGATCGCGGCCGAGGCGGCAGACATCGTGATCATGACCGATGATATTTCCAAAGTGGCAGATGCAGTGAAGCTGGGGCGCAAGGCGCTGCACGTGATTCGGCAAAACCTGATCGTGTCCAGCGTGATCAATGCGGCTGCCATCATTCTCGCGATGGCGGGCATACTCGGACCCGTGGGCGGAGCTTTTGTCCACAATGCCACTTCTGTATTGGTGGTACTCAATTCTGCTAGATTGATCCACTATCTGTCTCGCAAGGACGGGACTAAACGGATGACACCGCCGACCATTGCTTCTTCCTGCGATTCTTGCACGTGCAGCAGCAAAGGCTTGTGTGAGCTTGGGGCGTCCAAAGGCTGATCATGGAAAAGGTCAGGGCAATGAAAATCATTGTCCTGGCTTTTTTTGACTCGCTTTGAGAGAGAAATAACCTAAGTTCAAAATTCATGCAATTTTTTTATTATTCATGTAAAATATAGTCACAGACGAAACCGAATAGACGGTTACAGGGGGTGCCGACAATGATTATTCAAGTGACGGATTTGAAAAAGAACTACGGGCAGCTGCAAGTACTGAAAGGCATAACAACACAGGTAGCAGAGCGTGAAGTGGTCTGTGTCATCGGGCCGTCGGGATCAGGAAAAAGTACGTTTTTGCGCTGTTTGAACCAACTGGAGGAGTCGACAAGCGGGCGGATCGTGATCAATGGGCATGACCTGTCCGATCCCAAGGTCGATATCAATAAAGTGCGGGAAGATGTAGGGATGGTATTCCAGCGATTTAATCTGTTTCCTCATAAGACCGTGCTGGAAAATGTGATGCTCGCCCCGGTGAAGGTGCGGAAGATGTCTCAGGAAGAGGCGCGCAAGCAAGGGATGGAGCTTCTGAATAAAGTGGGGCTGGGAAGCAAAGCGGATGTCTATCCGGATCGTCTGTCTGGAGGGCAAATGCAACGGGTGGCGATCGCCCGTGCATTGGCGATGAATCCGAAAGTGATGCTGTTCGACGAACCTACTTCTGCACTCGATCCAGAGCTGGTCGGAGAGGTGTTGGCTGTCATGAAGGATCTCGCCAAGGAAGGGATGACGATGATTGTCGTTACGCATGAGATGGGCTTTGCCCGTGAAGTGGGCGACCGCGTCATTTTTATGGATCAGGGGATCATTATGGCGGAAGGAAAGCCGCAAGAAATATTCGAGGAGACACAAAACGAGCGACTGCGCTCATTTCTTGGAAAGGTGCTGGTAAAATGACCAAACCGCTGAGCCTTCTATCGATTCCGGGAGAATTCGTGGAAGCGGACGAGCTGGGTAAAATGACGACGTTGTTCTTGGGAGCTGCGGCCGGCAGTGAAAAGCTGTACGTGAATATCGACAAGGTCCAGCCCGGCGCCAAAAGCGTCAAGTATCATTCGCACTCTCTGCAGGAAGAGTTCTTCCTCATCTTGGCGGGGGAGGGTACGCTGCGGCTCGATGGCGAAGAATATTCGGTCACAAAGGGGAGCTTCGTGGCAAAGCCGGCTGGGAAAGAGATTGCCCATCAATTCATCAACACAGGGACGGACGTACTCGAGATTTTGGATGTGGGGCTCAAGGTCCAAGGCGATGTCGCTTACTACCCGGATGAGGACGTCTATTACATTCGAGGGAAAAAGTCCTTTGCAGGCTCGGACGCTCTCGCCGACTGGGATTCAGAGCCGAATCGATAGAGCTCGAAAAGCACCAAGCGCATGGCGGCAGCTCATGCGCTGGTGCTTTTTCGCTCACTTCGCTGCATCCAGCAGCTGGCTGACCGTGACAAATCGGTAGCCTTGCGACCGCAAATCCGTGATGAGCTCCTGCAGAGCGGCGACTGTCTGGCGCTGATTCAGTCCGCCGTCATGAAAGAGGATGATATCTCCCGAGGATACGTGGCTCTTTACACTTTTGGCGATGACAGAAGCCGTACGCGCGAGTGACCAGTCCCGGGGGTCTACGGACCAGTGGATGATGTCGTAGCCGCAGGACTGAACGGCATTCATGACATCATGGGTCATGACCCCTCCCGGTGGACGGTAATACTGCGCGAGGATGCCAGTCGTTTTGAGAATGGAACGCTCGCCCTGCTTGATGTCGTCGTAGACCTCGTGCTCAGTCAGCTTGTTCATGTCGTAGTGATGGTAGCCGTGATTGCCAATCTCATGTCCGGCCTTGTATATCCATTGCATGACCCGAGGATGCTTGTCCACCTGGGAGCCGAGCACAAAAAAGGTAGCGAGTACTTTGTTTCGATGCAGTACTTCCAAAATTTCCGGCGTGTACTTCGCATCAGGCCCATCATCAAAAGTAAGCGCGACGACTTTTTTCTGCGTGTCTATCCGGTGGATGGGTTCGAATAACGGGGTAGGAGAGCTGGCCCAGGCAGGCAGGATGTCCCAGCCGAGAAGGCAGGCGATGAGACAGACGTATATCACGCCACGGCGCATGTCGATTGCCTCCTTCGTTGTCATATGGCTATAGGGTCACCCCCTTCAGGGAAAACATGCTGCCAAAAGAAAACAGCGGCCTTGGAGGGCAGACGATATGGTAGAATAAATAGACCGTACATAGGGGAGGAGAGAATCTGGTGGAACTCCGCGGTATATTACATGGACTGACTCACGAATATCACGGGAAGGACAAGCCCGTTGATTACTATCTGCAAATCGGCGAGGATCGCATGCCACTCAACGAATGGCTGGGCAGCGAGCTGACGATTACGTTCTTGGGCGAAAAGAACTGCATTGCCTGTGGACGTAAAACCAACAAGACCTTTAACAGCGGGTACTGCTATCCCTGTTTCACCAAGCTGCCGGAAAATGACCTGTGCATCGTCAAACCGAACGAGTGTCATTTTGACATGGGGACTTGTCGGGATGAGAGCTTTGGCGAGAAGTACTGCATGATTCCTCATTATGTCTATCTGGCGGTTTCCAGCGATATGAAAGTAGGATTGACCCGCAAGCACAACCAGCTGAAGCGCTGGGTAGACCAAGGGGCGATCCGTGCCATTCCGATCGCAGAAGTGCCTACGCGCCGGATGGCAGGAGAGCTGGAGTTTCATTTGAGCCAGTATCTTCCTGACAAAACCAACTGGCGTAAAATGCTCAAGGGCGACGTCAAGGAAATCGATTTGCTCGCGATGCGCGATGAAGTGTACGGGCATTTCCCGGATGAATTCAAACCGTTCCAATACCGGGAGGATGAATGGGTGGACATCACCTACCCGATCCTCGAGTCCCTGGACAAAATCAATTCCAAGTCGCTGGACAAAGAGGAGACGCTCGGCGGACGCTTGATCGGGGTCAAGGCGCAGTATTTGATTTTTGAAAATGGCGTATTCCAGACGCGCAAACACGCCGGATATCAGGTAGAGATTTCAGCGAGGCCAACTGCATAAAGCTCCGCAAACTCCTCACACTGTAAGAAACGGCAGGGAGGAGAGAAGTGCAGTGAGGGACGAGCGTATCGAATACACGGAGCCTTTGACCGGAACGCTGGCTGAGGCAGCTGAGAATCGGGAGGGTACACAGCTTGGAGTCCCCTTTTCTCCGTTGGCGCAGACTTGGCAGGTAAACCCTGGAGACGAAGCAGTGGAACGGGAAGAGAAGCTGTAGCTATAAGAAAAGACTGCGATCAACCATTCATCGAGAAGACGACAGCCGAGCGCAAAGGGGCTGTCGTTTTTTGCTGCTCCCTTTTCCATGGATGCACAGCCTGAGGGCACAATGGTATGCTAGCCATAAGGAACATACAAGCAATCCATCCAATGACCGAGGTGAATCTACATGGCAATCAAAGCCTATCTGTACAACAAATGCGACACCTGCCGCAAAGCAAAGAAATGGCTCGAAGAAGTGGGAGTAGGATTCGAGGAAATCCCGATTGTCGACGCACCGCCATCCAAGGAAGAGCTGCGCAGCATCTGGAAGGCTAGCGGTCTTGATCTGCGCAAGTTTTTCAATGTCAGCGGCGTGCAATATCGAGAGCTGGGCCTCAAGGACAAGCTTCCTGCCATGTCTGAGGAAGAAATGCTCGAGCTCCTCGCTTCAAACGGCAAGCTGATCAAACGTCCATTGATCACCGATAACGCGACAGTGACCTTGGGCTTTAAGGCGGAAGAGCTGGAAAAGGCCTGGGGAGGAAAATAGACATGCGCCAACCATCCAAAAGACTGGAGCATCTGTCTGCGGCTATTTTCTCGGAGATGGCAGCGCGCAAACGCCAAGTGGCCAAAGAAAGGACGGTCTACGACTTGAGTATCGGGAGTCCGGATCAGCAGCCGGATCCGCAGCTGCTGGAGACGCTCGTCACAGCCGTCCAGGAGCCCGGAGCGTTTGGCTATGCCCTGAGTGAAGGAACAGCTGCGTTTCGCGAGGAGGTCGCTCGCTGGTACCAATTCCGTTTTCAAGTGGAGCTTGCACCGGACACAGAGGTTCATTCCTTAATGGGCTCACAGGACGGCTTGGCGCACTTTGCATTGGCATGGACAGACCCCGGCGATCTTGTGCTGGTCCCGGATCCTGGCTATCCGATTTATGCGGGAAGTGTCCATCTTGCAGGGGCTGTCCCTTATGCCATGCCACTTCGTCAGGAAAATGGGTTCCTCCCTGACCTCACAGTCATTCCGGAGGACGTGGCGATTCGTGCGAAATTCATGATCTTGAACTATCCGAACAACCCGGTTTCTGCCGTAGCAACCATGGAGTTTTTTGAAGAGGTCGTAGCCTTTGCCAAGCGTCACGATATCATCGTGGTCCACGATCTTGCTTACTCGGAAATGGCTTTTGACGGCTATAAGCCGCCGAGCTTCTTGCAGGCAGCCGGAGCGAAGGATGTCGGGATCGAGTTCAACTCGTTTTCCAAAAGCTTCAACATGGCGGGCTGCCGGGTTGCCTACGTCGTAGGAAATGCAGAGATCATCAAACCGCTCGCTGTCGTCAAGTCCAATGTGGATTACGGCGTCTTCCTGCCCGTGCAGCAAATGGCCACCGAAGCATTGAAGGCCGATCGATTGTCGGGTGGAGCGAATGCGGTAGGCCCGGTTTATCAGGAGCGTCGGGATGTGCTGCTGTCAGCGCTGGCGGATGCGGGATGGGAGATTGAGCCGCCAAAAGCGACGATGTTTGTATGGGCCAAGGTGCCAAAAGGGTGGACATCTCGAGAATTCGCCTTCGCTCTGTTGGACGAGGCGGGGGTAGTTGTCATCCCAGGCAGCGCTTTCGGTGAGGAAGGGGAGGGCTACGTCCGGATTGCACTCGTTCAGACGCCTGAAGTTCTCAGGCTGGCAGCCAAATCTATTTACGAATCAGGAATTCTCACTCGAAGATCGGAATGCGTATAGCGCTGTGCATAACTGGATAATCTATTATCTGTTGTGATTGGACAGATGAATGGGTGTAATTGAAAAAGAATAACAGGTTGAAATCATTCCTATATTATATTGACTATAAAGTAGGAAGTTTGTTATCATGGGACATGTAGGCAAAAACAACATTCCTAAGGAGGTTTTACATAATGGCTCAACGTCTAGTAGGAAACAAAGCTCCAGACTTTACACTGGAAACAGCACTGGGCAATGGTAAAGATTTCGGTAAGGTTTCCCTGTCCGATTACCGTGGAAAATGGTTGGTAATGTTCTTCTATCCACTCGACTTTACTTTCGTTTGCCCAACTGAAATCATCGCTCTGAGCGATGCGATTGAAGAATTCACAGATCTGGATGCAGAAGTTCTGGGTATTTCCACAGACTCTGTTCACTCCCACCGCGCTTGGATCAACACTCCTCGCGACCAAAACGGTCTGGGTGGCTTGAACTACCCATTGGCTGCAGACTTCAACAAAACAACTGCTCGCGATTACGGCGTTCTGGATGAAGAAGGCGGACAAGCTTACCGCGGTCTGTTCATCATCGATCCAGAAGGCGTTCTGAAATATCAAGTGGTTAACGACCTGAACATCGGACGCTCCACTGATGAAACTCTGCGCGTACTGCAAGCATTGCAATCCGGCGGTCTGTGCCCAGCTAACTGGCGCCCAGGTCAAGCTCAACTGACTGCAAAATAATCCTGCCACCACAGGGAATAAAGGGGTCTAACTTTTGTTAGGCCCTTTTTTGATAAACAGCGAGAAAGCGCTTGCGTTCATTCTTCCTCGGCGTATGTGCTTTCCGCTTAAACTTACTGGAGAGGTGTTCGATTATGCGTTTGCGTGAAGAATTGCCTGATTTTCCTGGGATCACCGAATGGGTGAACGGTCAGGTGACCAAAGCGGATCTGGCAGGCAGTCCTGTACTGGTCCACTTCTGGTCGGTGAGCTGCTACATGTGCAAAGAGTCCATGCCCAGTGTGAATGAGTGGCGGGACAAGTATGCAGCGAACGGACTTCGGGTCATTGGAATTCATATGCCCCGTTCTGAAAAGGACATGGACATCGAGACCATCAAGCAAACCATTGTCGAACACAAGCTGACCCATCCTATCGCGATCGACAACGAGATGAAGACCGTCGATGCTTTTCAAAACGAGTATGTACCAGCCTTTTACTTGTTTGACGAGAATCTGCAGCTGCGTCATTTCCAGGCGGGAGAGAAGGGTTTGAACCTGGTCAAAAAACGTCTGTTCAGAATTTTGGGGATCGAAGAGGAATCCTAGAATGTTCGTCAAATATGTATGTGGTATGGACAGTACCTGATAGGAGGATACGTAAACGATGGAATTCCCGAAAGATCTACGTTACAGTGAAGAGCATGAGTGGGTACGTGTAGAAGGAAACAAGGCTTACATTGGAATTACTGCTTTTGCTCAATCCGAGCTGGGTGACATCGTGTTCGTCGAGCTGCCAGAAGTAGGCGCGACGATCCAACAAGACGAGCCATTCGGCAGTGTGGAATCCGTAAAAACGGTTTCCGAGCTGTACGCTCCTGTAACCGGTAAAGTGGTGGAAGTAAACGGTGAGCTGGAAGATGCTCCAGAGCTGGTCAATTCCTCGCCTTATGAAAAAGCGTGGATGATCGCAGTGGAGCTGTCCGATGCAGCTGAACTGGACAAGCTGATGGACGCCGACAAATACGAAGCAATGGTAAAAGAATAAGCAAAGCAGCAAAAAAGCCGAGCGACGGAATTGTCGCTCGGCTTTTTCCATATCGGGAGTCAGGATAGTTTGAAAATACGGATAGCGTCGTTCATTTCTTCCGCCATTTTGGCAAGCATGGTCGCGGCGGCTGAAATTTCCTGCATCGAAGCATTTTGTTCCTCTGCTGCTGCGGCAACGTTTTGAGAATTGGATGCTGAACGTTCGGAAATTAAGGAAATGTGATCAATGGCAGTGATGATGGTTTCCATTTGCTCACTGATTTGCTTCATTTCCGTGCTCAGCTCATAGGTGCGGGCCGACAGTCGCTCTGTAGAGCCGCTAATCTGGTCAAACGCGGTTCCCGTCGATTGGACCAGTCGCATGCCATCGCCCAAGATCGATTCGCTATGCGACATTCCAGCCATTGCCGCTTCCGTATCCCGCTGAATGTCAGCCACGATGCGGCTTACTTGCTCCGCAGCGGAGCTGGATTGCTCGGCCAGCTTCCTGACTTCATCGGCGACAACGGCGAAGCCTCTTCCTTGCTCTCCGGCACGAGCGGCTTCGATCGCGGCGTTCAGGGCCAACAGGTTGGTTTGAGCGGCGATGGTTGTGATCAGGGAAATCATCTCACCGATTTCTTGGGAACGCTGCCCCAGCGTATGTACCATCGCAGAGGTTTGTCCCATTTGCGAGTGGATGGCAGTCATTTGTTGTACGGCCTGGATTGCCATCTCGTTTCCTTCCGCAGCTTGCTTGTTCGCTTGCGTGGTGGACGTGCTGACGATTTCAATGCCATTTTCCATTTGCGCGATCAGCTTGGCGATCTCGGTTACGACGTCGCTGCCTTTGATTGTCGCGTCGACCTGCTGCTCGGTGCCATGGGCGATTTCCTGTACGCTTTGCGCGATTTGCTCCGTCGCATGGCTGGTCTGCTCGGCGCTGGCCATCAGCTGCTCAGAAGTGGCAGCCACTTGCTGCGAGCTGTAGCTGACGCGTTCCAGCGTTTCCCGCAAGGTAGAAGCCATCGCATTGAAGCGCTCGCCCATTCGTCCAATTTCATCGGCTGTCTGAATCTCCATGGAGGCCGTGAAATCACCCTGTGCCAGGGAAACGGACAGCTGGTTGGCTTTGTCGATCTGTTTCGCCAGGCTTTTGCTGAACAGATGGATGACCAGGATCAGGACGGCTAGACCTGCGATGCTGACTGCCAGCAGCTTGAAAAAGAGCAGGCGAAGCGGTGTATAAAACTCGTTTTCAGGCATGACGAGGGCAATCGTCCAATTGGTTTCGGGAATCTTTTGATAAAAGAGGCGATTCACCCCGTTTTGATCGGTAAAGGTGCTGCTTCCTTCTGACTCCGCAAGCAATGTGGAGCCGATGCCCGCGAGAGAAGGATTGTCATCAGCTGTGATGGTTTGCTTCATTAGCTTATCTGCGTTCGGGTGTGCGAGATACTGGCCCTGTTGATCAAGCAAAAAGGACCATCCGGTAAGCCCCACTTTCGTCTCCGAAACGAACTTCTGGATATCGCTGAGCTCGATGTCATCCGTTACCATCCCGAGAAGCTTTTTATCGGGTGAAAAGAAAGGGGCAACCACTGTCAGCATGGAGGTCTTCGCCATCTCGTCGTAGTAGGGCAGGGAATAGTCCGTCACCTGCTTGGTACTGGCGCCCACTTGATACCAAGGCTGATTCGGGTAGTTGTAGGCTGGGTCGCTGTACCCCTCCGTCAAGGCAACGGTGCCGTCGTCCTGCAGGGTGCCGTAGGTGGAGACGTATTGGATATGGGGATCAAAGCGGTAGGGCTCCATGAAGATCCCCATGCCGAGTGAGGTTTCATTAATGGGAACGATTTTTTTGAGGAGCTTTTGCAATGGCTCCGTGTTAGAAGCAGGTGGCAAGCTTTCAATGGCGCGGGCTGTGCTTTCAGCCACTTTACTGTGTGCCTGAAGACGCTTTCCGACGGTGTCGCTGATCAAATCCAACTCGGAGTTCATTTTACTGGTGATCTCATCATTTAACAGGGTCACGGAAAATAAATAAGACAATGTCATGATGACCAGCAAGGTGACAATGATGACAGGCAGCATGATGCTGAGGGTTCGTGAGCGGATGCTTTTAAACCGGAACATGGGAGTGGGCTCCTTTTCTGATTGGATGTCCGTATATTTCCCGGTACCGGATTCACTCAAACCTGAATATAAGGTTTAGGCAAATGAGGGAAAAATTTCAAACTAATCAGAAAACATTGGTCAACTAAATCGGAATCAGGTACAATGGAAAGACCATACCTTTTCCAAATATTCGATTGGTATGTTTTGCGGGTAGAGAGTTTCTTGGATAGTACGCTACAATTGCTGTTACAGACAGAGTGTCGGCCAAATGATGTATGGTTTGGCGAAGAAGGAGGGAGACTATATGAGTTATTGCTGTGGTGCCGGAATGGTTGGATCGGTAGGGTCTGTCCGTCATTATAAAACGCTGGTGCATAATGTCCCCATCATGTTTTGTCCTGTATGTGACAGAATTGAAGTCCATCCCGCTATTGAGGGAGAGTACGAAATTTTAGTAGAATATGCTCAAGGAGATCAGGCGCCTGAAGTGGATTTCGCCGATTTTGTGAGTGTTGACAATACAACCGAGTTGTTCGAGAATTGTACCATGACGGATGAAGCTGCGAGCTTTGCCGATGTTCTCAAACAACAGATTGATATTTCATTGGATCTTCTCGGTGTTGCCAAGGAATTGAAGGATGACGAATGGCGCGAAGCCTTGATGATTCGTTTAAAACGGTTAAGCGAGCGGCTGAAGCAGTACAACAAAAGGAAGCAAATGTCGCAGAAAAGCGCATAACCAGAGTTGACGTGGGAGGCAGTGTGAATGTTTCATTTGAAAGGCGTTCATCACATCGCATTGAACTGCAGCGATGTCGTGAAGGTAGCTCATTTTTTTAAAGAGATATTGGAAGTTCCCATCCCAGAAGAGAATATCGTGGAAGGAGCGCCTGTCTACTTTCAAATAGGCACATACACACGAATTGGACTCCATCCATTTGGCGGGGACAATGGCAAGGGCGGAGTGGGTCAAATCGACCACGTTGCTTTTTCCGTAACGAGCCGCGCTGAATTGGACTATCTGGTGGATAAGCTGGAAGCAGAGAATATTTGTTACAGAGGCCCGATTGCTCGGCCGACCAGCTTTAACCTCTACTTTGAGACACCGGATGGGCATCATTTGGAAGTGCGATTGGATAAGGACGAACATGACGAATAAAACCAAATAGATGTTGCTAGAAAGTCTTCCACTCGCGGGTGGGAGTTTTTTATTTGCAGGTTGTCGAGAAAAAGAGGGTCAGCCTGACAGGACACGACAGTGCTTCCCATTCCTCGTCAAAGGATTCGACCAAAGGATCCGCGAACCCATCAAGAGAGAGGGGTGTGGAGCATGGTAGGGATCGGTGGATTGCTGGCAGAGGTAGCGGAGAGGCTGCAACAAAAGGCACATGTACGGCTGTTAACGGCAGGTTGGGAGCGACGGGTGGGGATTGTAGAGGTGGATACTCAGCTGCGGTGGCAGTTGACGTTTTCACAGGGACGTGCGTACTGCGGCGAGTGGGATGGGGAGCAATCGGCCGATCTTGTCCTCCAGGGGCACGAGCAGCAATTGCGGATGCTGCTGAATGGTGACGAGCTCCTGTACACGAGCGCCAAGCGACACGTGCGGATCGCGGGAGCCTTGCGCGATCAATTAAAACTGGATGCGATCTTGCGGCTCACGAGCAAGTGAGTGCTATAATAGAAGGAAAATGAGATATTCGAGGAGGAACGGGTATGTCCACGACTTTTTCTTTAAAGCAAACCGTTACCGCACGTGAAACATCTATTGCCGAAACATTCCGTCATTTGCACGCCAATCCGGAAATCAGCTGGAAGGAAGTGCAGACGACGCGCTATTTGGCGGATCGGATGCGATCCCTCGGCTTGCGGGTCACGACCTTTGAAGATTGCACGGGCCTCGTGGCGGAATGGGGAGAAGGAAAGCCCGTCGTCGGACTGCGTACCGATATTGACGCACTCTGGCAGGAAGTGGACGGGGAATGGAGAGCGAACCATTCATGCGGTCACGATGCCCACATGACGCTGATTGTCGAAGCAGTGGAGTCTTTGATCGCTTCGGGCTACCGGCCTGAGGGCACCGTTAAAATCTTGTTTCAGCCCGCGGAGGAAAAGGGGACAGGGGCGCTGAAGCTTGTGGAAAAGGGCGTCGTGGATGACATTGACTATTTGTATGGAGTGCATCTTCGGCCTATTCAGGAAATGAAGGGCGGCTTGGCTGGCCCTGCGATCTATAACGGGGCAGCTATGTTCCTGTACGGTGAAATAACGGGGGTAGCGGCCCATGGTGCCAGACCTCACCTCGGGATTAATGCAATTGAAGCGGCGAGTGCCATCGTCACAGGCATCGGTCAGGTACATACAGATCCTACGGTTCCGGCCACAGTCAAAATGACGATGCTCCAGGCGGGAGGAGAAAGCTACAACATCATTCCAGACAAGGCGCGTTTCGCACTCGATTTGCGGGCGCAGACCAATCAGGCGATGGACGATCTGCTTGCTCGGGTGCGGCAGGTGATCGACGGGGTGGCCGTCAGCTTTCAGGCACAGATCGATGTGCAGATGGGCTCCCGAATGGTGGCGGCGGAAGTAAGCGATGAGGCAAAAGCACTGCTGGAGCAATCAATCATCGATGTGCTTGGGGAGGAGAATCTCAGGCCGGCTCCAGTCAGCCCGGGAGCGGAAGACTTCCATTTCTATACGGTAGAGCGCCCGCAGATCAAAGCGACGATGCTGGCTCTCGGCTGCGATCTGGCCCCTGGCCTGCATCATCCCCACATGCAATTCGATGAGAAGGCATTGGTCAAAGGCGTGGAAATATTGGCGAATGTGGTCGTCCGAACGTTTGAAAAGCTCAAGTAAGCATGGTTGCGATGGCCCTGTACCTACGGTGCGGGGTTGACGCAAAAAAGCACCCGGTGCCTATCAGGTACCGGGTTTTTCGTGCAACCAGTAATTCACTAAGGGGCTTCGGGTTTGACTGGGGAAAGAAAATGACGGACAGGGGAAACTAGCTTGGAAGGTTATTCACACATTCTCCATAAGAGATTATAAAATTATGTAGCTTATTTGATCAAATGTGATATACTAATTACAAATTGAACGACAATACGAAAATGAATTACGATGATATTTCGAGATGAGCGACTGCGTGTTAGAATGGATAAGCAAATGACCTTTTGCATTCTAACTCGTTAGAAAGTCACAATAATGGATAGACATTTGGGAAGGAGATCGTTCACACATGGAAACCAACACCGTTCATAAGCTTGCTGACATTCTGGGAGCTTCCAAGGTATATAACAACCTGCCTGTTGCTGAGCTCGTAGAAATGGCAGTGAAGCGTGGCGAAGGGATTTTGACCGACAAGGGGGCGCTCAATGCGCTAACAGGCAAGTTTACTGGCCGTTCGCCAAAGGACAAATTTGTGGTGGACGAAGCTTCCGTACACGATAAAATCAACTGGGGTCCAGTCAACCAACCGATTTCCTCCGAGAAGTTCCAGCTTCTTCAACAAGACGTGCTCGAATACCTGCAAGGAAAAGAGCTGTTTGTATTTGACGGTTTTGCTGGAGCGGATACCACGTACCGCCTGCCGATTCGCGTGGTGAATGAATACGCTTGGCACAATCTGTTTGCTCGTCAGCTGTTCATCCGTCCGACAGAAGAAGAACTGGCGAACCATGAATCGGAATTTACTGTAGTGTATGCACCAAACTTCAAAGCAAACCCGGCTGTTCATGGAACGAACTCCGAGACCTTCATCGTACTCAGCTTTGAGCACAAAATGGTTCTCATCGGCGGTACGGAATACGCTGGCGAAATGAAGAAATCGATCTTCAGCGTCATGAACTACATGCTGCCTGAGCGCAATGTCCTGTCCATGCACTGCTCGGCAAACGTAGGTAAAGACGGCGATGTGGCTCTGTTCTTCGGTCTGTCTGGAACAGGGAAAACCACTTTGTCCGCTGACCCGGATCGTTTCCTGATCGGTGACGACGAGCATGGCTGGTCTGATAACGGTGTATTCAACATCGAAGGCGGTTGCTACGCAAAATGCATCAAGCTCTCCGAAGAAGGCGAGCCGCAGATCTGGAACGCGATTCAGTTCGGTACGGTTTTGGAAAACGTAGATGTAGACAGCGTTACACACAAAGCTGATTACGATAGCGATAAATACACGGAAAATACCCGTGCTGCATACCCGGTAGAAATGATCAAAGGGGCTGTCATCCCCGGCGTGGGCGGACAACCAAATGTGATCGTATTCCTGACAGCAGACTCCTTTGGGGTATTGCCTCCAATCTCCAAGCTGACAAAAGAACAAGCCATGTACCACTTCCTATCCGGCTACACCAGCAAAATGGCTGGCACGGAGCGCGGGGTAACGGCTCCACAAACCGAGTTCTCCACTTGCTTCGGCTCTCCATTCCTGCCGCTGCATCCAGTCGTGTATGCAGAGATGCTGGGTAAAAAGATCGACGAGCGCGACGTTCAGGTGTACCTCGTGAACACAGGCTGGACTGGCGGACCGGTGGGAGTAGGTAGCCGCATGAAGCTGTCCTACACCCGCGCAATGGTAACGGCTGCTCTGAGCGGTGAGCTGGAGAAAGTCGAATACGCAACGGATGCAACCTTTGGCGTACAAGTGCCAACGACTTGCCCGAACGTACCTGCAGAAGTTCTGCAACCGCGCAATACATGGGCAAACAAGGAAGATTACGACAAGCAGGCAGCTGATCTGGCTTCCCGTTTCATCGAGAACTTCGAAAAGAAATTCCCGAATGCAACCGACATCGCAAAAGCGGGTCCAAAAGCGTAACCATACAGGCTGTTTACAAAAAAAGAACGGATAGACGAACAGTGTCTACCCGTTCTTTTTTTGTTTTGCTCTATTCCAATTTTCCCAGCTCCAAGATGATGGGGCAGTGATCGCTCCCGGTGATGTGGGCATCAGTCTTTGCATCCAGCAGGGCAGGTGCCAGTCGCTTGGAAGCCAGAAAATAATCGATGCGCCATCCGATGTTTCGCTCGCGCACTTTTGGCATGTACGACCACCAGGTGTAGGCGTCTGTCTGATCCGGGTAAAAAAAGCGGAACGTATCGAGGAAGCCGGATTCGAGCAGCTCCGTCATCTTTCCGCGCTCTTCCGGAGTAAAGCCTGAGTTGTTGCGGTTGGACTTCGCATTTTTGAGATCAATCTCCTGGTGAGCCACATTGAGGTCACCGCAGACAATGACCGGCTTCTGCTCGTCCAGCTGGAGCAGATAGCGGCGGAAGCGGTCTTCCCACTCCAGACGGTAATCGAGGCGGGAGAGGTCCCGTTTGGCATTCGGCGTATACACATTGACCAGGTAGAAGGACGCAAACTCCAGCGTAATCACCCGTCCTTCAGGCTCGTGATTCTCTTCCAGGCCGTATCGGACCGAAAGAGGCTTGACCTTGGTAAACACAGCGGTTCCCGAGTAGCCTTTTTTCTCTGCGTAGTTCCAGTACTGCTCATAATCTGCTGCGTATTCCGCGGTGAACTGCCCCTCCTGCACCTTGGTTTCCTGTATGCAAAAAATATCTGCATCTGTCTGGGCAAAGTATTCTTGAAAGCCTTTATTCACACACGCTCTTATTCCGTTTACATTCCACGATACCATTTTCATTGTCGGCCGGATCTCCTTGCAGCAATTTGGCAGATGCCGTTTTCCCTAATCCTATCACAACTGTGAGGTTATTTTCGTGTAGAAAATGGAAAGACCCTCTGCAGTCATGGCTCAGCTCGAACCTGCTGCAGAGGGTTCTTCACTTGCGGGTCGGTGTGGTCGAGGCCAGCTCACGCATGCGGGTTGCGACAGCCTCTGCCAATTCAGCCGTCATCTCGGGGACATGGTTTTTCAGCACAGGATTGATGACAGGCGCTTTGACGCCCTTCGCAGTGATATCGAGGGCCCCTGTCATCCTTGTGCGCATATCTCCCAATGCCTGCGCTTTGAAAAAGCCTTCGCCGGCAAAATTTTCGTTGATCCCCGTCAGGTTGAACTTCACCAAGGAAGGTTCTTGCCACTCCACGATATCTACCTGAAGGTTGATTTTTTTCTTCAGAATGCCGATGTCGCTCGTAAAGGTCCAGGTGGACTTTCGGTCATTGATGATTTCATGGCTGAGGTAACCGGGCACCAGCGGAATCCAGTTTTCCATTACACTCACGAACGCCCAGACTGTCTGGATGGGAAGATCCAAATCGACATCATGTATCCCTTGAGGCATGGTCACTCATTCCTTTCCCTTCTGTGTTGACCCATCCTGTTATATGTATGGCAAAAGATCGCTGGTAATGTCATTCATATCTGACGGATGTATGCAACGTACCGGTCCCAATCCTGATGTGGTTTGCGAAAAAATAGAAGTGATGTACGGTAAAAAGAACAGACATGAGGGCATGCCTGTTCTTTTTTAATTCGCTATCAATACTATGCAGAAACATTAAAAAAAAACGATAACTCACAATAATAAAAACTAGTGAACAAAAATAAAATACTTTATAATTCAAATAGACAAGAAGAGGAGGGGGAGGAATATCTTGGAACAAGCGGTTGCATGGTTGAATGACTTGATTTGGAGTAAAGCGCTCATTTACTTGTGTTTGGGAACAGGTTTGTTTTACACCATTGCCACGAGATTTCTCCAGATTCGCCACATCAAGGACATGATCGTCCTGATGTTTGATGGAAAAAGCTCGGATGCCGGCGTCTCGTCTTTCCAGGCGCTTTCCATGGCATTGTCGGGCAGGGTAGGGACAGGAAACATAGCCGGAGTGGCAACGGCGATTGCGTTTGGCGGTCCAGGAGCGATCTTCTGGATGTGGGTGATGGCCTTTTTAGGCTCGGCTTCCGGATTTATCGAGGCTACTCTGGGGCAGGTATACAAGACGAAGCATAATGGCCAGTTTCGCGGTGGTCCGGCCTATTACATTGAAAAAGGACTCAAAGCAAAATGGTATGCGGTATTGTTTGCGATAGTGACAGTGATCGCTACCGGGTTTTTGCTGCCGGGTGTTCAGGCCAACAGCATTGCATCCGGAATGGAAAATGCGTTTGGCATAAATCCATGGGTGACGGGCATTATCCTGGCGTTGATTCTGGGAGCGATCATTTTTGGTGGCGTAAAGCGCATTGCAAACGTTGCCCAGATCGTCGTGCCGTTTATGGCTTTGGGATATATTTTGGTGGCATTGCTGATTGTTTTCCTCAACATCTCTGAGTTGCCAGCTATGATTTCTCTTATTTTTAAAAGTGCATTTGGTACAGAAGCTGCTTTTGGGGTATTCTCGGTTCGGCCATCATGTGGGGCGTGAAGCGCGGAATTTATTCGAACGAAGCGGGACAAGGTACAGCTCCCATGCTGCAGCTGCCGCGGAAGTATCCCATCCGGCCAAGCAAGGGATCGTGCAAGCATTCTCCGTGTACGTTGACACGCTGTTTGTCTGTTCGGCCACGGCGTTTATGATTCTGATTACCGGCATGTACAACGTTACTCCGGAGGGCGCAGCCCCGATCGTCAGCAGTCTGGGTGATGTGGAGCCAGGACCGATCTACACGCAGCTTGCGGTGGAATCCGTATTGCCGGGCTTTGGTTCTCCGTTTATCGCCGTCGCTCTGTTGTTCTTCGCTTTTACGACCATCATGGCGTATTACTACATGGCGGAGACCAATCTCACGTACTTGAATGGAGTGGTGCGACGAGTTTGGACGGAATATGCGCTGAAGCTGCTCATGATGGTCATGGTCGTTTACGGCAGCGTGAAATCGGCCGGGCTGGCGTGGACCTTGGGGGACATTGGCGTTGGCAGCATGGCTTGGCTCAACGTGATTGCGATTCTGCTGCTGACGAAGCCGGCGCTTCGAGTCCTTCGGGATTATGAGGAGCAGAAGCTGGAAGGGAAGGACCCGGTGTTTGATCCGGTCAAAGCAGGCGTAAAGTACGCTGATTTCTGGGAGAAGGAATACAAGCATCCGGAACAGGTGGTAGCAAAGCAGAGAAAGAGCGGTGCTTCGTAGGAAATCATTTCAATAAATATCCTTACGATATGGATGGCGTCTCACGGAACTGATGATTCAGGTGAGCGCCTTTTTTTGCTGCCCCTTTGGAAAGTGTTTCCGTTTCCGCTTCTCGTGCAATTTCATCTTGATCAAGGAGGGCGAACTGGCGAAAATAGAGTGATGGGCTTCCTTGGGAGGACGATTGCTGGGGGCTTTGGTATTACGCGCGGGACCTCTGGGAAAGATGTTCCAGTAGCGGGTGGAAAACGCGGATGCCTGTCGCCAAAATTCGACTTTCTAAATATAATGATTTAAAAATTACAGATATGTTTCATTCCTTGATTTATAATTATTCTTATTATAAGATGGTTATTGAGAATGGATTGAGAATTAACCAACTCACTTCTGACGTTTATGGAGGGAATTCAGATGACAGCAGTACCGCATTTGCAAATAAAAAACCTTCGCGCCAAGATCGAGGATAAAGAAATCCTCAAGGGCATGAATCTGGAAATCAAGGGCGGCGAAGTCCATGCAATCATGGGCCCGAACGGAACAGGTAAATCTACTTTGGCATCTACGCTGATGGGTCACCCGAAATACGAGGTAACCGAAGGCGAAGTGATCATCAATGGCGAAGACTTGCTGGAAATGGCAGTTGATGAGCGTGCTCGCGCTGGTCTGTTCCTCGCGATGCAATATCCATCCGAGATCAGCGGTGTGACCAACTCCGACTTCCTGCGTTCCGCAATCAACGCACGCCGTGGAGAAGGCAATGAAATCTCCCTGATGAAGTTCATCCGTGAAATGGACAAGAAAATGGGCGTTCTGGAAATGGATGAATCTTTCTCTCATCGTTACCTGAACGAAGGCTTCTCCGGTGGGGAGAAAAAGCGCAACGAGATTCTGCAAATGATGCTTCTCGAGCCAACCTTCTGCATTCTTGATGAGATCGACTCCGGTCTCGACATCGACGCGCTGAAAGTAGTGGCAAACGGCGTGAATGAAATGCGCTCCGCTGACCGCGGCTTTTTGATCATCACGCACTACCAGCGCTTGCTGAACTATGTGAAGCCTGACTTCGTACACGTCATGATGCAGGGTCGTATCGTGAAGTCCGGTGGTCCTGAGCTGGCTGAACGCCTCGAGGCAGAAGGCTACGATTGGATCAAGGAAGAGCTCGGCATCGAGGATGAAACCGTAAACGCCAACGTGTAGGAAGAAGGAGGAAGCAGTGAAATGAGTGTGGATGTACAGCTCCGCTTCGACTCTGAAGCGATCACCGAGTACTCCAAAGCCAACCAGGAGCCTGCCTGGTTCCTGGAAAAGCGCCTCGCCGGCTTGAAAGCGGCGGGAGAGCTGCAACTGCCCGCTTTGGAGAAAACGAAAATTGATAAATGGAACACGACCGAATTTGATCCGTTCCAAACAGCAGCGCCAGTGGCGTCTGCGAGTGAACTGAGCGAATTGGTCAAAGCACAAATCGACGCCGACAGCGTGAAAAACCTGTTGGTGCAAAAGAACGCTTCTTCTGTTTTTGAAGCCGTTTCCGACGAGCTGAAGAGCAAGGGCGTCATTTTCACTACCTTTGCAAAAGCTCTAGTGGAGCATGGCGATCTGGTTCAAAAGCACTTGCTGAATGTCGTGGCTTATGACGAGCACAAGCTGACTGCTTTGCACACAGCAGTAGTGAATGGCGGCGTGTTCCTCTACGTGCCGAAAAATGTGGAAGTGGAAGTGCCGTTGCAAGTCGTCTTTGAAGTAGCTGGCGACCACGCGCTCCTTTCCCCACATGTTCTGATCGTAGCGGAAGCAAACAGCAAAGTGACTTACGTAGATACTTTTGTGTCCGGCGAAGGCAAGAATATGGTAGCAAACAGCATCGTGGAAGTGTACGTAGGAGCAGGCGCTTCCGTACAAGTCGCATCTGTGCGTTCCCTGTCCACGGATGTTCACGATTACAGCTTCCGACGCGCAACCGTAGATCGCGATGGAAAAATGGAGTGGATCCTGGGTGAAATGAACGACGGAAACACCGTTGCTAACAACACCACGATCCTCAAAGGAACCGGTTCGATTGCCGAGACCAAATCCATTTCCGTAGGTACGGGCACCCAACGCCAAAACCTGACTTCCCAAGTTCAGCACATCGGCACTCACTCCGAGTCTGACATGGTCAGCAAGGCCGTTATGACTGGAGAGGCCGTCAGCATTTTGAACGGTATCACCAAAATCGAAAAAGGCGCTGAAAAAGCAAACGGCGTACAGGCAGAGAACATCCTGATGCTGAGCGAAAAATCTCGCGGAGACGCCAACCCGATTCTTTTGATCGACGAGGACGACGTCAAAGCAGGTCACGCAGCTTCTGTAGGACGTTTCAGCGAAGAGTCTCTCTACTACCTGATGTCGCGCGGTATCACCCGCCAAAATGCGGAACGTCTGATCATTCTGGGCTTCCTCGATCCGGTTGTAGCTGAGATCCCGGTAGAAGAAGTGAGAAACAGGCTCCGCCAAGCGCTCGAAAGGAAGTTAGGCTAATGAACGCCAAGGAGCTTCGGCAATATTTTCCCATCCTGCACCAAGAGGTAAACGAGCATCCACTCGTGTATCTCGATAATGGAGCGACCTCGCAGAAGCCGATTCAGGTCATCGAGGCGATGGATAAATACTACAAGGCATTTAACTCCAACGTGCACCGCGGAGTTCACACCTTGGGCAATATGGCGACGGATGCGTACGAGGGAGCGCGCGAGAAGGTTCGCGCGTTCATAAACGCTCGTGAAGCTGCCGAGGTGGTATTTACTCGCGGGACAACGTCGGCGATTAATACCGTAGCGTACGGATATGCTCGCGCGGTTCTGAAGCCAGGCGATGAGATTGTGACCACAGTCGTGGAGCACCATGCCAATTTCATTCCATGGCAGCAGGCAGCCAAAGCGACCGGAGCTACCTTTAAGTTCATTCCGCTGCAGGAAGACGGCACTGTTACTCTCGATGCAGTGAGAGAAACGGTTACGGACAACACCAAACTCGTGGCGATTCACCATATTTCCAACGTCTTGGGGGATACTACTCCGATCAAGGAAATCGCCAAGATCGCTCATGAGCATGGTGCTCTTTTGCTGGTAGACGGAGCGCAGGGAGCTCCTCACAAAAAAATCGATGTCCAGGACCTGGATTGTGATTTTTACGCGTTTTCCGCTCACAAGATGGCCGGCCCGACTGGTGTCGGTGTGCTTTATGGAAAGCGTGAGGTGCTGGAGCGCGTCGAGCCAATGGAATTTGGCGGTGAAATGATCGACTTCGTGGAGCTGTACGATTCCACGTGGAAAGAGCTGCCTTGGAAGTTTGAAGGCGGTACTCCGATCATTGCCGGTGCGATTGGCCTCGGAGCTGCTATCGACTTCTTGAACGAGATCGGCATGGAAAATATCGAGCGTCATGAAAAGCACCTCGTGAAATATGCGATGGAGCAAATGCGCGAGATCGAAGGCTTAACGATTTACGGCCCGCAGCAGGACCGCAGCAGTCTAATAACATTCAATCTGGATACGGTACACCCGCATGACCTGGCTACGGTTCTGGACAGCTACGGAATCGCAGTACGTGCCGGTCATCACTGCGCGCAGCCGCTGATGCGTTGGTTGAATTGCACGGCTACCGCACGGGCAAGCTTCTACCTGTACAATACGGAAGAAGAAGTCGATGTACTGGTAGCAGGATTGAAGAAGACGAAGGAGTATTTCGGCAATGTCTTCTCTTGATGATCTATACCGCCGCGTCATTATGGACCACTACCAGAAACCGCGCAACCGCGGCAAGCTGGAAGAATCCGACGGACTCATTGTCAATCTAAACAACCCGACCTGTGGCGACAGCATCTCGCTCTCCTTGAAAGTGGAGGAGGGCAAGGTGGTGGACGCGAAATTCATGGGCGAAGGCTGCTCGATCAGCATGTCCTCCGCTTCGATGATGACGGATGCTGTAAAAGGCAAGCCAGTGGAAGAAGCGCTTGAGCTGGCCCACAAGTTTTCCGATTTGATGCAGGGCAAGGAGATCGACGATTCGATCGATCTCGGCGATATCGAGGCATTGTCGGGTGTCGCGAAGTTCCCTGCTCGAATCAAATGCGCGACGCTTGCCTGGAAAGCGCTGGAACAAGGCATCAAACAGGCCGAGCAAGAATAGCAATCTTGCAAATGAGAATAAAGGAGTGAGCAAACGATGGCTAAAAAAGCCCCTGAAATACAGGATTACCAATACGGTTTTCACGATAAGGACGTTTCCGTATTCCGTACGAAAAAGGGTCTGACTCGCGAAATCGTCGAAGAAATTTCGCGCATCAAGGACGAGCCGGAATGGATGCTGGAGTTTCGCTTGAAATCTCTGGACATCTTCAACAGCATTCCCATGCCAAAATGGGGCGGCGATCTGGATTCCCTCGACTTTGACAGCATTACCTACTACGTAAAGCCGTCTGAGAAGCAAGGACGCAGCTGGGATGAAGTGCCAGAGGAAATCAAGGCCACTTTTGACAAGCTGGGTATTCCAGAAGCCGAGCAAAAATTCCTCGCGGGTGTATCCGCTCAGTACGAGTCTGAGGTTGTATACCACAACATGCAGGAAGACCTCGAAAAACTGGGCGTTCTTTTCTGCGACATGGATTCCGCAGTGAAGCTGTACCCAGACATCGTGAAGGAATACTTCGCGACCGTCATTCCTCCGGCAGACAACAAATTCTCTGCCCTGAACTCGGCAGTATGGTCAGGTGGTTCCTTCATTTACGTACCAAAAGGCGTAAAAGTGGACACTCCGCTGCAAGCATACTTCCGCATCAACTCGGAGAACATGGGTCAATTCGAGCGTACCCTGATCATCGCGGATGAAGATTCCTTCGTTCACTATGTAGAAGGCTGTACAGCTCCGATCTACAGCACGGACTCCCTGCACTCCGCTGTTGTAGAAATCATCGTGAAAGAACGCGCTCGCTGCCGTTACACCACGATCCAAAACTGGTCCAACAACGTATACAACCTCGTTACCAAACGTGCGGTTGCTTACGCGGATGCGAACATGGAATGGATCGACGGTAACATCGGCTCCAAGCTGACGATGAAATACCCGGCTGTTATCATGAAAGGCCCACGTGCAAAAGGTACCGTTCTCTCCATTGCGGTAGCAGGGAAAGGACAGCACCAGGACGCAGGTGCGAAAATGATTCACCTGGCTCCCGATTGCACGTCGACCATCATTTCCAAGTCCATCTCCCGTGATGGCGGTAAAGTAACGTATCGCGGTCTTTCGCAGTTTGGACGCAAGTCGGAAGGCTCCAAGTCCAACATCAAATGCGATACGCTGATTCTCGATAAACTGTCCACGTCCGACACGATCCCGTACAACGAGATCATGAACGACAACATCACGCTCGAGCATGAAGCGACTGTTTCCAAAGTATCCGAGGATCAACTGTTCTACCTGATGAGCCGCGGCCTTTCCGAAGCAGAAGCGACTGAGATGATCGTAATGGGCTTCATCGAGCCGTTCACAAAAGAACTGCCGATGGAATACGCGGTAGAGATGAACCGCCTGATCAAGTTCGAGATGGAGGGAAGTATCGGTTAATCCTTGCGCCACAAGGGTTTCCGGGCTTCAAAAATGGGCTTGCCCCCATTTTGCCCCCTAAATTTTGACGTATCTCTCGTAAAGGGATAGGGATTCGTCCTCAATTTTCTTGGTAACATGTAAATACGTGTCTGCAGTGACTTTGACGCTCGCGTGCCCAAGTCGCTCGGACACGTATTTTATATTTGCACCGGCTTCAAGTAAATGGACGGCATGGGTATGCCGGAGGGCGTGAGGGGAGAGTACGGGGAGATTAGCACGTTTACAAACCTCTTTGAAGTATTCGCGTACAACATTGGTCCGCAGCCAGCGACCATCGTGTTGATGGAATATGACGTTATCCTGCGATGGCTTGTAGTTCTCATACATCAAGCAAACTTCTTTTTGATTGATTCTGTGGCGTTTCATGAGTTTCACTGTTGCATCGTCTAACCTGATGGTTCGAGCACTTTTTTTCGATTTTGGAGTCGACAGGTAAGGCGTCGAGTTTAATGGATAGACCAGTGTTTTCTCAATCGAAAGTGTCTTCTCTTCAAAGTCAATATCGTCCCATGTAAGCGCTAGGGCTTCACCGATCCGCAACCCGGTCCGCGCCAGTAACGTGAATAGGGCATAGTATTGAATTGATGCCTGATACTTGGCATGTTTCATAGGAGTCTTCACGGCGTTTAAAAATGATTCGAGCTGTTCCATTGTGAAGTAACTGATTTTGTCCACTTTTTCATTGTCTTTTGGTATCTTGATTTTTTGGATAGGGTTCTCCCGAATGATGTTGAATTCATGAACCGCGTCTACCATAGCCGTGCTCATGATACTGTGAATGCGTCGAACGGTTCCCTCGCTATAATGGTCACGCAGCTCATTAATCCATTTCTGGTACTCGGTTCGCGTGATATCTTTTAACCGGTAATTCCCCCATCGCGGGAGGATGTTTAACCGGACGTTTCTCTCCTGGACTGAATAGGTGATGGGCTTTACATTGGGCCTTTTATACACCTCCAGCCAATCCTCGAAAAAATTGTCTACTCGTTCATTGCCGTTCTCTGCAAAGCCAAAGTGGTTGATCTTGGCCTCTTCTTCCGCAGCTGCCAGCTGTGCCTCCTTTTTTGTTCGGAAGCCACCTTTAGTTTTTTCTTTTGTTTTACCGGTTTGACGATCTGCATATTTGATTCGGTACTCCCACTTATCGCCACGTTTTCGGTAATACGCCATCGATAGATCTCCTTTCTTACAAACGTATGTTCGAAAAATGTATATAAAAACAGCCTTTTTGGGCTGGAAAGCGCTACTCGAAAAACTCCAATACCCCCAAGGGCTCAAAGCAAATGGTATAGGGCCCAAACGAAACACTTATCCCGTGCTTTTCTTGGTATCGGTTAATGGCAGAATCAAGGAAATCTTCAGTCACTCCGAGGTATTCGGCCAGTTCATGGCGATTGCGGATGCCTTTTTTATGGGCCTGGACAATACTGGAGAGCGGTACGAGTTTATTATACGCCCAGCTTCTTGCCAGTTTTTCCTGTTTGCGATTTGGTATGCTCTGTTGATCAATGATGTTTCCACTTGTTGTGAAGTGATGTCCTAATTCCTCTGCAAGGATGCAAGCTTTTTCCACTGTAGTAGGTATGCTTTTATTAATCCAAATTACATTCTCTCCATAAAGACCTTTGATTGTTTGCTTCATTCTCTCTTCATAGACTTCGACTGCTTGTCCATCTAATTCGGCTAATAGAGCTTCGTACAGTATGGCGGTCACACCCTTATTCGTCGTTCTTACCTTTCTTTTTCATCCTCAAAAATTCTTTAAAGCGCTCGATCTCTTCCATTTCTTCTTCCGTCCATTCTTCACCCTCATGATGGGCTGCAAGAGTAAAGACGTCCTTCTTTCCAGCTGCCATTTGTTCTAATTCCTCAACTGATATTCCTAAAGCTTTACATACCTTGATAACGTTATCGACTGATGCTCTTCCGACTCCGCGAGTGAGCATAGATTGGAGAGTAGTAGGAGGGATGCCAATTTCCTCAGCAAATGCTCTCCTGCTTCCTCTTCTATCTATCAGATCTGCTAAAATTTCAGCTTTCTTATCCACCGACTGCACCTCGCTATAAATTAATTCCATGTACGCTTTTCCGTATATAGTTACATCCTACAGCAACTTACTAATTCTGTAAAGTATATAATATACGCAAACGCGTTTAAAATTATAACAAAAATATTGACATTGAACGAAACAGCGTTTAATATCTGATTAACAAAACGCAATTGCGTTCAAAGTGGTAGGAGGTGGTTAAGTGAGATATAAAAATCTGCGTGCAGAAATGGCAAGGCAAACCATTACCGTTGGCGAGTTAGCTAAATTGCTGGGGGTTCGTTACGCGACAGTGAGTGACAAGTTAAACGGCAGATCCCGCTTCTTCTACGACGAGGCATCGCATATTAGAAGGAAGTTTTTCCCAAAGTGCTCTTTAGAATATTTGTTTGAGCAGACCGATGAACAGGCCGAGGTGGAAAACTATGCTCTCCGTTAGTGTAAACGAATCGGAAGTACGCGATCTCTGCAACCAAAAGATAGCCGAGCTGATAAAGGAAGTTGACACCGAATACGTTTTTTGGGACACAGCAGAATTGAAAAAACGGACCTGCATGAGCTGGAATACTATCCAAGATACTTTCTTCTACGATCCGAGGTTCGTTAAACGAAAAGTCGGTAGTAAATGGTATTTCCCAGCCAGGGAAGCACGAGCCTTCCTTGAGCAATGGCTCCGTGAGCAGGCCCAGTGAGGGGAGGTGAGAGAGGGATGCGCAATCTCGCAACGCCAGCAGAGATGGTGGAGGACATTCTTCAAAGCCCGGAACTGCAGGTAAGGATCTGTGCGGATGCCTTCATCGGACTCCTGATGATGGCCGACGTGCAGGAAAAGGAAAAAGCCGCCTGTTCGTCGCAGGCGGTATGAGTTAAGTAAAAATTTGGGTTAAGGCTAGAATAGCACAAGTCTCTGAAAAGGGACAAGCCTAAGACGGGAGAGTGCCATATGGGGACGTACAAAGAAAGCAGCATTCCGGTAGCTGATGACGATCAAGTGGTTGAGTTTTGCGATCACTGCGGCAGCGACATACAAAAAGGCCAGACAGCTTGGAAAGTCGGAAGTGATATGTATTGTAGCCAATCGTGCTTAAAGAGCGGTCTTGAAATCGTGACGTTGCGGATTTGAGTCGAAACTGGGGCTACGTGCCTCAGTCTGTCGGGGATGACCTCCCGGCACTGACGACCGCGAATGCGGATCAGGTATCTGATGACAGGTCTACATAAACGAGGTAACAGTGTGGCGCAGCCATGGAGCTGCAACCGCCGCGTAGAGGTTGGGACGCGGCAGCCTCGTGACTAACACGAAAGGAGGAGGAGTATTGAAGATCTCTAACCTTGAAGCCGAATATCACATCTACGAATGCCAGGGGTGCTGCCTAGGGTTTGCAGTCGAGGTAAACGCAGATCAGAGTCATATCGTGTGCCCTGACTGCCAGTCAGAGGATCTTCGGGATGTAGGAACAGGAACTATGATCATCACGAGCATTGCAAAAGAAAAAGACCCCGCGGGAACGGAGTCTTAAAAATCAGCTATTACCGGGTATCGTAGCACAAAAATTTGGTCCCGTAAACGGGAGTACACATACCAAGGAGGATTATCCATGTCCGTACAGATCAATATCAACGGCGAAAACGCCGCAGAAGCAGTAAAAGAGCTCTCCAGCCTGGCCGCTCATTTCATTCTCGTACCTGTTACAACTCCGGCAATCACAGCTACTCCTGCAGAAGCGCAACAAGAAGAGAAGCCGAAGCGCCAACGTGCCGCAAAGCAAGAGGATTCGGCGGCTAAACAGGCAGCAGCCCCTGCGCCAACTCCTGCAGAAGAGCCTGAAGAAGCTCAACAAGATTCAGAAAATGAAAAAGAACCTCAAGCGTCTGAACCTCCGAAAGAGGAACCAACACCACCAGCCAGCGACATCCCAGACATTGTTGAGCTCCGAGCGCGAGCCCAGGAGATCGGGAAAACCGAAGCGGGCAAGAAAGCGATCAAAGCGCTTCTGGATAAGTTCGGTAGCAAATCGCTTTCTGATTTACCTGAGGAAAAACGTGCAGACTTCATGGACGAGTTGGCATTGCTATGACACAAGCGCATGCAGAACGGGCTCATGCCCTTCTGAGTGCATCGGGGGCAAGCCGGTGGATCAATTGCCCCCCGAGCGCTCGGCTTACCGAACACATTCCGGATACACGGAGCGAGTATGCAAACGAAGGAACAGCAGCTCACGAGTTTTCAGAGATTCTGCTTCGGCGCAGCCTCTATCCCTGCAATTCGAAAGAACGGGAGAAGCTAGCCGATACGCTTGAACACTTCAAGGCAACAAATCAGTATTACGGGCCGGAAATGGAGAATGCAATCCAGGATTACGTGGACGTAGTAAATGAGCGCTTCATGGAATCCAAGGCGCGTTCAAGTGACGCGGTTGTACTGCTGGAAGAACGTCTGGATTATTCCGAATGGGTGCCAGATGGGTATGGGACTGGTGACGTTGTTCTGATCTCAGACGGCGTGCTGGAAATCATTGACTTGAAATACGGCAAGGGTGTGCCAGTCAGTGCGGTCGGCAACCCTCAGATTCGCCTGTACGCGCTTGGCGCGTGGTCGGCCTACAGCTATCTGTATGACATCCAGGAGATTCGAATGACAATCGTGCATCCGCGACTCGATGACATCAGCACTGACATTCTACAGATCGAAGAGCTGGTGGAGTGGGCTGAGTCAGTAGTCAAGCCTGCAGCTGCTTTGGCCTATGCAGGAGAGGGCGAGTTCAAGGCTGGAAGCCATTGCCGCTGGTGCAAAGTGAAAGCCACCTGCCGGGCTCGGGCAGATGAAAACTTGAAGGCTCTGGCTTACGAGTTCAGAGACCCATCACTCATGGATAACGAGGAGATCGGTTCGATTCTGTACATAACCGAACAACTCAAGTCGTGGGCAAAGGACGTGGAAGAGTATGCGTTTGAACAGGCAAAACGGGGGAATAAGATCCCGCAATGGAAATTGGTCGAAGGCCGGAGTAACCGGGTCATTACTGACAAAGCAGCTGCACGTCTCGCTCTGGAAGCTACGGGGCTGGAAACAGAGAAGTACCTCAAGCCGCAAGAATTACTCGGTATTGGGGATCTGGAAAAGTACATCGGGAAGAAAGAGCTGGCGGCTGTACTGGCTGGGCTGGTAATCAAGCCGCCTGGCAAGCCGGTTCTTGTTCCTGAATCGGACAAGCGTCCTGAGCTGAACAGCATCGAGGAGGATTTTGCGGGAGAGGATTTTGATGCCTGAGCAATGGGGCATATGGAGTAATTGGTCGAAGCAATGGTGCTTCGGAATTGCAGAGCCTTCGAAGAGCCAGGCGCGGAAAAAGCTTTTCGAAAAAATCGGCAAAGACGCCTACAAATGGCGGTTTGAAGCCAAGAAAATAAAACCCACTCAGAGGAGTAGATCGATTATGGCAACTGAAATCACAACGAAAATGGTAACTGGGAAAGTTCGACTTTCCTACGCAAATATCTGGGAGCCGAAAGAGAACGACCAAGGTCAGTTGAAATACAGCTGCGCTCTTCTGATTCCGAAAGAGGATAAGGAAACGCTTCGCAAAATCAAAGCGATCGTCGACGCACTCAAGGCTGAAGCAGTAGCGAAATACAAGAAACTACCTTCCAATTTTAAACTGCCTTTGCACGATGGGGACGAGGACAAACCTGATGACCCGAACTATGCCGGCCACTACTTCTTGAATGCTTACGCGAATAATCAGCCTGGTATCGCGAAGCCGATCGGCAAAGGGGCAGACGGGAAGACAAAGTTCCAGGAGATTACCGACTCGACGGAAGTCTACTCTGGTTGCTATTGCAAAGTCTCGATTAACTTCTACCTCTACGACAACAAAAGTAAGGGGATCGGTGTTGGCCTTAATAACATCGTAAAAGTACAAGACGGCGAATCCCTCGCAGGCCGTTCGAGTGTGAATGACGACTTCGGGGATGAAGATTTTGATGTTTACGACGATGGTGACGATGAGGACTTTTTAAGCTAATTGGTATTCACAGCAGGGGAATTCGCAAGGGTTCCCCTTTCCTATCTCAAAATTGGGGAGTGAGTCCACTTGGATAAATGCAAAGACTGCATGAGTTATTGGGTGCAATGCCCTTGCTGCCGCGAGTCTTTCTGCCCGGATTGCGGCAAGAGTGAAGACGAGGAAGTAGAGGACGAGGAATGACCGTATTACAGATCGACCTTGAGACATACAGCAGCGTCGACTTGAAAAAGAGTGGCGTTTACCGATACGTCGAAGCACCCGACTTTGAAATTCTCCTCTTCGGTTACGCCTACGACGATGATCCTGTGACAGTGATTGACCTGACAGCATTTGAAGATTTACCGGATAAGGTCATGAGAGACCTGACTGACCCTAACATCACCAAGACAGCTTTCAATGCCAATTTCGAACGAACCGCAATCGCTCGGCAATTCGGTATTGAGTGCGATCCTCTCCAATGGCGATGCACAGCAGTCCATGCCCTTGCACTGGGATTGCCGGGATACTTGGATGGCGTGGCTGAGGTTCTGAAACTGCCTGTAAAGAAAGACACAAAGGGTAAGGCACTCATCAAATTTTTCAGTGAGCCTTGCAAACCTACGAAAGTGAATGGGCAGCGGACACGCAATTACCCGCACCACGATCCGGAGAAATGGCAGCAGTACATCGAGTACAACCGGCAGGACGTAGTCGTAGAACGGGAAGCGAGACGAAAGCTGGAGCGCTTTCCTGTACCGGCACATGAATGGCAGCTGTGGGCGCTGGATCAGCGTATCAACGATCGCGGCGTCCGGCTGGATCCGGAACTGGTGCATCAGGCGATTGCCTGCGACGAACAATACGAGGCGCGCCTCGTTCAAGAGGCGAGAGAGTTGACCGGATTAGAAAACCCCAACAGCTTGGCGCAGGTTAAAGAATGGCTTGCCGAGCGAGGACTGGAGACGCCTGACGGACTGTCCAAGGAGTACATGCCTGCATTACTCGACGCAGCACCGGATGAGGAAACTCGCCGGATGCTGGAGCTGAGGCAGGAAATGAGTAAGACCAGCGTCGACAAGTACAACGCCATGCAACGATCCATCTGCTCTGACGATCGGGCACGCGGGCTCCTGCAATTCTGCGGGGCAAACCGGACGTGGAGATGGGCTGGGAGGCTCATCCAGGTTCAGAACCTGCCGCAAAACAAGATCGAGGACTTGGCGCTTGCCAGGGAGACGCTGCTGAGTGGTGACTTTGATCTTCTGGAAATGCTGTTCGGCGCTCCACCGTTCGTGCTCTCCCAGCTGATCCGGACGGCGTTTGTTCCATCGCCCGGCTGCAAGTTTGTCGTAAGTGACTTCTCCGCGATCGAGGCCCGCGTTATCGCCTGGCTGGCAGACGAGCACTGGGTACTCGATGTATTCAGAGGCCACGGCAAGATCTATGAGGCTACAGCCGCAAACATGTTCAAAGTACCTTTCGAGACGATCGTGAAGGGGCATGTAAATTATCAACTACGGCCAAAAGGGAAAGTGGCCACTCTTGCATGTGGATACCAAGGTGGACCGAACGCTCTAATTCAAATGGGGGCGCTCAAAAGTGGCATTTCAGAGGACGAGCTCCCTGCACTGGTCAAACAGTGGCGAAAGGCAAATCCGAATATCGTCAAGCTGTGGTATGCCGCCGAGGAAGCAGCCGTTACCGCAGTAAGGGAGAAAACAACAGTCAAGCTGGCGCATGGCGTACAGTACCGGTATCGAGCCGGGGTGTTGTTTGCAGACCTGCCGAGTGGTCGGAGCCTTGCGTATGTGAATCCGCGAATCAAGCCAGATCCGAACTTCGATAAAGATGGACTCGTATTTGACGGCATGGATCAGGTGAAAAAGAAGTGGATGTCCCATCGAACATATGGTGGGCGTTTGGTGGAGAACCTGGTGCAGGCTATCGCACGGGACTGCCTGGCGGTGAGTCTCACGAGACTGGATGCTGAGGGTTACGAGGTCGTCATGCACGTACACGATGAGGTAGTGCTGGATGTTATGGCTAACGACATAGAGCGGGATCTCGAAAAGGTCTCTGAGATTATGAGTATCCCGATCGATTGGGCTCCGGGGCTGCCGCTGAATGCAGCTGGATTTGAATGTGATTTCTATCAAAAGGACTGATGAATCAGTGGGAACGGCAATACCGAATCGTGACACTGAGCTTAAATCCATCGGCGCCGGACCGGTTGTTACTTACTACCTTTCAGAAGAGGAGCTGAACAGGATGCGAGAAAAAGATGCCCCTGCATGCGGGCTAACCAGAAAGGACTTACTGGAGGCGATTGCAGCAGGAGAAACACTGTCGAGCATTGAGCGAGCCTGGGGGATGAAGTACAACACCATCCATAACTGGGTGAAAAAGTGGGGACTAAAGGGGATCACTCCGGACAGAGCTCAAGAGTTGCTCGAGCAAAATAGCGATGCGGTCGAGAGCCCTGCTGGACCTGCACCTGTGACGGTGGAAGACGTGGCTTCGCGGATCATCGCTGCGGAGGCAGAGCGGACCAAAGAGAAGGACGATGAGATCGATAGGCTACGTAGCGAATTGGAGAAAGCAACGGATGAAATTAAGGCGCTGAGTGTGGAAAAAGAAAAGGCTACAGCAACAATTTCTGACCTGAACACACAGCTCGAAGAGGCGCGACCTGTCAGTAATGAGTCGGACGAGCCTGCCGGTATCGTGGTAGAAAAGAACGATTCCATGGTTGATCATCCGGCACACTATAACGCCGGGCATATCGAGTGCATCGATGCGATCGAAGCCGCAACGACGGGGCTTTCCGGGGTCCATGCTTTCAACACTGGCACAGCAATAAAATACCTTTGGCGCTGGTCGCACAAAGGAGGCATAGAGGATCTGCAGAAGGCCCGTTGGTATATCGATCGATTGATTGCAGCAGCTGGGGGCGCGTGATGGCGAAGAGAAGAACGAAAGCACAAATTGAACAGGAACGGATTGCTCGCGAACAGAAGCGTGCGGAGGCACTGCGCAAATGGGAAGAGAAAGAGCGGGAGAAGGCGGAAAAGCTGAGGCGACAAAAAGCCGAGGCTAAGCAACGGGAATGGCTGCGGACACAGCGTTCCCGGCCTCGGATCGAAATCCCCACTTCATACCCAGGCGAATCTATTTTCGTCCATCAAAAGATTCACGATAAGCTCATGAAAGATCGAGGGATCTTCATCACCTCATACCGAGTCGAAGGCGGTACAGGTGGAAAGCTGATCCTGGAATATACCACAGCTGCAGGCGGGAAGGGGAGCGTCGAGCTCCTCGACCTCGGTCAAATGCCTGTGTAAAAAATGGAGGTTTGTACTCATGCTAACAGATGCTATTTCAAAGTTAAAGACTGAGATTACTGAAAGTAAAAATCCTTATGTTCAGCTGGTCGGTCAATTTTTGCTGCAACACCTGGAGCAAAACCCGGATGACGCCGCGTGCATCCTGAAAACAGATAAATCGATCATGAAAAGTCTCGACGCCATGCGCAAGGTCGCAGAAAAGAAGAAGGTCGGGAATATGGCTGTGCTTTCCGACGATGAGGGCTTTGCGATCGTGCTGAACTATTTCAAAGCTGAGGAGCCGGCACCTGCTGATAAAAAAGCCGAACCGGGTGCTGAAAAACAGGCTGAGCCAGTGAAGCCGGAGCAAAAAGCTTCTGAGGATTCGGAAGAAGACTTTGATTTTGACGATTTGCTTCAGTAGGGGGTGCCGAGCATGGCAAAAGAGTTCAATCCCGATAATATCTTGGCTCACTTCCCTCCGACGATCAGTAAAGGCATCGTCGATTTTGTAAGAGATACCGTCTTCCTCAACAGCCGGTATCTCTTCACCCGGCGCGTTCTGGATCTCCAATACTCATACTGCACGCATTGCCAGCAAGAGTACCTATGCGGGATGGGATCCATCTACTACCGCCACAATGAGGAAAGAATCTGCCACAAGTGCGAATCGAAGTGCGTCGTAAAGGCGAGCGGTAGAGGCAGGAAACATCTGATTGATGATGCCTACATGGTTTACTACGAGAAATCTGTTGTGGATCCGAAAGCGATTGTTGCCTATGGGCTGCATGTGATGAGGGATTACAGTGGCGACTATCGCAAAGTCGAAACGCAATACCGAACGGTTGCTATGTACCTCTTCCAGCCGGGGAAAAGCAAAATGCTGTATCAAGGCTGGAACGGGAAGTGGGTAGACAGGAAAAATGTACGGTCGGAGTGCCGCAACAGCATGAAAAATAAAAGCTGGTATCTCTCTGGGGAAAGCGTTGCGGCTGCCGTTCAGGGGACGCCGTTTCAGTACAGTACGTGGGAGGAATATCAGTATCAGTCTACCGACCTCATAGAGTTCTTCGATCTGGCTGCGAAATACCCATGCGTTGAATACCTCACAAAACTGGGGCTGACGAGCCTGGTCGAGGCGAAATTGATTGGGCGTCAAACGCATGGCGTTGTGAACTGGCGTGGCAAAACTCTGGAGAAAGTATTGCGACTATCAAAGCCGGAGCTCAAGGATCTACGGGCTACAGCTGTAAATACCGAGGTGGACCCTCTTACGCTCCACAGCTACCACTTCTTCAAACGAAACGGCATGACACTATCGTTCGAACAGGCATATCAGCTGCAAAGCCTGTCAGAGGGGTATTACCTGGAGGAAGCGCGAAAGATGTCCACCTTCGCTTCCTTTACTCGGATCGCCCAATATGCATTGAAGCAGCTAGGCAAAGGAGATGTACGAAAGCACTATCGGAATGCGACTTCGATTTTAACGGCCTGGCGCGATTACCTCAAAGACTGCGTGGAGCTCGGGATGGATACTCAACAAGAACATATCCTGTTCCCGAATAATCTGTATACCGCTCACCAGAAGTCAATTGAGAAGGTCAAAATCAAACACGACAATGCACTGAATGGAATGATCGGTCAAAGGCTTGCGGATCTTCAGAAATACGAATTTGAACACAACGGGCTGTTCATACGACCTGCAAAGGACAGTGCCGAACTATTCAGGGAAGGCAAAGAGCTGATCCATTGTGTAGGGCGGTACGCCAAAACATATGCCGAGGGGAAAACGAATCTTTTCGTGATCCGCAAAGCGGACGAGCCTGACACACCGTTCTACACCATGGAGATCATCGACAATAAGATCATCCAGACTCGGGGTAAGAGTAATTGCCCACCAACAGAAGAGGTCGAAGAGTTTATCCAGGCTTTCACCAAGGCGCGGCTGTTGAAAAAGAAACGGGCGGGTAAACGGAAAATCAACGTGGCACAGCCAGCGTAGATGGAGGTGCAATGATGGGGCGAAGATTGGAAAACGAATCGATCATCGGAACTGAAGGCGTTCTGAATCGCAGGGACCTAAAAGGGAGCCCTCCTGGAGAAATGGTTACCTATTTCCTCAGCGAGGAAGAACGGTTAAAAGCCATCGAGAAGTACGGACCCATTCTGAAAAAGCGGACACAGCATAGACCGGTAATTCGCCAGAGTACCGAGCCACAGATCTCCAAAGAACAATACCTAGCTTACAAGAAACAGGGGAAAAGCGATGCGGATATTCTGGATCTCCGGATACCGGGTCTACATAAATCCAAGCTGCTTCGGATGAAAGTTCGCTGGGGGATAAACCCGGAGTCCCACAAAAACTGCAAATAGGTAAATCATACACACATAAAAAATAACAACCTCCAGCTGGAGGCTGTTGTAAAAGCTGCTAACTAATGAAACCGATTGGCTTTTTGGGCTCATCCGGGTTGGAGCGTTTGACTGCCATCAGTAAGAAACTGATTTGAGAAATATGTTGAATCAACTCGACTGAGGAGCCATCCTCCAACCTTCCCAAAAAACGAATAAGGCTTGGGTTATAGTAACCAATTCCAGTTACATGGAAAGTAACAGCTTGACCAAATGTAACAAGTTTCATACCCACTTCATGCTCATTGTCGAGAGAGTTATCAAAAGCTGTAATCATCTCGATTAGACGTTTGTGGTAGCCACTTGCACGTTCACTTTCCTTCTGCTCCTCAACACCATTCAGCAACGCAGTGAAATCAGGGGACTTAATGTAATTGTTAATATAACTCATTATTTGATCCCTCCATTTTTACAACAAATTCTATTAGTGGGGTGAAATACCTTCATGAAGTACTAATTTTGTCAAGGCATGATGAAAGTCTTCTAACCGATCAATACCATTGATAAATGAAAGGGTGAACCTCCAATGCACGACATCGAACTTGATATCTCATTCGGCAAGCATCGTGCGGACACGAACTGGAAGCCGGAGTTCTTAACTTGGATAGAGTTCGTTGACCGTCTGCGGAAGGTGCGCCGAACGTCTGAAACAATGGCTCAGTACGACAAGATGGACGTGAACGGGAAAGGAAAGGCGAAGGATGGCCCGGCGTTCGTCGGCGGGCTCATCCGTGGCGGTCGGCGGAAGAAGGAGAACGTCGACACGCGCAGCCTGATTACATTGGATGCTGACTTTGCCGATGACGGTTTTCTCTTCACGGTGGAACTGGTGTTGGGTGGACGAGCCTACGCTGTCTACTCAACCCACAGCCACCGGCTACGCAAACCGAAGTACCGCCTGATCGCGCCGGTCGATCGCACCATGAGCCCAGACGAATATGCCGCAATCAGCCGAAAGATTGCCGAGCAGATCGGCATGCACTACTTTGACAAAACGACCTTTCAGGCACATCGCTTGATGTACTTCCCCAGCTGCTCTTCGGACGCGGAGCCGGTGTTCGAAGAATTCGAAGGAAGCCCAATTTGTGCAGACGATATTCTGGCCGAATATGAGGACTGGCAAGATGTCATGGCCTGGCCACGGCATCCAGAAGAGAAGAAAGCGATCCGGGTATCTGCTTCGAAGGCACAGGACCCTCGCGAGAAGCGCGGAGTCATCGGCCTGTTCTGTAGAGCTTTTACGATCGAAGAGGGTATTGAGACATTCCTGTCAGACGTATATAGCCCCGGGTCTATGCCAAATCGGTACACTTTCGTCAATGGTTCCTCTGCCAATGGTCTGGAGGTCTATCCGGATCAAGAGCTGGTGTTCTCTCATCAGGATAGCGATCCGGTTGCAGATGGTCGAACGTACAACCTCTTTGACTTGGTACGCATACATAAGTTCGGCCATTTGGATGACAAGGTGAAAGAGCACACACCTGACGCCAAGAAGCCAAGCCACCTCGCTATGGAACGTTGGGCAGCTGATCGGCCAGAGGTGAAAAAGTTGAGCTTCGAGGAACGACAGGCGGACTTCGCCGAGATGGCAGACGAGTTTGACAACGATGAAGAGGAAGAGCCAGAGGACACGGACTGGGAGACAAAACTGGAGCTCCACCACAAGAGCGGATTGCCTCTACCAACTGCCGGCAATATAGAGCTGATTCTGACGCACGGGGTATGGCGAAAGGTACTGGCTTATGACGCTTTTGGAAACTCAGAAGTAATCCGTAAGGCGCTGCCGTGGCGCGGTCTTGAACGGCCAGGGAGGCTGTATGAGCCATGGCTTGGTGCGGACGACAAACGGCTGCAGCACTGGTTCGCTAAAGTGCATGAAATTGGTTCAGCAAAGCTAATACAAAATGCGTTCACAGAGGTAGTCCATAAGAATACGTTTCACCCAATCAAGGCGTATCTGGAAAGCCGTGTGTGGGACGGAGTAGAGCGAGCAGAACGGCTATTCACAGTCTATCTGGGGGCACCAGACACGCATTATGTCCGACAGGTTACGAGGAAGATGCTGCTGGCAGCTGTTACCCGGTTGTATCGGCCTGGCTGCAAGTTCGACCAGATGCTGGTACTGGTGGGTCCACAAGGTGCCGGTAAGAGTAGCCTGCTGGCGAAGCTTGGCCGTGAATGGTTCTCTGACAGCTTGCGGACATTCGAGAATAAAGAGGCAGGGGAGCACCTGCAGTCTGGCTGGATTTTCGAGATCGGGGAGCTTTCTGCTATGAAGAAGACCGAAGTCGAGGAGGTCAAAGCGTTCTTATCCAAGACGGAAGACCGCTATCGGGTGGCATATGACCGGCAGGTGTCGGAATTCCCGCGTAAGTGCGTATTTTTCGGAACGACGAACACGCGTGACTTCTTGAGGGATGCTACGGGGAACCGCCGTTTTTGGCCGATCGAGGTTGAGCCGGATAAGGCGGAGCTGAGCCACTGGACGCATTTAACCGAGGAAGTAGTGAGCCAAATCTGGGCGGAGGTATTGTGCTGGTTCAAGGCGGGGGAAACCCTAGAGCTGGATCAGGAAGCTAGGGAGGCGGCAGAACAGCAGCAAGCAGCCCATATGGAAAGCGATTCAAGAGAAGGGCTTATTCAGGAATGGCTTGATACACCGATCGAGGACGAGTGGGCGGACGAGCCATCAGACCTGTTGCGGCAGCGCGTTTGTGCGGCCCAAATCTGGACGGAATGCTTTGGTAAGAAGAGAGGCGACATGCGGACATGGGAAGGGAAAGAGATCATGGATATCATGAGGCGCATACCGGGTTGGGCTGAACGAAACGGGAAAGCGAAGATACCCGGATATGGTGTCCAAAGGGTGTTTGAGCGGTTGCCGTGACTGGTTGCCGAGAGGTTGCCAAGGTTGCCGTGATTGGTTGCCAAGGTTGCCGTGAGGTTGCCGAGACAGTCCGGTTACGGAAACCGCCTAGGGCTTACAGTATCAAGGCATTAGGCGATTGGTTGCCAAGGTTGCCGTAAAATCCTTAAAAGTAATAAATATATTAATTAACCTATATAGCGACTACGGGTATATAGGGTTAAACGCCCATATATACAGTACGTGCGCGAGAAGGGCAAAACGGCAACCGGATATGAGGAGGACAAGATGAGAGAATCAAACCTGGAACGACGACTGGTCCGGGAAGTGGAACGGATAGGTGGGAAAGCGCCGAAATGGACAAGCCCCGGCAATCGCGGAGTACCGGATAGGCTGGTCATCCTACCAGGAGGCAGAACGGTCTACGTGGAGATGAAAGCGCCGGGGAAACAGCTGGAGCCCTTACAGGAAAAATGGGCAAAAACACTACGCAGCCTCGGGCACGAGGTTTACAAAATAGATTCGGTTGAAGGAATTGAGGAATTCATACAAGAGGTGACACTGAAATGAAATTCAGACCTCACCAATACCAAGAATACGCTACGCAGCGAATACTGGACACGCCGTATATCGCGTTGTTGTTGGAGATGGGCCTCGGTAAGACGGTCTCCACGCTGACAGCCCTTGACCTACTGCTGAATGACTACTTTGATGCCAATCGCGTGCTGGTCATAGCACCGTTACGAGTCGCAGACGACACTTGGGCGCGTGAAGTCGAAAAGTGGGATCACCTGCAGCATTTAAGGATCTCAAAGGTTCTAGGCAGCGCAGATGAGAGAAGGCGAGCACTGAAAGCAGTTGCTGATATATACGTCATCAATCGCGAAAACGTAGAGTGGCTGGTAAGTGAGCTTGGCACGAAGTGGAATTTCGATACTGTTGTGATCGATGAGTTGTCGAGCTTCAAAAATCACCAATCAAAACGATTCAGGGCGCTTCGTCGGGTTCGACCGATGATCAAACGCGTGGTAGGGCTAACAGGCACGCCAGCACCGAACAGCCTACTAGACTTGTGGGCACCGATCTATCTGCTAGATCAAGGCGAAAGGCTAGGTAAGACGATAACTGGCTACCGCGATCGATATTTTGTCCCTGCAGAGCGAGACGGTCATATCGTCCACAAGTGGAGGCAGAAGAAAGAGGCCGAACAGCGAATCTATGAAGCCATATCCGATATCGCGGTAAGCATGAAAGCCGAGGATTGGCTGGAGCTGCCGGAACGGATTGATTTGGCGGTACCGGTTAAGTTATCTAACCGGGCAAGGGAACTGTACGAAAAACTGGAAGAGGAGCTTCTGCTTCCCTTTGCAGACGCCGATGTCGTGGCAAATACAGCGGCTGTCCTGAGTAACAAGCTACTGCAAATGGCATCCGGGGCCGTGTATGACGAGGAACGCGGAGTGAAGGAGATCCACGAGGCAAAACTGGATGCCTTGGAAGATATTATCGAGGCGGCAAACGGGAAACCTGTCATGGTGTTTTACAACTTCAAGCACAGCCTTGATCGGATCCAGAGGCGATTCCCAAAAGCCCGGATCTTGCGGAAAGGCAAGGACGGAAACGAGGATATTCGGGCGTGGAACAACGATGAGATTCCGCTGTTGCTTCTACATCCGAAAAGCGCAGGGCACGGCTTGAACCTACAGGAGTCGAGCTGCCAAACCGTTGTCTGGTATGACCAGATTTGGAGCCTGGAAGAAGATCAGCAGGCGAACGCCCGTGTTCACCGGCAAGGGCAGACCAGACGGATCGTCATCATGCGGCTGGTTGCAGAGGGCACGATGGACGAGGAGGCAGTGATGGCATTGGAGAGAAAAGCGTCGGGCCAAGAGTCGTTGATGCAGGCTGTAAAGGCACGAATTGAGAAAGTAAAAAGGGAGTGAGCCGATGGGACAACAGCAAGCATTGAGCCCTGAAATGATCAAAGAGATTTCGCGTGCAGCTGTGCAAGCAGCTATGGAATTTCAAGAGAAAGAGAAGCAAAAGCAACAAACGAATCGGGATCGCAGATTACGAAACATCAAGCTGCTTTTGAAAAACTACCGAAATTTTAAGAAACATTGTGATACACGAGGTATTGAGCTGGATAACATGGATGATACGTGGATGCTGAAAGAATTGGGGGCGGAAGAGTTAGCCCTTGATTCCATCAAACGGAGTAAGGTAAGGACTAAGCTAATGGTAAAGTTTATCGACAGAATGATTGCCGTTTATCGGATCATGTGCGAGCAATCAGGAAGAGAAGAGGATAAGCGAATCTATCAATCTATCAAACTCTTGTATCTGGACGAGGAAAGAAGCACAGCAAAAGAAATTGCGATATGTCACAAAACAGATACTCGGACGGTCTATCGGGACGTGGACAAAGCCTGCGAAGCCTTGGCATCATTGATTTTTGGAGTTGATAGCATTCGATTCGTAGAGTAGAGGCCATGTCAAAAAGAGTTCGTTTACTGTGTCACTTTGTCCAGTGTAAACTGATAGTGTGGAAAAATATACAAAGCACCGTAAGCAAGCCATCCGGAATCCGGGTGGCTTTTGTTATTCCGTATAGAAGGGAGGTACAGCCATGACTCAATCATTCTACAAGTCAAGGAAGTGGAAACGAAAGCGATCAGCGATCTTGCGACGTGACGAGTACATGTGCCAAGAGAGTAAGCGGTACGGTAAGACTGAACCAGCTACAACGGTGCACCACATATTTCCTCTTGAAGGTTACCCAGAGTTGGCTTTGGTGGATGAGAACCTGGTGGCGTTGAGTGACAAGCGGCATAATACGATGCATGACAGGATAACCCGAGAAGTGACGGATTTCGGCAAGTATTGGCAGGATAAGGTATCCCCCCTCCTTAGAGCAAAAGGATTTCAAGTATAAGGGACCGGGCGGGGAGCTTTTTCCAATAGTGCGATTCTCCAAAATATTTTTTTTGAGGGAGGTGAGTGCATGGCGGACGTACCGACAAAGGAAACAATTAAGCGCAGGACAATAGCGGATATGAAGGAACTGGGAGTACATAAACCCCAGTACAATCGCGTGGTTGACTTGTATGCGGAGCTGGTTTTTCAGTTCCTGACATTGAACAAACAGTTTGAAGAAGAAGGATATCAGTACGAAAGTTATACCGCTGCTGGCGGGGCAAAAAAGTCACCAATTGTTGCAACCCTGGAGTCGTTACGGAAGGACATCCTGGCATACTCCGACCGCTTGTGCCTCAATCCTCAGGCAATGAAAACAGCAAAGCCGGACAAGGGCAAAAAACAGTCAGCTTTAGAGGCTGCCATGAGCAGTCTAAATGGGTAAATTCAAGAATTACGACATTGTACTAGAGTATGCCACTAGCATTGTCGAGGGCAGGAAAGTAGCGAATAAAGAGGTCATTCAAGCATGCCAGCGGTTCTTGGACGACTTAGGAAACCCGGCATATGACTTCAACCCGAAAGACGCAGAGTTTGTTATCGGGATAATCGAAAAGACGTTCGTCCACCAAAAGGGCGAAGATATGGAGGGTTACCCATTACGAGGTAAGCCTTTTTTGTTGCAGCCATGGCAAAAATTTGTCGTCTACAACCTTTTAGGGTTCTTCCATAAGGGAACGAAGCTGCGGCGGTTCAAAGAGGCGTTTAACATGCTCCCTCGTAAACAGGGAAAAACGCCATTCATGAGCGCGTTAGCCTGGGGCCTTGGATTGCTAGAGCGACGATCTGGAGCTGAAATTGTAATCGTTGGAGCGCAGCTGAAACAAGCGTTGCAGAGCTTCAATTTTTTAAATTACAACTTGAAGCAAATGGGAGAGGAAGAAAACTTCCGTATCCTCGACAATAACCAAGAGCACAGCATCAGTGGCGATCTGGGAGACGGATATTTACGGATTGAGACGGTGGCGGGAAATAGCGACCGCATGGACTCACTGAACACGCTGATCCAGATTCTTGATGAGCTGCATCTTTACCGGAATGCGAGCCAATACAACACGATTAAAGAATCAGGTAAAGCCTACCGAAATAGTTTGTGCATCGGCATTACGACGGCTGGCGATAACATGAACAGTTTTTGCTATAACCGGATGGTTTACTGTCAAAAGGTCTTGGATGGCACCGTCAAAGATGAACAGCTGTTTATATTCATTGCTAAAGCCGACGCAGATCCCGAAACCGGAGAGGTTGACTACACCAATCCAATAGAGCACGAGAAGGCAAACCCGAATTACAACGTGTCGGTATCCGGGCAAGAGCTTATGAACGACGCGATGCAAGCACAAAACGACCCACAGCAAAGAAAATCATTCCTTGCGAAGTCGTTAAATGTCTACACTTCGGCTATGAAGTCGTATTTCAACCTGGACGAGTTTCGGGCGAGTGATCGGAAATACAAATGGACCATTGCGGAGCTTGCCAAACTGCCTATTGATTGGTTTGGGGGCGGCGACTTATCCAAACTGCATGACTTGACGGCAGCAGCTATATATGGGACCTACAAGGGCGTGGATATTATCATTTCGCATGCCTTTTTCCCGATTGTTGCGGCGACAAGGAAGGCAGAAGAGGATAACATTCCGCTGTTTGGCTGGAAAGATGACGGATGGCTGACGATGAGCAACACGCCAACGGTTAATTATGACGACGTCATTAAGTGGTTCGTCGATATGAAGGCGATGGGCTTCAAAATCAAACAAGTGGGATTCGACCGGAAGTTTGGCCGGGAGTTTTTCTTAGGCATGAAAAAGAAAGGCTTCAAAATAGTCGATCAGCCGCAATACTTTTACAAGAAGTCAGAGGGATTCCGCAGGATCGAGAAGCACGCCAAAGACGGCAAGCTTTATTACTTGCATTCCCAGGCGTTCGAATACTGCGTGCAGAATGTCCATGCTGTCGAGAAGACGGACGACATGATCCAATACGAAAAGATAATGCCTGAGCAGCGTATCGATATATTCGACGCTTCTGTCTTCGCAGCGGTGCAAATGCTCGAAAATATGACGAAAGCGTCAGAGGCCAACGACTGGCTAAACAATTAGAGAAGGAGGTGCGAAATGCCATTCTGGAATCGTAAGCCAAAGACAAGATCTACGGATGACGCTGCCCCTGCCCCTGTCGCTATTCAGATTGCCTTGGGCGACACTGGTACGGTCGGCTATACCCGGTTGTCCGATCATCCTGACGTGCTCATTGCCGTGGATAAAATTGCAGACCTGGTGTCGAGTATGACAATCCACCTGGTTCAGAATAGCGATACAGGCGACAAAAGAGTACGCAATGCTTTGTCACGTAAGATTGACATCGAGCCTTGCAAAAATATGACGCGAAAAACTTGGCTCTATAAGATCGTTAGGGATCTTCTGCTGGATGGCGACGGGAATTCCCTCCTGCATATAGAGGTTGATCCTGAGACAGGGCTTATCGACAGCCTGACGCCGTTTCAGATGCCAGCAGTCATTTACAACGACGGCAAAAAAATGATGGATTATAGCATTGATTACAACGGGGTTACCTATCAGCCGGACGAAGTCGTGCATTTTGTTCTTAACCCACATCCCTATTACCCATATCGCGGCACGGGCTACAGAGTGGCCCTACGGGATATCGTAAAAGGGTTGTCCCAGGCGCAGAAAACGAAGCAGAATTTTATGTCAGGCAAATACATGCCGACATTGATTTTGGCAGTCGATGCACTGACCGAGGAAATGGGAACAAAAGAAGGTCGGGACAAGATTCTCCAGAAGTACGTCGACGACACAGAGGGAGGAAAGCCCTGGGTTATTCCTGCCGATCTTCTGAATGTCCACCAGGTAACACCCTTATCCCTGAAAGATATCGCTATTATCGAGGGCATGGAAATTGATAAAAAGACGATTGCTGGGCTCATTGGAGTGCCAGCCTTTTTCTTGGGCGTGGGTGAGTTTAAAAAAGAGGAATACAACCACTTTGTTAATTCTCGCATTCTGTCCATCGGCCAGAGAATAGCTCAGACGCTTACACGCGATCTATTGTTCAGCCCAGACTTATACATTCGGCTGAATCCACGCAGCCTGTATGCTTACGACCTAAGCGAGATGGTAGAAGCCGGAACGCAAATGATTGACCGTAATACGATGAGGCGGAACGAGTTGCGCGACTGGATCGGGATGGACCCGGATGCAGAAATGGAAGAGCTGATCATCCTGGAGAATTACATCCCGTCTACCATGCTTGGTAAGCAGTCTAAATTGAAAGGCGGTGATACGAGTGAATAAACGGATTATGCCATTTACCTCTGAATTGCAGGTCAGGGCTGCTGAGAATGAAAACGAGGCGATTCTCGAAGGCTATTTTGTTGTTTACGACTCTGAGACTGAACTTTGGCGAGGGGCTTTTGAAGAGGTAGCACCTGGAGCTTTTGAGGAGAGCCTGCGAACAAAGAACATTCTCTGCCTGGACAACCACGACAGCCGGATTGTTCTTGGTTCCACAGATAGCGGGACTTTGGAATTGAGATCCGATTCAAAAGGACTTTGGGGCAGAGTGACGATCGACCTAGAGGATCCAAACGCTAAATCAGCCTATCGCAAGGTGCAAACCGGGAAAGTGAAAGGCTGCTCTTTTGGCTTCTACCCAACACGGGAGGAAGTCATCGAGAAACAAGACGGCAGCGTGAAATGGCGCGTTTTAGAGGCCGAGCTATTAGAAGTATCAACTACCGCTTTCCCGGCATATCCACAAACGGACGTTAGCGCCCGTCAGCGAGATGCCGAATCCATAAAAAAAGAAAAGGTTGCTAAGACGAAGCAACGACTGAGGGAGATGTTGAAGAATGATAATTAACCCGGTTTTGATTGGAGCAAAACTGAATCTGAAGCGCTCGGCCTTGAAAACAACGGGCGACAAGCTGATAGAATTGCTTGCGAAACGGAACGATCTCGAAGCATCTATTGAGGCCGCAGAAACTGAAGAGGACCTGGCAGCCCTGGAGCAAAGCATCCAGGATAATCAATCTCAAATCAGTGAAGTCGAGAACGATAAAGCAACACTTGAACAGGAAATCAAGGATTTGGAAACAGAGCTCGAACGCTCAAATAATAAAAAGCCTGCTAACCGCAGCCAAACGGAGGGTAAAGGGAAGATGGATAAAGAACAAGTCAAAGAATTGCGCTCGGCAGTAAATGCTTATATTCGTTCCAAAGGCGCGGAAGTTCGAGCTATTGAGGGATTCAAACTCGTTGATGGCGGGGCCCTTATACCAGAAGAACTGCTGGCTCCTGAAAAGGCGGTTGAAGATACTGTCGACCTGCTGCAATATGTCAAGAACGTGCCAGCTACTCGCTCGACCGGTAAGTACCCGGTTATCAAGAAATCAGGAACGAAAATGAGCACTGTCGCTGAATTGGAAGCTAACCCAGAGCTGGCTAAGCCAACGATTTCTGATGTTTCTTACAGCATTGAAACCTACCGTGGATACATCCCGATTTCACAGGAAGCTATCGACGATGCTGATTATGACATTGTTGGATTAATCGACGAAGAGATTCAAGATCAAGAAGTAAATACTCGTAATTTCGCCATCGCAACCGTGCTGAAATCCGCACCGGCTAAAACAGCAGACTCGTTAGATGACATTATTACGCTGCTTAACACCGGCTTCAAAACGGCGTATCAAGTCAAACTCTACGTCTCCCAGTCGCTGTTTAATGAGCTGGATTTGATGAAAGACGGCAATGGACGATACATGCTCCAGGACGACGTAACAGTTGCATCCGGTAAACGTCTGAAAGGTAAAGAGATTGTCGTACTGGATGATGACATGATCGGTACGGCGGCTGGGCAACTCGTAGGATTTATCGGAGATGCCAAGGCGTTCTGCAAATTCTTTAACCGTAAGCAAGTGTCCGTTAAATGGGTAGATCACAACGTATACGGCCAGATGCTTGCAGCCTTTGTCCGTTTTGATGTAAAAGCAGGAGATACGCAGGCCGGGTATTACCTGACATACACAAGACCGACGGGGGAATAATGGCTTTCAGCAGCCCCGAGCCGCAGCCTGACCTTGACGCCATGACTAAAGCGGAGCTTTTGCAGTTCGCTTTAGATCATGGCATAGAGGGGCTGTCGTCTACGATGCTGAAAGCGGAAATCATTACGGCCATCAAGGGGGCAATGGGATGGACGTAACAGCCGTTTTATCACTTACCAAAGCACGTCTTGGAATCAGTACAGCAGTAAGGGATACGTACCTCACGGCCATTATCGAAGGCGTGATTGAGGAGCTGGCAGACGAGAAGGGTATCGCTCTACGGGAGGACAGTGCAAGCCATCTTATGTTTTGCGTTGACCTATCCGTTTGGCGGTACCAGTCCCGTGACAGCTCCGAGGCAATGCCCAGGCACATGCAGTATCGCCTCCATAACCTGATTATCCATTCGGGCGGTGCGATGGCATGACCTACGATCATGAATTGAAGCTGATTTCACCTGGCAGGGTAGAAAAGGACGAGATTGGCAACCAAATTCCTATAGATCCTATCGAAACACCAATTCTATGCGGCTTGAAGTCAGTCGGACGCTCCGAGTTTTATAACGCGGCTACCGCAGGACTTCGCCCGGAATTGGTTTTTGTTATTCATGCTTATGAATACAACGGCGAGCGCCTTCTGGAGTTCGAGGGCAAGCGCTACAACGTAATTCGGACATACGAGACCAACTTTGAAGAGCTGGAATTGACTTGTGAGAGGGTGGCCTCCAATGGCTGATATTTCGCTTGACCAGCTGGCTGCAGAAATCACAAGAGTCGTTCGCGAATATACCGAGGATGTTTCCGAAGCTGTTGAGAAAAAAGTGGGTGAGGTAGCAGACAAGGTTTTGGCAGAAGTAGCAGTTAGCGCTCCCAAGCGAACCGGAGGATATGCCCAAGGCTTCAAAGTAACCAAGCAAGACAGCGGAGGAAAAGCTCGGCGCGTGATCTGGAACAAGAAGGACTACCGCCGGGTTCATTTGCTTGAGTTTGGACATGCAAAGCGGAACGGCGGTCGAGTACAAGCCATCCCCCATTTACGTCCAGCCTATGATAAGCACGCTGACGGATTGACTGATGATATCAAGCGGATCATTCAGAATGGTGGTGGAACATGACCCAAGCCGATCTTTACCTGGTTCTCGAGTCTCTGGGCCTTCCAGTCGCATATGGCCAGTTTGAGAGTACCGAGAACGAACCAGCGCCGCCTCCGCCCTTTATAACCTACCAGTTTTCATACTCAAGTGACTTGATCGCCGACAATCACAATTATGTGAGTATCGAAAACTTTCAAATAGAGCTGTACACAGCGAAAAAGGATCTAGCTGCCGAGAAATTAGTCCAGGACAAGCTAAAAGAATTGCAGCTGCCGTACAGAAAGACAGAAGCCTGGCTGGATGGCGAGAAGCTATGGCAGATCATTTATGAAATTCAACTCTTAGGAGGGTAAATATGCCTGACAACAAAGTTACCTTTGGACTTGAAAAAGTGCACATTGCATTCGCTGACTTAACAGCGCAGGGACAGCCAGCTTGGAAACCGCCAATCCCAATTCCAGGAGCCGTGCGCTGGACGCCAGAGGCGCAGGGTGAGACATCAACATTCTACGCAGATAATACAGCCTATTTCGTTGTTTCGAGCAACAACGGCTATACTGGCGAATTGGAAATGACGCTTGTGCCGGATGCGGTGCTGGCAGAAATGTTGGGCTGGGAAATTGACGACAACGGAGCGCTCATTGAAATTTCGGATGCGATTCCAAAGAAATTCGCTTTGCTTGGCCAGATCCAAGGGGATCAGAAAAACCGACGGTTTGTCTACTACGACTGCCAGGCAAACCGACCTGCAAAAGAACGTAAGACAAAGGGCGAATCGATTGAAGTGGCCACTGACGTAATGAACCTCGTCGTTTCTCCGATTGAGATCGATGGGAAAAAGATCGTGAAGGGCGATCTTGAGCTGAGTGATACAAATGCTACTGCTTATAACTCATTCTTCACAACCATTTACAAGCCTGTGTTCGGCGGGGGTGGCGCATAATGCGTGAGATCAGGATTGGATCAAGAGAAGTGAGAGTCAGGGCTACGCCCCTGGCTCTTCTGTTTTATAAGCAGGAATTCAAAGCCGACCTGCTTGGAGACCTGATGAAGATGTTACAGGGCATGGTCGGGGCACAGTCACTTTTTGGAAAAGGGAACGGCACACCGAATCTTGACGTGCAAAATATAGACCTTGGGCAGCTCGATACTGTTATGCTTATCCAATTGATCTGGGCTATGGCAAAAGCAGATTCTTACGGAAAGCAATTCCCGTCATTTGTAGAATGGGTCGCTTCTTTTGAGACATTTGATCTTTTCGATAGTGGCATACTCTCCGCAGTAATGGAGGAAGCCGCTGAGGGCTTTTTTCGTTCCGGAGCGAAAATCAGCGCGCAAATCGCAAGATAACGATCAAACCGAACGACTTGAAATTGCCTTGCTCGTAGGGGCAAAGAAGGCCGGTCTTAGTTTTGCAGAGGTGAACGAGCTACGAGTCATTGATTTGATCGACTTCGTAGAAATTTTTCGTGGCACTAGGGAAGATCAGCCAAGGGAAGCCACACAAGCTGATATTGACGCCTTTTACGGCAGATAGGGGGTGAGGAGATGGCTGAAACGATACGCGGTATAAACGTGGTAATCGGTGCGGAAACAACCGGGCTGTCGAAAGCCCTCACTGACGTTAATACAAAAAGCAAGAATATCCAATCTGAGCTCAAGCAAGTCGAAAAGCTTTTAAAACTCGATCCGACGAATACTGAGCTGCTTGCTCAAAAGCAAAAGCTGCTGGGAGACGCAGTCGCCAATACCCGTGAAAAGCTGGACCGATTGAAGGCAACACAGGAGCAAGTCAATCAGCAGTTTGCGAAGGGAGATATATCTGAGGGTCAGTACCGGGCGTTTCAAAGGGAGATCGCGAAGACCGAGCAGGAACTAAAGGGTCTGGAAGGCAAGCTGGGGGACGTAAGCGGGGAAGTGAAGAAGCAAAGCGGCCTGGTGGACAAGCTTGGTGATGAATATAAAGAGTCATTTGACCAGGCACAGCAGGCGATGGGTAACTCCTTCGAACAAATGCAGAGAGTGGGAGCTGCCATCACGGCGGCCGGTGTCGGTATCGCAGCAGGGCTTGGGATTGCGGTGAAAAGTGCTTCCGAATTTGAACAGGGCATGGCAAACGTCTACTCCGTTATGGCACCTGATGAGGTTGCCCAGTTCTCAGCAGAGCTGGAGAATCTAGCCATGAAGATGGGCGCTGATACCAAGTACTCAGCAACCGAGGCAGCACGCGGCATCGAAGAGCTTGTCAAAGCCGGAGTCAGTGTACAAGACATTATGGGGGGCGGCCTGCAGGGAGCGTTATCGCTGGCTGTAGCTGGTGAGCTCGAGCTAGCAGATGCGGCCGAGATCGCCTCAGTCGCTTTGAACGCTTTCCGGGATGACAACATCTCGGTGTCACAAGCAGCTGACATTCTGGCCGGTGCCGCAAACGCATCAGCCACGAGTGTCGAAGAAATGAAGTTCGGACTATCTCAGGTATCAGCTGTAGCTTCAAGCGTTGGCTTGACGTTCCAAGACACCTCAACTGCTCTCGCTGTATTTGCTCAGAACGGGCTGAAAGGATCTGACGCAGGTACATCGTTAAAAACAATGTTGATGCGGCTGACACCTACTACTGCAGATGCATACGGAGAGTTCGATCGACTCGGGTTAATCTCATTCGATGCCGCGAAGGCGATGAAGTTTCTAGCTGACAATGGGATAAAGCCAGCATCAAGTGCGACGGCAGACGTAGTAGACGCTATGATGACATTCTCAGCTGAGACAGTCAGCGCAAAAGTAGGGTCAGAACAGGCAAATAAGGCGTTCAAAGAGATGGCATTTAACTCCGGGGCACTATCCTCGGCTTTTTACGACAGCAACGGGAACTTAAAGGAAATGTCTGAGATCGCGGACTTGTTACAGAATGCGCTCAAGGATATGACAGCTGAGCAACGGCAGGTTGCCCTCAACACGATGTTTGGATCTGACGCGATCCGGGCAGCGAATATCCTGTACAAGGAAGGCGCAAAGGGCGTCACCGACATGGCGGTGGCTATGGGGAAAATATCTGCAAATGAGGTAGCAGCCCAAAAGCTGAACACGTTTAAAGGGGCGATAGAACAGTTAGGTGGAGCTGTGGACACCGCTAAAATTTCCATTGGGCAAGCGTTGCTGCCGGCTCTACAGGTATTGGTCTCTGCGATTCAGAGCGCCGTGGACGTGTTCAACCGTTTTCCAGATGGAGTAAAGTCCTTTATTGCTATTGCTGGAGCTATCGCAGCGATTGTCGCGTTAATAGCTGGGCCACTTCTCTTGCTGGTCGGATTTTTGCCACAAATAGCCGCAGGATTTGGTATGCTCGCTCCAGTTTTAGCAGGAGTAGGAGGAGCTTTTACCGCTCTCACTGGGCCGATCGGTTTAGTAATTTTAGCTATCGCCGCTTTAGCTGCCGCAGCATATCTCATCTATGAAAACTGGGACGCCATCAAGGAGTACATGGTAAACCTTTGGGACTCCATATTAAGCGCTACAGAAACTGCTTGGGAAGGGATCAAGCAGTATTTTGCTACAACCTGGAATTGGATACAAAGCTTTTTTACAGAGTGGGGACCGGTAATACTCGCGGTTATCGCGCCATTCATTGGAATCCCACTCCTCATCCAGCAGCACTGGGGCGAGATAGTAACCTATCTGGCTGCGCTGTGGCAAAACGTAAAGCAGATCGCCTCGGATTCGTGGAACTTGATTGTCTCGACAGTTTTGGCGATCGTGTCACCATTTGTCGATGGAGTCATGGCAATTTTCTATAGCATGCAGGCTGGGCTGGCGATGATCTGGGACGGAATCAAGCTTTACTTTGGCGGCGTTTGGAACGCCATAAAAAGTATCTTTCTGGGTGCCGTGCTGCTCATTTACGACCTGGTTACGGGGAACTTTACTCAGCTCGTAGCCGATGCACAAATGATTTGGTTGAATCTACAGGTAGCGTTCGGCCAGATATGGGAAGGGATCAAGCTTGTATTCTTTGGGGCGCTTGAAGCTGTAAAAGGATACCTGACATTAGCTTGGACGACTATCAAGACTCTGACCGAGACGATATGGGGCGGGATACTCCAGTTCTTTTCGTTTATTTGGGAGAGTCTAAAGGCTCTTAACGCTTTGGCGATGAACGCGATGAGGACGTCTATTGAAACAGCATGGAACGCGATCAAAACGTTCTTTACTGAGGCATGGAATAAGATTAAGTGGCTCTTCACGGATGGCCTCAATAATGCCAAAGAGACTGTAGTCAGCGGCATGAAACAGATCAAGAGCGACTTTATCAGCTACATGAATGATACCGTGACCGAGATCAAGGAATTCGCTGAGGATTTCGTAGAGGCTGGCGAAGATTTTGTCATCAGTCTATGGGACGGGATCAAAAGCAAAACGTCATGGCTCTGGAAGCAAATCAAGGGCTGGATCGATGGACTTATCAGTCAGATACGCGGAGCGCTTAGCGGAGGGTCAGGCGGATCAGGGGGCAACAATACGGGCGACTCAAGCATGTCGGGGGCAGGTGGAGGCGGCAGTGCAGCTGCTGCGTCATTCTCGGCACCAGGACTGAAAAATGGAGGGACTGTCACTGAAGAGGGATGGACGTGGGTCGGGGAAAACGGCATTGAACTGCTGAAATTACCACGTGGTTCTCAGGTCATTCCGAACTACGATATCCCGAAAATCGGCGGTCAGGCAATCGATTACGATGCCTTGGCTAAGGCGATTGCAGCCAATACAAAGCCTAACGTTACTATGAACAATACATTCAATAGTCCGACGCCGCTGTCACCGGCTGAAACCGCTCGGAAGAATCTTCAAGTCAGTCGCCGTTTGGCTTTGGAATGGGGGCTGTAAGGGAATGAGAACAATCACATATGTGAATCCACGAGGGGAGAGCGTCGTTTTCGGCGACTCTGCCCCTCTTATCGTTACTAAACTCGAGGGCGTTGGGACTCCAAAGCTTGATATACAGACGCAAAAATCCCCTTACCAGGACGGCACAACATACATTGCCTCTTTTCTTAACTCCCGATCAATCTCTATTGAGGGGGCGCTTCTCGGACAGAGTCGGGAGAATGTATTTGCCATACGTAGGATGCTGGTAGCGGTTTTAAATCCGAAAAGGGGGCCGGGTACCCTTCGGTATGAATATGACGGTGGGGTAAAAGAAATTACTGCTGTGCCTGAGACAGGCCCAACCTTTATTGATTCCAGATGCGGAACATACCGCAAGTTTGTAGTGGACTTTCTTTGTCCGAATCCGTTCTGGCTGGATCCAGAAGGAAAAACGGAGGAGTTAACCGCCTTTGATGGCGGCTTAACATTTCCTCTTCACTTACCAAACGGTTTTGCAGATGAATCACCTAGCAAGAGCAAAATCATCGCTAATGAGGGGGATGTGGAAACCCCCGTAGAAATTACCTTTTTTGGTCCAGCAACTAAGCCTATTCGGATTCAGAATGATACGACAGGCGAATTCGTGGAAGTCAAACAAAGCTTGTTTGAAGGTGAGCAGCTAGTTGTACAAACAGAATTCGGGAAGAAATCGGTAACGAAAGTGGATGCAAGCGGAGTGGTGAGCAACGCCTTCCACTATATCGAAAATAACAGCATCTTTTTCCAATTGATCGAAGGAAACAACAAGATCAGCTATTCAACCGGCTATGAATATGAGCGTTCACCTGTCCAAGTCAAGTGGCGTGAACGCTTTTTGGGGGTGTGACCTGGTGGCGGAAGAGTACAGTTTTTTTAATTCGGTAGATGGGGACCGAGAGTATGAGGCGGACGAGTTTGCGAAGTTTTTCAGGCAGTTTCTCACATCTGGCCTTTTTTATACAAATGGCTTACCTGCTTTGAAAGTAAGTCATGTGAGCGGTTTGAAAACGAAAGTGGAAGCTGGATCAGCACTGCTGGAGGGCTATCAATACCGTAACACGTCTGATCTTGAGCTTACACACGCAGCAGCGGATATAACAAATCCACGGATCGATCGGGTAGTGATCCGTCTCGATCGATCTGTTGCCAGCAGGTATGTGAAAGTTTTCGTTAAAAAAGGAACACCCGCGACCAATCCTGCCCCGCCTGCACTGCAGCGTGACCAGATCATCTTCGAGGTAAGTCTGGCTCAGGTGCGAATAAACGCAGGTTCTGCAGCCATCTCTACTGTTTCGGATGAGCGTTTTGATTTGACAGTGGCGGGGGTTGTCACAGCGAAAAACCTTACCTCAACGGTTTATGTTTCGGATACGGAACCTGTTGCTCCTAAGGCAGGGGATATTTGGGTGGATACGAGGTGAGTAGGGGATGAAACCAATTCGCGTAATCGACACTGATTTTTCTCTTCTCGGTGAGATTGACACGTACTCATCCCTGCAGTGGATTCGTCGCTGGCATAAGCCAGGGGAATTTGAGTTGCACATTGATCGATCCATGCATAACGCGAACATTCTCCAAGAAGATCGGATTATTTTTCTGCCGGACCATCCGAGGGAAGCGGCCATCATTAAGCATCGGGAAATCGGCTTTGATGATGATGGGAAAGAAACGCTGGTTGTCAGAGGGCCGATGCTATCTGGCCTATTAGGGAGGAGAATCACCTACCCACCTGCTGAAAAGGCTTATGACTATGTGAATGGCACTGTGGAAACGATTATGAAACATTACGTTCATGCCAATTGTATTCAGCCCGAAGATGAGGGAAGAATCATTCCGCATATGGTTTGCGCTACTGATCTGCAGCGCGGTCAACAGATTCAGTTTCAAACACGATACAAGCCCCTAGACGAAGAACAAGAGAAACTGAGCATTTCTTCTGGGCTTGGTTGGGCCGTTCAATTAGACCTCGAGAATCAACACTTTGTATTTGAAGTTCTGGAGGGGCGCGATTTAACATCCGATCAGGACAGGCTGCCTCCCGCCATCTTCTCCATTGAGTATGACAATGTAGAAAGCCAGAGTTATGTTTCATCCAGTATAGGCCATAAAAACGTAGCTTTGGTAGGTGGGCAAGGAGAGGGAGCAGAACGGAAAATTATTTCAATCGGTGATGCTGCTGGACTGGATCGTTATGAGATGTTCGTGGATGCCAGAGATATTGGAACCAATGATCAATCCGAGCAACCATTAACTGAGCAGGATATTAGGCGGATGCTGATGGATCGGGGGAATGAGAAGCTTGCTGAAACCGCTAGGGTGGAGAACTTTGAATCGAAGCTACTACCCTATTCCAACCTGACTTATCGAAGGGATTACGACTTGGGGGATGTCGTGACGATACAGAACCGGAATTGGGGAGTCAGAATCCATGTCCGAATCGTTGAAGTCAAAGAAACATACGAATCCATCGGAGTGAAACTAGAGGCTACATTCGGGAAGGCAGCCCCAACTCTGATTGAAAAAATCAAACAGGTGACTGAACAACCGGTGGCAGAAATAAGTAGCAGCGGTGAGCCTGGTCCCCAGGGGCCAGCAGGAGTTGGTTTGCAGTATCAGTGGCAAGGGACCTCCCTTGGAATCAAACGGGATACGGATGCTTCCTACTCCTATGCCGATTTGAAAGGACCAAAAGGGGACAAGGGTGATAAAGGGGATATCGGTCCGCAGGGCGCTCAAGGTATTCAAGGCATACAGGGTATCAAGGGCGACAAAGGTGATCCGGGACCAAGCGGGCCGCAAGGTGTTCAGGGGCCAAAAGGCGATAAAGGGGATATCGGCCCACAGGGACCCCAAGGTCCGCAGGGAGTTCAGGGGGTAAAAGGAGATGTAGGAGCTCAAGGACCTTCTGGCCCCAAAGGAGATGTTGGACCCCAAGGACCACCTGGACCAGGAGGATATTATGTAGGAAGTAGCCCTCCAGCAGATCCAAGTTTATTGTGGATCGATACAACTAATTAGTGAGGTGAGGATATGACGATCCCAAAGGTAAAAGATCCAGTATCAGGTCAGTGGATCGCAATTGCTGCAGCAACGAATCATTCACACGAAAATGCGACCCCATTAAAATCTGGGTTTATGAGCGCGGATGACAAAAAGAAGACGGACGAGTTCAATGTAGCTCTATTTAAGAGCCTAGTGGGGGCAGCAGGCCCCTCGTTAATGGCGTTCGGTAGCACGACGGATTTCAGTACAGCTGTACCGACAACAACCCTATCCGAATCGGTAGCGAGATACCGAAACTTAACGATAAATAGTGGCCATACGTTGAAAACAACCGAGCCCATACAGGTAATTTATGTGAGCGGCACCCTTACTTTAAACGGCACGATTTCTTCTGAACCCGGTGCAAATGTGGCAGGACCCAATAATGCCGGGGCCGGAGGAAGGGGCGGTGGGTTACTTCTCGTTATCGCAAATACCATTGTGGGAAATGGAAAGATCATTTCCAATGGGGCGAATGGAGGAAATGCGACAGCGGGAACAGGTACCACGAGTACAGAAGGAAACCGCGGACCTGATGGGCAGTTTTTTGGTTTCACGGCAGGTGGCGGCTCTCCACTCCCACCAACCAATACTGTCGCTACCGTTAACGGGGCAGGAGTGGCAAATGCACTATCGCTTTTGCTTGCGAATCTGTCGCAATTGGTGGCGACTGATATGGGGGCAGGCACGGGGGGATCAGGGTCAAGCGACTACAACACTTCTGGTAGTGTGGCGCGGCGAAGTGGTGGAGGCGGTGCAGGTGCGTATGGAAATGGAGGGACGATGGGTTACTCCAACGTTAATCCTCCCTCGGACACAGGAAACGGTGGAGGCGGCGGTGGGGGTGGCGGCATCGCTGCAGTGGTAAGTCCAAACCCAATCCCTGCTATCGCAGTAGAGGCAAAAGGTGGGAACGGAGGAAACGCAATCGGAACGAACTCTCCAGGCGGTGCTGGAGGCGGCGGTGGCATTGTCTACCAGATAGCTCCATCTTCTCTTGCAACAGTATCCGTAGAAGGCGGTCAGGTAGGAGCAAACACAGGATCGTTATCAGGTGCGGCTACAGTTGGCGGGGCAGGATTGAGCAGGTTCTATCCAATTACGGCATAGGAGGGCAGCATGAAAACATATTGTCAAATTCGTCCAGACGGAACGATTGCACAGATTTCACAAGGATACGAAAATCCACCTTTTTCGAAATCCGCTCTTGTTCCAGAAGAAATTGCGGATAAATTGCTGCGTTATCCAAAAGGGTGGGTTTATGATGGTACCTCATTTATTGAGGTTGAGAAAGAGCCTGTTATCGTGGACAACAAGCCATCTATGGAGCAGCGCATCAATGAATTGGAGATGGCACTGGCTGATCTATTCGCAGGAAACATTTAAGGAGGAATGGGACATGTTGAAATCCTATCAGGTAAACATTATTGGTCGAGCGTGCGTTACTCGCTATGACGCAGGAGAAGGGACACTTGACGAAATTGTAAACACCAGTTATCCGAATCTTTCCGAGGACGATGCTACTCAAGTCAAAGCATATGTGTACAGTATCCGACCTGATATTGAGTAAGAAATTAATCCCATCAAGATTGAAAGTTCGCCTCGTTCCTAGCGGGGCTATTTTTGTTGCCCCAAGGGGGTGAGGAGGTCATGCGCTAGTGGCGGACGAGATCAAGGACCTACAAAAAGGAATCACCGACATCCTGGTTGCGATCGGAAAAATCGAAACAGAAATCAAGCAGCTCGGCAGCATGGCAAACAAGCTCGATTCGACCGAAAAACTCGCCCTCGAAGCTTTGCAAAGCACGAAAGCTGCTCACAAACGTCTCGATGAGCTGAGCGCGGAGATCACAGACCTGACTAAGAAGGCCGAGGACATCAAAAAGGAAATCGAAAAACGAATCGAGGACGACAAGCGCCAAGGCAGGGACGATAAACGTTGGATTGTCGGAACTGTGCTGGGCGCAGGAGCTCTCATTTGGAAACTAATCGAATCAGTAGCGAAAGGTGGAGGGGTATCATGAATGAAACAGATCTGTTGGCATTGGCCAATCAATTCCTGCTGGATAAGGCGCTCATTGTAGTTGTTGCTCTCCTGGTCATCGGCGTGTTTTTGAAGAAAACACCTTGGATCCCGGACTGGAGCATTCCCTGGATTCTAACCGGGGGAGGCATCGGCATGGCCTGGGGCGTACTTGGAGCGATTTCTGTGCAGGCGACGATCCAGGGCATTCTTGCTGCAGGGATCGCTACGCTGGGGCACCAGCTGTGGAAGCAGACATTTGAAAAACGGGAGGGTGATCAGTGATGGCCCAGCAAGAGTTTATCGCAAAGATCGCTCCTGCAGCTGTTGCGGATATGAAGAAGACTCGAGTCCCTGCCTCGCTGACCATTGCACAGGCGATTTTGGAAAGCAATTGGGGAAAAAGCGGTCTGACTGTCAACGCAAATAACCTGTTTGGCATCAAAGGGACCGGCACCGCGGGCAGCGTTAACATGCCCACAACGGAGTATGTTGGATCTACCCCGATTCAAACAAGCGCCAAATTCCGAAAATACAACAGCTGGGCGGAATCGATTGCCGATCACTCGGCTCTTATTCTGAACGGTACGCGGGACAAGCCTACTCGATACCATGGAGTCCTTGGAGCTGATTACAAGACAGCCTGTCAGAAGATCAAAGAAGGCGGGTATGCGACGGATCCAGCCTATCCACAGAAGCTGATCAACTTGATCGAAACGTACGCGCTGCACCAGTATGATGTTGATAAGTCTGACAACTCTGTGGATAAGGAAGCAGCCACAGCTTTGAAGCTGGAGGACTGGGAACGCGAAGCAGGCTTGAAGGCGATCGATAGTCTTGCTTGCAAAGGACTGCTGAATGATCCGGATAAGTGGAAAAAGCGATTGACCGACGATCCAGCTGGTGTAATGAGCGAATTGCCCTGGCTCATGTTTACTATGCTGGACCGGGTGACAGAACCAGCGAAGTAAAAGTGAAAGCCCTCCACCGTTTAACCGGTGGAGGGCTATTTCTATTTAAACAGCTTTTTAAGTAAAGCAAAGATGTCAAACGTGGTTCGGCGATACACCTGGTTGTATGCGTATCTCTTGGGACTCCTCAACCAGCCCCAGCCACGGGGCATTTTTAGTCCAGCACGGTGAACGATCTGACGCTTTATACTGGTTCTGGCAGCAATTCTTTTTTTAAGACTTGGCTTACGCATGCCGAATTTCAAAGGTATCACCTGCCTGCCTATTTGCAATATTGTACCATTTTAAATCCATGTAATGGTACAATATCCCTAATATTTGAAAGGGAGGATTCATAGTGAGTCAGTATTGGGAACCTTGCCCGCGATGCGGATCAAATAAAGTGCAAACGATGGGAAAGTGGATGTGGTTTTTTATCTTGTTTGGTTCTGGAGGATGCTTGATATGGGTCGGCCTCATTCTCTTCCCTGTTCTTTTTTTAGCGGCACTTTTAATTCTACTTTCACCGGTTGCTTTCTTTCTTCCAAAATACAATCACTGTAAAGACTGTAAAAATAACTGGAAGGTAAAGAAGAACCAAATGAGTACATAGAGGAAACATAACTAGCCTGATATGCTCCCTTCCTAAAGTGGAGCATTTTTCATTTGCATGTTCGCATGTTGTTCGCATATAATACAGAACAAACGTTCTTATTCGGAGGCGAACAATGTGGTAAAGGAACTACAACGCGCCATAGACCATCAACAACATGTTCAGATCATATATTTGGGCCAGGAAGGCCAGACCACAATGCGAACCTTACGGCCGCTGGAGGTTGTAGGGGATCGCCTGAAAGCATATTGCCTCACACGTAAGGCACCGAGGGTCTTTGTCATTGACAACATTCTCGCTGTTGCACCGGTGGTGAGCAGCCGTGCTGTCTGATATCGAGAGAAAAGTCCTGCGCGTAATCGCCAACTACTCAGCTGGGAGACGTAGGACGCCAACGGTGGACGAATTGTGCATCAAAACTGGGCGCAACAGAGGAGGCATCATGACTGTGCTTGAAGTTCTTGCGAAAGAGGAGTATATCGAGTGGCAGCGATCCGCACCGGACACCATGACGGTGCTGGAGGCGTGGGAACGAAAGGAGCAGGGCAGATGGCAAGCAAGATAGAGAATCCTTTTTCTATGCGTTTTGTATTACCGGAGCAAAGGGAGCTATACCTGCAGCTTAAAGAAGACGAGAAACTGGTTTCCATGCCGGTAATCGAACAGGACGAACTGGAGAGCTTTCATTATTCGATCCGTGATTCCGCAAGGGAGGATTACGCTATCACAGTAACCTGGTGGAGACAGGTGAAAGGCAACCTCGGATCGACCTGCTCCATGTGGGGCGCCGTGAAATGGATCGATCAACAAGGGCGTCGAATCAAGATTGTAAATGACACAGACGTCCAGTGGGTCAATATGGATCGCATTGTTGATGTTAGGGTATAGAAATGCTTATTTAAAGCTACTCCGCAGTTTAACTACTGTGGAGTTTTTTGTTGATTTGGGACGAACGAATTACGAACAAATTATGACAGATGACCCATGCGAATGGAAAAATATAGACAGGTAGTTAGAGAACCGATATATTGAGGGTATCGAAATTTAATAGATGGGAAGATCACTATGATACTTGGGGATACAAAAATAGCCCAATATGTAGAGAGCGGCTTACTGCATATTGAGCCGTTTGACGATAAAAACGTCGGCCCTGCATCAATTGATTTGACCCTAGGACATGTCATTAAAAAAGCAACCAAGAACATCGCTTCTAATCCTATGGTTGATAATTCAGATAATTATGAAGAGATTGATCTATTCAAGAAGCCCTTTTATCTGAAACCGCGTGAAACAATTCAAGGGTATACTCGTGAATACGTTAAATTGCCTTCTACGCTAGCAGGTAACATACATAATCGTAGCAGTTTGGCTAGACTCGGCCTGGATGTGGCGATGTCTTCTTTTGCAAATCCAGGCTATGAAGGGAACCTGCCATTGGTAATAAGCAATTTCTCTTCACATCCTATCCAGATAATTGCTGGATTACGCGTTTGCCAGTTAGTCTTGACTGAAGTAAATGGCGTCGAAAAGCCTTACAATGTGCGAGAAGAAGCAAAGTATGTTGGCGAAACGGGTGTAGTGACATCTAAGATCCATCTTGATAAGGAAATAAACGAATTTTTGCGGGAGAATGGGATTGAGAGCGTGACTGAGGATCACATCTTGTTATTCCAAAAGTCACTATTTGCAAATCTCCAGGGGAAAACCGCAAAAATTCTTGATCTGTTTCAAAAAGAAGTACAACTGTAGGTCTCAAATAAATGGCTGCTAACCAAAGAGATATAAAAAGCCTTCAGTTGTTTCAAATCACCCGCCAGCAGTACATAGCTTACCTTATCGATTCGCTAAAGCAGTTATATCGAGAGAAACACAAGAAGGAACCAAGCAAAGAAGTTATTGATACTTTTATTGCTTTTCTTGAGAAGGAAACAGCTCTGATCGACAAAATGGTTGAAAGTGCTTTCGAGGAAACGATGGAGTTTATGAAGGGCACGCCAACGGTAGACGCTATTGCTGCTTCTATTAGTGAAGAACCTCAGAAGAAGAAGACCAACCTCTTCGTTGATAAATTTCGTGAAGTAGTAATCCTTCCATTCTTACTCGCTGGCCTAACTTACGCAATAACCCAAAAAGATTGGATCATGACAGGCATACTAGTGGTGTTGGCGATTTTGTTGGGATTGCTGTGGTGGAAAGGAAAAGAAAAGTAGAACAGTCGCCTTCATCAGGCGACTTTTTTATTTCGTAGTTCTCAAACAGTGAAGGGATTATTGTAGCGTTAATCTTATCAGTTTTTAATTAGCTCATTGATGTTCCGCACTTGAAAAACCCGAAACGGCAGACATTCTGGCACTGGGATCCGATTCTCGGTCAAGATAATCAGCCAGGGAAAAACAGGTGCGTTTTTGTTCTGCCAAGGTTCGCGGGCTACTTCACCGCGGTGGAAAAGCGTGCGGTACTTCGCAAATTTGTCATGCCACACTCCTGGCGTAAACTGGTTTCGCTGCACTTCAATATATAACGGCTTACCCCAGAGAGCAAAAATATCAGGTTCAGGCAGCCCCTTACCGTACTTTGGCTCCGGAACGAAAATATCCGGCGCACGCAGCTGCGCCATTTGATGGTACACGGCAGCAATCTCCAAATAGTGTGGGATCTTTTGAGAATCACGCTTGATCGGGGAGGGCTTCACGGCATACACGTACGGTGCCTGGCTGGTAATAAGCTCGACCTCTCCGCGATCGCGCAGACGACGCAGCACCCGGTTGGCCGCGTTCACGCCATCCCGGATCCCGCCGAAATGGAGCCTGATAATGTCGTCCCGAGATAAGCAACGAAAACGATCGAGGTCTTTCAGAATAGCCCTATCGCGTGCTCGCATGGGATTGCACCTCCTGATCCATTAGGGCTTGCAGAAGCTCCCGCAGCTCGTTACTTTCTTGTTGGTCCAGCTCAACCGACTGCGGAATGTCGGGGTTGATCGGAGGGATCAGTGGTATCTTCTTGACCCCGGCAAAGCGCTTTTTTATTTCTACGATCTGTGCCCTGGCTTCCTTTGGTGCAAGCCAGGGAGTTTGCACTTCTCGCATATGCGTGGCATCTTTGACAAAGCACCTGCCTTTCACCTGGAGGTCTGCAGCGTCTGGCTTCCCCAGGAGCATTCGGCTGTTCAGGTCGTCGCTCATCCGATAGGCGATCCGCACGTTTAGGTTGTTTTTGAGCTTGCCGTCCATCACTTCCCTGTCAACCCGTTGCTGTGAGAGCACCAGGAAGACGCCAAAGCTTCTACCCAGCTGGCCGATCTCCTCCAGAACGTCGTGAGCTGCAGTTTCTCCCTCAAGGCTGGCCACTTCATCGATACATACCACTACGTTCGGCAGGCGCTCACCGGTCAACTCCTCGTATTCGTCCAGATCCGTCGCGTCAACATCATGAAACCGTTCCTGACGATATCGTAAAACGTCGAGAACTTCTGCCAGCATTGCGACTACTTCCGATCGTCTCACTGCGATATTTCCCTCCACATGCGGTACATTTCGATAAAGACCAAACTCCGTCATTTTGAGATCTCCCAGAAACAGCCGGAGCCGATCCGGACCATATACCTGCAGCCAGGTGTTCAGGATTACACGCAGGGCCGTCGACTTGCCCCAGCCGGTGACGCCGACCAGTCCGACATGCGGCATTTGTTTGAGGTCGACGGCCACGCTACCGTTGTATGCCTCCCCGATGTAAAGGGCAAAGCCTTCTGTTTTCTTCATAGCTGCGCGGGCGATCTCCAAGTTATACGCCACCTTGGTTGGCAGCTCTTTGGGGATCTGCAGCCGGAATCTTCCTGCCTTGTCATTGACCAATTGGGCAGTCGGCCCAAATAGCTGCTGGAACACCCAGGCACGGCTCTCGATCACCGAGGGATCCATACCTATCGGCAGATGCAGATTCACAGTTGTGCAGCTGCCCGCGACGGAGACACGCTCGATGGTCGGGAATATCCGGTATGATTTGATCTTGCCGTCGCCCAAGTCGCGGCGCTGTTTCTCCATGTAGATCCCTGCAGCAATAAACCCCCGGACAAGTCGCTCCTTTACTTTGATTCGATCGTTTACCCATCCCGGGACTTTCAACGCGCAATAGGTAAGCACGCAGGCAGTGGTGAACCCTTTGGCCAGAAAATACAACCCGTCAGCCAGGCGAACGCTTGGCAGCCCTCCAAACATAGTGCCCCCAAACAACTCGATCACGATTTCACGGAAAATGTCCTGCAGGAAATCATCCAGGGCAGTCGTAACACTCTCCAAAACGTTCATACAATTCCGCCTCCTTGGGCCCGAGCTCAGCGCCTCGCTCTGCTCCTTCGCTTCGCTCTTAACAGGTTTATTGTTTGGCAACGCCTTGCGGTTTCTTGGCTTGTTTATTACGGTAGGGTTATGTTGGTTTGTGCGTCAGCCGCTGGTGAGGTTACTGGTGTACTAATGGCTACGAGAGACTGGTTGTCCAAAATTACACTTTTTTCTCCACAGACGAGTTTATGTTTTCTCAAGTCTGCCCATTATGTTACTGAGGTGATCTGAATGTTCGGACTCGGTAAACAAAGGAGCCGATTGGGAAAATACTTGGATGACAAGGAGATCCCCCAGCAATGGCTCGTCGATGAGACAAAGCTGAATAAAAAGACCATCAGTCAGCTTGCTTCAAAAGACAAGCCTCTTCCGTCCGGGACTACGATGCAGAGAATCATCCAGGCGCTGCGGAAGAAAGATAGAACATTGAAGCAGGAAGACTTTTGGCCGATGTGATCTGCATAAGAGAAGGGGGGCACCCCCGGATCTCGGATAGTGCCCCCTGTTGCCCCCCAATTGCCCCCATCAAATTGATAATCTGCGAAGGGAAATGAAACGGGTTATTTTAAAAACCGAATAAAATCAACGATTCTTGAATATAGTGAAACGGCATGAAATCGAAAATTGATCAAGTTCGAGATGGAAGGCTCTATCGGATAAAAAAGCAAACACCAACACGTGTCCGTAGTGACTGTCACGCCTGTCGTGATCCAGTTGCGCGGGCACGTTTTTTTATGTGGGAGGGAGACAGGGGCCTTTCTAGTTGGGGCAGCCAACACTCGAGAGTTGCAAACAACGAAAAAAGCTGTTATATTAATTGAGGCATCAATGATTGAGGTATCAAAGATTGATGCCTCAATCATAAAGGACGCACAGCTGACTGTTTCTTGTCGTTGCTGTGGATCTAGAAGACCTAGTTTCTATTCGTCGTGCTCCCGGGAGGCATTTTTCATGACAAGCAAGGAATTTGAAGAGGAGCAGATTCTGAATCTGCTCATGGGGCTAACCAATAAAATCAGTCCCAAGTTCGAACGCTGTACCGGAATCAGCTCCACCCGTCTCGCAATCTTGCAAATCCTTTGCGAGTGCACGGAGATCAACCAGTCCCAGCTGCAAAAGCACATCCATATCGACAGTGCCGCCATCACCCGCCACCTGAAGCAGCTGGAAGCAGATGGCATGGTAACTCGGCAGAGAAATCCAAACGATAACCGGGAAACCTTCGTTCGTCTGTCGGAAGAAGGGCATCGTCGGATTGAAGGCTACAAAAGCGAGAAGCATCATTTTATCCAGCAGATTCTGGATGGCTTTCGCGAAGAAGAAACGAAGGTCCTGGCTGACTTTCTCAAACGGATGCAAAACAACATTTGATCGTTCATAAAAAAGGAGTCTGTTTTCATATGATGAGCACATTGCAAAGAACAAATGATTTTCGTGAAATCACATTGGGTCGCCGATCCGTCAAGCTTTATGATCCTGAAGTGAAAATCAGCCGTGAAGAAATGACCGAAATTTTAGCGGGAGCCACACGCGCGCCATCTTCGGTTAATATGCAGCCTTGGCGCTTTGTGGTCATCGAAAGTCAGGAAGGGAAAGAAAAGCTTGCAGAGCTGGCACGCTTCAACAAGACGCAGGTACTCACTTCTTCGGCCGTCATTGCCGTATTCGTTGACATGAACAATGCGGAGTATATGGATGAGATCTTTGAAAAAGCTGTCGAGCTCGGATACATGCCGCAGGAAGTGAAGGAGATGCAGCTGAAGGCAGTAAAGCCATACTACGCCAATTTGCCCGCTTCTGACCTGCGGGATGTCAATTTTATCGATGCCGGTCTCGTATCCATGCAGCTGATGCTGGTGGCCCGTTCATTTGGCTACGACACCAATCCCATCGGCGGCTATGAAAAGGATCAGATAGCGGAAGCGTTTGATTTGGACAAGGCCCGCTATCAGCCGATCATGCTGATCAGTATCGGGAAAGCAGCCAAGGAAGGATACCCATCGTATCGTCTGCCAGTTGAGACCGTGACAACCTGGAAATAATCCAATTCCGTGGAAGAGAGGTAGAAGACATGCTAATTATACATGCCCATCTGCAAGTAATTCCCGTACAGGAAGAGGCCTTCCTAGAAGCGGTCAAGTCCCTGGTTGCTGCGAGCCGAGCGGAAGAAGGGAATAGGGGATACAGCCTATTGAAGAGCACGGAGCAGGAATATCACTACACCATGGTAGAGAAGTGGAAGGACGCCGACGCAGTAGCGGCGCACAATGCTAGTGATCATTTCCAATCGTTTGTGAAGCAAGCCCCATCCTTTTTCTCGGCAGCAATGGAATTGGAAGTATTCACAGGAGAGCCTGTGAAGCCGTAATGCGCGGATGGTTTGCGGAGCAAGAAAGGCACTTTCGAGCGGTGAGCCCGCCTGAAGGTGCCTTTCTTTGCCCTTTTTCGCTTATACTGTAGATAATGGATATTTCGTACTGGTGCAGGATAGGGAGCTACATATGATAGTAGTAAAACAGTTGCTGAATCATTGCAGCAGCGCATTTGGCTGCCATGCAGAATTGTATCAATCACAGGAGGCTGACGTACTGATCGCCGTCTTTCCACCAACCAAAAGGCGGGGCTGGTGGACGTATGTCACGCTAGAGCTATACCGGGTAGGGGCGAGCGAATGTCTCATGTACTCTTACAAATTTGAAAGGGACATGATTACCTTGCTGGCGCATGTGGCCGATCAAGTCATGAGAAACGGGGAGAACAGGCTGCATTACCGTCTGCAGCCGGGAGAAGTCTTTCCGTTAGAGAGCCCGGTCCAGGAGGCATCGTGCCTGGACCATGTGATCGTGACGCCTGCTGATTATGAAGAGGATGGATTTGATTATTTTACAAACGGTGCAGAGGTCATTTCATTCATGATGCTTCATGCCATTGCCGAGTCAGAGGCGATGTTTGCGCGAAGACATGGATTGGATGCTCTGGAGGAATTATTTGCGTGTGCCGATGTCGATTCCCTGGACTTCATGCGTACTCCAGCCATTTGAGAAGGGAGCGAGCGGGATGAAAGCAGTTCGAATAAGAGTGACCGTGGTAGTCGTCCATCAAGAGCAAATCCTGCTGATTCGGGAAAAGTCGGGAGGAGAGATAGGCTACTGTTTGCCGGGTGGCAATGTCGAGTATCTCGAGGGGATCCCGGATGCAGTGAGGAGAGAAGTATGGGAAGAAACAGGATTGCTCGTCGAAATGGATCGCCTGCTCTGGGTGGACGAGAGGATCAACCGTACGGGAGAAGGAAAGCATACGATCGGCATTGCGGTGTTGGCCAAATTCATTGGCGAGGACGAGACTCCCATTCCGGGGGGAATCGAGGATGAAATCATCGAGTGGGCAGGGTGGGTCCCTCTCAAGGAGTGGAAGACGGACCCCCGGTACGCCAATTCCAGGCAAGAGCAGGTCATCTCGGCGCTGGAAGGGGACCAGTACAAGCCAGCCTACATCGGGAACATGCTGGACAAGAAGAATCCATGAACCAGTCACAGCTGCAATCCGTATGGGAACAAGCACCTGAGCTGAAAGGGCATCTCTGTTATCTCGTCTACGCGGGGAGCCTCAGCTATGGAACGAATACAGCAAGCAGTGATGTCGACCTGCGTGGTATCGCTTTTGCTCCGGTGGAAGCGGTATTTGGACTGGAAAGATATGAGCAAACGATCCTGACTGAACCGGATCTGGTCGTATACGCGCTGAACAAATACATCCGCTTGGCGATGAATGGGAACCCCAACATCGTGGAAATGCTCTACGTAGAGCCGAAGCATGTCGTATATGCCGTGGCTGCCGGAGAAGAGCTGAGAGAGAGGCGTGAGCTGTTCCTGTCCAAGCGGCTTTATCATTCCTACGGCGGGTATGCCATACGAAATCTGCGAAAGCTGGCGAGTGCAGGGCAGGCCTACGATGCGAAGGATGCTCATCACCTCATTCGCCTCCTGCAAATGGGACGAGAGCTGCTGGAGACAGGAGAGCTGCTGGTAGCCCGATCAAATGCAGAGGAGCTCATGGCCATCAAGCGGGGAGAGTGGCGAATAGACGATCTCCTCGCCTATGCAGAAGAGCTGTTTGCCCAAATGTCCAAGGCATACGAGGTGTCCCCATTGCCGGAGGAAGTGGATGCCGATGCCGTGCAGCAGCTGGCCATTCGATTGAACCGGGAGTTTTATAATCCGTAATGATGAAACACCGACCCTCTCCCCAAGGTCGGTGTTTTTTCGTTACCCTTTGTCCCTATGCTTTTTGCCTGACAGAAGATTTCCGTCCTTTGGCCACCGCTGCGACTACGATCACCGCAGCCAGCACTGCGCCGATCGTGATGGATTCGGAGAGCAGCAGCCATGAGGCGAGGATGGTGAGAAACGGTTGAAGGTACTGCGTCTGTCCGACTCTCGACACACCCCCTAAGGCAAGACCATGATACCAGGCGAAAAAGCCGAGAAACTGGCTGATGACACTGACATAGCTAAAGCCGAGCCAGGCCGTTGCTGTCGCGTGCTGCAGCTGGGAGAGGAGCGGACCTGCGATCGGGATGACCAAAAAGGGAAAGGAGAAGACAAGAGACCAGCTGATCACTTGCCAGCCGCCCATGGTCTTGGAGAGCTGCCCGCCCACGGCGTAGCCGATCGCTGCGGAGATGACCGCTGCAAGCAAAGCGAGATCCGCCCACTGCAAGGACCCGAACCCGGAACCAATGGCGTAGCCGAGGATGGTGAGACAAGCGACTCCGCTGGACATCCAATACATACGCGCAGGGCGTTCCCCTGCGAAGAACGCAGCAGCGCCAGCTGTCGTGAGCGGCAGCAAGGCGATGATGACCGCGCCGTGGGAAGCGGGGACACGTTCCATAGCCCAAGCCGAGAAAAAGGGAAAGCCCGCTACAACTCCTCCGGCCACTAAAAGCAGCTGCATGGCCTGTTGCCGGGTGGGAAAAGGAACCCGTCTGACCAGCAGAACAATAGCTGCGAGGATGGCGGCGACCAAGGCGCGCCCCAAACCAGCTGTCACTGGGGTGAGAGCGGTCAACGCCACTTTTGTCGCAGGAAGAGTCAGGCTGAAGCTGCACACTCCCAGCAAACCGTAGAGCAAACCCGCCTTTTCATGGGAGAGGCTGCTGTCTGCTGAGTATGACCGCGTCATCTTTTTTCTTCAATCGATACTTCCGCTTTCAAAAGAATCCCTTCTTTCCTTCGCATGACGATGGTTTTCCCTATCGTAAGGTGCTGCGTCCGCAAAAGGTAGAGCCAATTGGCGGGAGGTATAGCAGGCCAATTTGTCGAACGACTGAGGAAATACGAAGGAACGCTTCGCTAGGGAGGACGATGGGGATGGAGTGGCAGCCTGACAAGCAAGGAGACACACCTGTTTATCAGCAGATTGCACAGTGGCTGGAAGGTCAAATCGTTCAGGGAGATTTGCCGCCGGGCACATCACTGCCTGCCGAGAGAGTGTTGGCCAAGCGCTTCGGGGTCAATAGAGGGACGGTATCAGCCGCCTACGAAGAGCTGCGGGCAGCAGGGCTATTGCAGTCGATGCAAGGGAGCGGGACATGGGTCAGCCGGCATTTGTGGGGAGTGCAGCGGGTTCCCAATTGGCATAAATACACGAATGGGGGAGCCTTTCTTCCCGCCTATCCGCTGGTCAAACGCATTCAGGAGGCATGCTTTGATACGTCGATCATCAATCTGGCAAAGGCAGAGCTGGCGACGCCATTGATTCCTTCCCTCGATCCGCAGGAATTGCTGCGATTGCAGCAAACACCGCAGTTTGAGCTTGGCTATACGCATCCCAAAGGAGACATGGGGCTTCGCGAAGTATTATCCCGGCATTTGCGCAAACAATACGGAATCCCGGCTTCTCCAGAGGAGATTCTCGTGACTTCGGGCGCACAGCAGGCGCTGCATTTGATTTCCCTCTGCCTGCTGAGCCCGGGAGACGCCGTTGCGATGGAGGGCCCCTCGTACTCGTACTCGTTGCCCTTGTTCACTTCGGCGGGACTTCGCTTGTACAGGCTATCCATGGATGCGGAAGGAATCATACCCGAGGGAATCCGCCAGCTGCATCAGGAGCACAAGCTGCGCATGGTATTTGCCAATCCGACCTACCACAATCCGACTGGGCTGGTCACGAGCGAGCGACGCAGGAAACAGATTCTCGATACTTGCATGGAGCTGCGAATTCCGTTGGTGGAAGACGACGCGTACGGTGCTCTTTCCATGAAAGAAAGCAAGCGGCCGCCCCAACCGATCAAAGCCTTCGACAAGAGCGGTACGGTTCTGTACGTAAACAGCGTATCCAAGACGATCGCACCGGGTCTGCGCATCGGCTGGCTGGTCGGTCCGCGTTCGGTCGTCGAGAGGCTTGCAGACGCCAAGCAGCAGATGGACTTTGGCACGAGTACGGTCTCCCAGCAGCTGGCCAGATCGTTTTTGGAGCATGGCAGGTGGGAAGCGCAGATCGAGCGATTGTCGTCGTATCTGTACGAACAGCGAAACGCCACGCTGGATGCCTTGCAGTCTCATCTGGCAGACCTGGTAGAGTGGAATGTTCCGGAGGGCAGCTACCATGTGTGGGGCCGTCTGTACGAGCCGCGAGAGGAGCGCGTGCTTTTGGATGCGGCTATCCGAGAGGGGGTCGTGTTTACACCCGGCAGCGTTTACGGCGCCGAAGCGGGATGGCTGCGATTGACGTATTCATGGGAGCAGCCAGCTTCCATTCACGAGGGGATGCGGCGTCTCCAAAAGGCGATTCTAGCGGGTACGTGACCGCATCGGGCTATAACGGAGCGCATTTGTGTTCATACTAGTGACGGCTACAAGAATGTCGAATTGAGGTGTGAACCCATGGGCTTCTCTCTGGTCATTGGCTATATGGAGTCACTGACTTCGTATTATCTGGCATTGCTCCTGTTTGTCACCGGGCTGATCCTGCGTTTTCGTTACTATATCGCCTACCAAAATCGCCAGCTGACGCGTGATGCCGCGGTTGCAAAAGGCGGAAGCTACACGTTGCTGTCTCTCGCTGCCGTTGTTTTGATTGCCCATTACATGCTTATTTGAACTGGCCGATTCGTCTGATGAAGGTTTCCACCTTCACGTGGACCTCTGCATCCTTGAAGAGTTTGTCCCAGTCTTTTTGATGGGTTTTCCAATAGGCATACTGATGCCGGCGGAGCTCTTCGCCAAAACCGAAGATGTCGGTTTGGTACTTTTCCTGCATGTTCTTGATCAGCTTTTCGGTTTTTGATTGGATCGTCTTGTTCATTTGAATCTCTTTCTCCCTGAGTTTCTCGATGGAAGGGTGGTTTTCCAGCCCATCCTCAGCCAAATTTCCTTCTCCCGGATCATGACCGTAAAAACAGGCTTGCCGTTCTTGATGGCCGTATGAACGGTGGAGCGCACTGCTTTTACCTCCATGGTCGTAAATCCGGGACTTCCCCCTCGAGATTTTGCAAAATGACTTCATCTCCGGAAGAAAACGTACCGTTGATCCACCGGAGAGCCTTCACTTGCTGATCCGTGAGCCAACCGATCAGCTTTTCCCCTTTCATGATGGCTCCGCCCGCCATTTTCACTTCATCACCATGGGGGGTGATCCTAGGCAAAACGCTGTTGCTGCCATCGTGGAAGTTGGTGGAAAATTGACCGATGGAATCGTGATTGGGCAAGCGAGCAGTCTTGGACTCGCCCTCTTCCGTCAGCTTGCTTATGTATTGGCCAGATACAGGCATCAGTTTTGGCTTGATGTACAGCGCATCTTTTGCAGAGCCTTTGGCGATTACGAGCTTGATTTTTCGCCGGGACTCATGGTCGCGGTAAAACAGGTCGAGAGGATGGTTGATGCCTTCCTTGGCGAGCTCCTCCCCGATGATGATGATCTGGAGATGCTCGTAATAGGGCTGTCTGGCCACTCTTGTCGCCATGAGACGGATGCACTCAAAAATGGACGGCCCTGTAGTCGAGGCGTTCCAGACAGGGGATATGTTCGGGTTGCTCACCTTTCCAGACAAAGCACGCGCCTCCGTGAACTGTGTCGTAAATTCGTAGTACGACCTTTCCCCATTCGCCGCTTTGTTTTTATCGATCGCTACGGCCATGACAAAGAGGCGGTCCTGGATCTCGACCCGATCCCAGCAGCCCGTCAAGAGTGAGGGCAGCAGCAAAACGAAAAATAGGCGGGGGAGGACAAGACGCTTCACACGCGCTGCCTCCTCTTTTTCCATTTGTAGACGAGCACGAGCCAGATCGGAACGATGCCGATCAGAAAGACGCCCAGCCAGCTCGCCAATTGGCTCCATCTGTCAACCTCCAGAATGTTGCGGGGTAAGACAGCGATCAGAAACACGACGGGAATGAATAGGAGCGCAATGACACGGTGCTCCTGCAGCCCGAACAGCTGGGACGCTATGAGGCTGGCGCAATAGTGGAACATGACGATGGTGGTGACGGCAAAAGGAATCCAGACCATCATCATGATGGAGTCCAGACGTTCGATAAAAGCGCCGGGAACCTCGATGTTTTTGATAATGGCCAGAGTCGGGTATTCGACCAGCGTGACTTCCGTCTTCCCCAGAACAGCGATGCTCAAAATCGTGACGATGACGTACAAAAGCATGGTAGTTCCTACAGCGATCAGAGACGCACGCTGAGCGGAACGGGGCTGCTCCATGAAGGGTTGGATGAACAGCAGAATCTCAAATCCCATGAAGGCAAAAAACGTCGTAGGGAAGGCGCGGAAGAGGGGCTGAATGCCATCGCCGAGAACGGGGAGGATTCGTCCCAGATCCGTATCCCGTATGGTTTGCGTCAACACCAGCATGAGCAAAAAAAGGGTGAGCGGTTGGATGAATTCATTGAACCGGGCAATGGCATTGATCCCGTGCAGCACGAGATAGGTGCTGACGCTGAGCATGCCGATGATGATGACTTCGAGGGGAGTCAAATCCAGCAGGAAAAGCTTGGTGACATCTGCCGAGATGCGCACGACTGTACCGACAAACACCAGAAAATAGACCAGAAATGCCACGAGGACGATGGTTCCAAAAAAACGCCCGATCAACAGGGGTGCATAGTGAATAATGCTTTGCCCGGGGAAGCGGTTCCCCAGGTAGGCCATGATGGACACAGCGACCATGGCAAGGAAACCGGCTGCGAAGAGCACGATCCAGCTGTCGACACCCGCTTTCGAGCCTACCGATTCGGGCAGGTTCAAGACACCTACCCCGACCATGGCAGCAAGCAGCTGCACCGTAATCTGCGAAGTAGTCAATCGATCCTTAATCACGATTACCACCCTTTCTTGCGTTTTTGGGTGTTCATCCGTTTTTGATCCAATGGATGGAGAATCTCAGGCCGTTCCTTTAGATAAACGAGCGGCGCACGTACCAGTAAATCCTTCCAGTCCCTGAAACGATAAGGAGTGATTGGAGCAAAATAGTTGATTCCAAACGATTTGAGGGAGACCAGGTGCGCCAAGATGGCCATGAGCCCCAAAATCAGTCCAAAGAGGCCAAGGCTTCCCGATAAGAACATCAATGGAAAGCGGAGCAGGCGCAAGGCGATGGCTCCGTTATAGGCAGGTACCAAAAAAGACGAGATGGCGGTAATCGCCACGACAATGACGAGGACCGGACTGACGATTCCGGCCTCCACAGCAGATTGCCCAATCACGAGTCCTCCGACGATGCCGATGGTTTGCCCCATGACTTTGGGCAGGCGCAAACCGGCTTCACGCAGCATCTCCAGCGTGGCCTCCATAAAGACAGCCTCCAGCAAGGCGGGGAAAGGGACCTCCGCCCTTGTTGCAGAAATGCTCAACGCCAACTGGGTGGGGATCATTCCGGGATGATAAGAGATGAGGGCAATGTAGAGAGATGGCAATATCAAAGCGATCGTCGCACCGATCACGCGGATCATCCGAATAGAGGAACTAATGATCCAGCGCTCATAATAATCATCGGGAGCTTGAAACAGCATGGAAAAAGTGACAGGGACGATCAAAACATTGGGGCTGCCATCCACCATGATGGCAATGCGTCCTTCTGCCAAAGCTGCCAGCACATTAGCAGGGCGCTCGGTGTATTGGACTTGAGGAAAAGGGGAGTACCAGCTGTCTTCAATCCACTGCTCAATGATTCCGCTATCCAGGACTTGATCGATATCGACAGTGGACAGACGCGTTTTGACCTCATCGAGTACGGTCGGATTGACAATTCCGTTGATGAAGAGCAAGCCCACCTTCGTATTGCTGCGTCTACCCACAGATTGAATGGCAACTTTCAATTCAGGGTCCGGATATCTTCGCCGGACCAAGGAAAGGTTCGTCTGCAGCGATTCGACAAAGCCGTCCCGCGGTCCGCGCAGAGTGCTCTCATTCTCAGATTCCTGGATGCTTCTTTCCTCCATGCCTTTCCCGATCCCGATATAGGCCGACTGATCGGACTCCCTGCAGATGATCACGTTCCCTTGGAGAATTTCATCGATCGCCTGCTCCAACGTCGGAATGGACGAGAACGGCATTTCACTTTGGAACATGCGAAGCTTTTCAATCAGCTCATCCTGAATGTAATGCGAAGCGATGAGGCTTTCCAAAAAACAGAGGGTAAAGGATTCACTCCCGATTTGGATTTGACTGCTTAGATAGTCGGAGCTGTCGCCTAATCGTGCCGTTATTTCCTCGCCCCAATTCATAGCTGGACCTCCTGAAGAAGGAATACCCGTATTGTGAGGCAAAGTGGAAACATTATGCATGAAAGGCGATTTTTGAGTCGAAAGAACTGATTTTGGGGACCAGTTGCAAAACCGAAGGAAAGGAGTATAATAGGAATATGTTTCGTTAGGTAAACATTTTTGCTCATAGCAAATTCTATATTTTTTTAGCTAAAAGTTGCATGCGTGCAAAAAAAATGGATTAAGCCACAAAGGTGGGTGGAAATGATGAGAACGGGATCGAATGCGACAGAAGCTGTCCAAGAAAGCAGTTGGAGAAACGCGGTGTCAGAGCCGTCCTTGCCAGAAGTTCACCGGTCGATGAAGGTTCCTCAAAAAGGTTCTTGGATTCGCAAGTTCCTCGCGTTTGCCGGACCTGGATACCTCGTCGCAGTGGGATACATGGATCCGGGGAACTGGGCGACGGATATTGCGGGTGGGTCGCTGTTTGGGTACTCGCTGCTGTCCGTAATCATGCTGTCCAATCTGATGGCAATCTTGCTGCAGGCACTGGCAGGCAAGCTGGGGATCGTGACAGGGAGAGATTTGGCTCAGGCATGCCGGGATCATTACAGCAAACCCGTTGCCATGGGATTATGGGTATTGTGCGAGCTGGCGATTGCGGCTTGCGACCTCGCTGAGGTGATCGGCGCGGCGATCGCGCTGAACCTGCTGTTTGGCATTCCGCTCGTATACGGGGTGCTGATAACCGCATTGGACGTTCTTGTCGTCCTGTTTTTGCAAAACAAAGGTTTTCGCTACATCGAGTCGATCGTCATCGGTTTGATCGTGACCATTGGCGCGTGCTTTGCCTTTGAAATGTTTTGGTCTCAGCCAGAAGTGAAGGAAATCCTGGGTGGATTCATTCCGACTGCCGAGATCATCAAAAATCCGGAAATGCTCTATATCGCGATCGGGATTTTGGGAGCCACAGTCATGCCCCACAACCTGTATCTGCACTCGTCCATCGTACAGACACGGCAATACGAGCAAACCACACTGGGCAAGCGGGAAGCGATCAAGTATGCGACAGCGGATTCCACGATCGCTCTCGTCTTCGCTCTCGGCATCAACGCAGCGATTTTGATCCTGTCTGCCGCGACCTTTCACCGAGCCGGCATGACGCAGGTGGCAGAAATCGGTGATGCGTATCACCTGCTGGCGCCTCTTCTGGGAACGACGCTGGGAAGCATCCTGTTCGGGGTCGCCTTGCTGGCTGCAGGGATGAACTCCACGCTGACGGGTACGTTGGCTGGGCAGATTGTGATGGAAGGCTTCTTGAACCTGCGGATCACGCCATGGCTCAGAAGACTGATTACACGGATGATCGCCATCATTCCGGCCGTAATCGTGACGGCGCTGTATGGAGAGAGCGGAACGGCTCAATTGCTGATCCTCAGCCAGGTCATCTTGTCGCTTCAATTGTCCTTTGCGGTGATACCGTTGGTGAAGTTTACGAATGATCAAAAGAAAATGGGCGAGTTCGTCAATGCTCCTTGGTTGAAAGGATTGTCCTGGATCGTCGCGTTTATCATTGTGGTGCTGAATGCGTATCTGCTCTATCAAACTTTGTTTGGATAACGACTATAGAAGGGCCATTCCCAAAAAGGAAGGGCTCTTTTTTTTGTACGCCTTTACGAATGGCTGGCAATAGGGTACCGTTGCATCATATGTTTTGAAAATTTTGTATTTACTAGGAGGCTGAGAGTGTGAAGCAGGAGCAATGGGGGATCGCTGGAACGGGAAACTTGGGAGGAGCCATTTTGACACAGCTGGGGAAAGGGAATCGGTATATCCGTTATTACCATCGAGACGCAGTCAAAGCCGAGGCGATTGGAAACGAGTATCCGGGCCATCAGAGCATCGCGAAGGAGGAGCTGGACAGCCTGGATTTCCTGATCCTCGCGCTGCCCGCTGATCAAATCGTGCCGTTTATGCAGGATTTGCGTGACTCGGGTCTGGCGCTTGAGGAGGTGACCATGATCAACATGGCAACCGTGCTGAATACGGTCGATTTGATGAACCGCTTCCCGCAGCTCCAATGGCTGGGGATGAAATTCATGGGGCATTCCGCCGATTTGCGGGAACGCGGCAACGGACTGTTCGTCACCGAGCGAAGCGAGATACTCGAGCAAAAGCAAGAGAAAGCCATCCGTTTTTTCGAACAGCTCGGCCAAGTGATGATAGATAGGGAGACCGTAGTCGAGCAAGTGAATGTCCTGGCTACTCGTGTGGCGGTAAAAGCGGCGCTGGATCTGGAACGGGCAATCAGCGAAGGGGGATACCGGCAGGAGTACGCCATGCGCGCACTGGTCTCCATCGCACCGGAAGTCATGCGTTCATACGTGGCAGGGACGATGGGGCATTTTGCCCGCAAGATTGTGGAACAACTGAAAAACAGCGAATAAAAGGGGAATATTTCCAAATTAATTTCATTTGCACGCAACCTTTTCCTTTTTGAATCGTATGAAAAATAGATGCATTTCTGGAAAGGGGTGACAGTTGTGGGAGTGCTCGAAACCATCTACATCGTCTGTCTGGCGTGCGGCGTCCTTTACGCATTGGCTGTGCTGCTCTTCGGTCATGCGGACTGGATGAGTCACCACCATGCCCACTTGCCCGTGCTGCAGCCTATTCTGCTCGTCAGCGGCGCGACGGCTTTTGGCGCGGCTGGCTATTTGCTAGGACGTTTTACTTCTTTATCTGATCTCGTGGTTGTGGGTCTGGCCGTTCTGATCGGGATCGGACTGGCAGTGGCCTCCTATTTCTTATGGGTGCAGCCGATGAGCCGGGCGGAAAATTCCACCGGATACACCATGAGTCAGCTGGTGGGAAAGCTGGGAGAGGTATGCACGACGATTCCGGCAAACGGACTGGGAGAGGTGCTGGTGAAGATGGTCAGTGGAACGACCTTTCACATGGCGGCATCGCTGGATGGCGAACAGATCCGGCAAGGGTCCCGCGTTGTCGTGGTAGAGGTGCGTGACCACGTCCTGCATGTCACTGGGTTTCCGCATGATGATGCCAAAAAAGAGGAGGAATAAAGAATGACGCTAGAACCGGGTATATTGACGACCGTACTCGTAGTCATCGCCGTATTCGTCGTACTGGGTATCGCATTTTGGGCGAGGTACAAAACGGTTGGGGCGGATGAAGCCATGATCGTGACAGGAAGCTATCTCGGCTCGAAGAACGTCCTCAGCGATGAGTCAGGCCGCAAAATGAAGATCGTTCGCGGCGGCGGTGCTTTCATTTTGCCGATTTTTCAACAAGCCAATTTCTTGAGCCTTTTGTCCCACAAGCTCGATGTGTCGACGCCAGAGGTGTACACCGAGCAGGGGGTTCCGGTCATGGCTGACGGGGTCGCGATCATCAAGGTCGGCGGCTCCATCGATGACATTGCCACAGCTGCTGAACAATTCATGGGCAAGACGGATGAAGCCCTGAAATCGGAAGCACAGGAAGTATTGGAAGGCTATCTGCGTGCAATTCTCGGCAGCATGACAGTCGAGGAAATCTACAAGAACCGGGAGCGCTTTGCCCAAGAGGTGCAATCCGTAGCGACCAAAGACTTGAAAAAGATGGGGCTTTCGGTAGTCAGCTTCACAATCAAGGATGTACGAGACAAAAACGGTTACCTGGCTGCTCTCGGGATTCCGCAAATCGCGGCTGTCAAGCGTGATGCGACGATCTCTCAGGCAGATGCGGACAAAGAAGCGCGGATCAAGCAAGCACAGGCAGAGGAAGAGGCACGCAAGGCAGAGCTGTTAAAGGAAACGAACATCGCGGAAGCCGAGAAAGAAAAAGAATTGAAGGTCGCAGCCTTCAAGCAGGAGCAGGACAAAGCCAAGGCGAGCGCAGACCAAGCCTACAAGCTCCAAGAGGCTGTAGCCAAGCAGCAGGTTACCGAAGAGGAAATGAAGGTCGACCTGGTACGCAAGCAAAAGGAAATCGAGCTGGAAGAAAAAGAAATCCTCCGTCGCGAACGCCAATACGATGCGGAAGTGAAAAAGAAAGCGGATGCGGATCGCTATTCCGTCGAGCAGGCGGCGGAAGCGGAAAAGGCCAAAAAGCTGCGTGAGGCCGATGCCGTCAAATACCGGATCGAGGCGGAAGCCAAGGCGATGGCGGAGCAGAAGCGACTGGAAGGTCTGGCCATTGCCGAAGCCGAAAAGGCGAAGGGAAGTGCGGAGGCAGAAGTCACCCGCCTGAAGCTGGAGGCAGAAGCAGAAGGGAAAGAAAAACTGGCAGATGCATTCGAAAAATTCGGTCATGCCGCTGTTCTCGACATTATTGCCAAGATGCTGCCAGAGCTGGCGGAGAAAATCGCGGAGCCGATGAAAGCGATCGACAAGGTGACGATCGTAGACGCCGGCGGTGGTCAGGGAGATGGCGTGAACAGACTGAGCGGGAATGTCACCAAGCTGATGGCACAGCTCCCGGAAATGCTGAAGGACGTCTCTGGCCTGGATATGAACAAGATGATTACCGACTTCATGCAAAAGGGTGGAGCAACGCAGATAACAGCGAAGCTCCCCGAAGAGGTAGAGCTGGCGCCGATCGCCGCAACTACCGATTCCACAGCAACGAAATCATAGGAAAGTCCTCGGACGATAAGAGCCCCTCCCGACAGGAAGGGGCCTTTTTGCATCAATCGTCCCCTTGATCACCTTGCCCCACTTTTTTTGTTTTTCCATACAGGCGCATCATCTCCGAAACCGTGACAAACTCGTACCCACGCTTTTGCAGCACCGGCAAGATTTCACGAAGCGCCTTTACGGTCTGGCTGCGGTTGCCCCCGTAATCGTGGAAGAGGACGATGTCACCGTTTCGAGCGTTGTTTATGACTTTGTTTACGATCTTCTTTACACCGGGATCGCTCCAGTCGCGCGTATCCTGGTGCCAGGACCACATGACGACGAGAAAACCGGAACGTTTCGCGACGTTCACCACAGAATCGCTGTAGTACCCTCCAGGTGGACGGAATAGCTGAGGTCTGACCCCTGTGCTCGCATAGATGATCTCTTGGGTTTTCTCCATTTCCGCCTGCAGCCGATCGTTGGAGATTCTGCGCACATCCGGATGACTGTACGTATGATTCGCCAGTTCGTGGTTCTCCGAGACCAGCTGGCGCGCGACCTGGGGAAATGCCTTCACGCGGGAGCCTACCATAAAAAAGGTTGCCTTTGCATTGTATTCCCTCAACAGCGCGGCAATTTGCGCTGTGTACTCAGGATCAGGCCCATCGTCAAAGGTCAGTGCCATTACTTTTTTGTTGGTATTTACCTCCCACACGATTTCGCCGCGTGTTTCGTAGTAGTCGCGATCCCTTTGCTTCTGCGCCAGTGCTGAGCCAGTCAAAGACGACGCGAGCAGCATCGTGACGATAAACAAGGACAAAGCTTGCTTCTTCATCTAGATTCACCCCTCGGCAGTGGAACATAAAACGTGTGTACTTTCGCATCCTTACTATGCGCCAAGTTTTGGTGATTATGTGGTGGACATGAATTCTGATGAAAAATCATAGATGCATAAACGACCCCTTGATGATCATGCGAAAGGGCTCAAGGAGCTCACGGATGATGTGTCCTCACCAAAAAGACACTTGTGCTTTTTAGGAGGATACCTTAATCTAGTATCAGATTTGCCTACATAAAAAAGATGGTGAGCAGATAGGCAGATGGAGGAGAGAACATGAAGGTTGCAAAATTCGGCGGCACTTCGCTTGCGAATGCAGAACAGATAAAGAAAGTATGCAGCATCATCAGGGCAGATCAAGACCGGCGATTGATCGTCGTCTCGGCACCGGGGAAGAGATGTAAGGACGATACGAAAGTGACGGATTTATTGATTCGATATGCGGAACGTTATTTGGAGACGGGTGAAGCGTCCGCGGAGAAGCAGGAGATTTTCGGACGTTATCAGGAGATCGCTCGGGAGCTGCAGCTGCCGTGCGAGGTGGTGGCGCAGATCGAAGCAGAGCTGGATGAAGTGCTCTCCAACCGCAAAATGCTTGCGGCTGACCGATTCATGGATGCAGTCAAGGCAGCGGGTGAAGATACCTGCGCCAAGGTGGTCGCCCATTATCTTCGCAGCCTGGGAGAGGATGCTCGCTACATCAATCCAGAGGCTGCGGGCATGCTGGTCACCGATGAGGTGGGGAACGCACACGTCCTGCCGGAAGCGTATGAGAAGCTGTCCGCCCTGCGCTCGAAGTCTGGCATCACCGTTTTTCCAGGATTTTTCGGATTTACGGAGGCTGGGGATCTGGTGACCTTCTCGCGCGGAGGCTCGGACATAACCGGTTCGATTCTGGCGGCGGCGGTCAAAGCAGACGTCTATGAGAACTTTACGGATGTCGACTCGGTCTACGTGGTGAATCCGAATTTGATTGAACGGCCCGTGGAGGTAAAAGAAATTACGTACCGTGAAATGAGGGAGCTGTCTTATTCGGGGTTCGGGGTGTTCCATGAAGAGGCGTTGAGCCCTGCCTATCAGGCTGACATTCCCGTTTGCATCAAAAATACAAACAATCCGTCCGCACCTGGCACGATGATTGTAAGCGAACCGCCGGTTTCCACGAAACGGGTGTCCGGCATCGCGAGTGACAGTGGATTCTGCAGCATTTATGTCAGCAAGTACTTGATGAACAAAGAAATAGGCTTTGGGCGCAAGCTGCTGCAAATACTGGAAGAGGAATCCCTTTCCTACGAGCATACACCGTCTGGGATTGACAACATTTCCGTCATCCTGCGGGAACGCGATCTGACAGCAGACAAGGAGCAGCGAATCGTGGAGCGCATCCAGAATGAGCTGCAGGTAGATGATGTCACAGTGACTCACGGACTGGCTCTGGTCATGATCGTAGGCGAGGGGATGAGACAGTCGGTGGGAACCACAGCGCGTGCTGCCACTGCTCTGGCTGCCGCAAAGATCAATCTGGAAATGATCAATCAGGGCTCGTCTGAGGTCAGCATGATGTTCGGAGTGAAGGCGGAAGAGGCAGACCGTGCCGTCATCGCCTTGTATCAGGAGTTTTTTGGATGCGAGTCGGAAGAGCAAGAGGCATTTGCCCGTCACTCTTCCTCAGTGATGGTGTAAGAGCGCTGCTGAAAATCGCCATCCTGCCATTGGTACATGCGCCACAAAGGTTCCGATCCACAAAGGCTCACGATCCAATAACTGAGCGAGTGATAGTGCCAGCCGTCGCGATCCCTTTGGGAAGGAACAGGCAGCGTATGCGGGTGGGTGTGAAGGACACCCAGCCATTGCATGTTAGACTCCCGGATCAAGGCAATTGCCCGTAAAAAACCAGGGCCATCAAAGGAGAACGCATGCTTGTCCAAGGTGCTCCCCGTCATGGGGATATGATCGGTGATGGCAGCTTTTTGCCCGATCAACAAAGCGGAATACTCATACGGGAACGCCTCTTGCGCTTCAGCCAAGAGGCGTTTGTGTACTTTTCGGGTCAGGGATAATTTGTTATCCTTAAACGCAAAGGGTTCGCCTAACCAATTGGGTGTCATGGGGACCTCCCCTTTTTGGATTGAAATCTTTGGACCTGGGGGTTTCAAAGGCAATGAGTACCATACAAATTGGAGTCTGCGGCTGGGGCGATCATCATGATCTGTACCTGCAAGGGGTAAAGAACCGCGACAAGCTCTCGGTCTACGCAAGCCATTTTCCCATCGTCGAAGTGGACAGCTCCTTCTATGCCATTTTACCACAACGAAATTATGAGACTTGGGTCCGGGAAACGCCGGATCGTTTTGGTTTTATCGTCAAACCGTTTCAGGCCATGACCGGACATCAACGAGGGGCAGCACCTGTCGACAGGCGGGAGCTGTTTCGTCAGTTTGAGGAAAGCATCGAGCCGCTCGTTGCGGCAGGCAAGCTCAAGGCACTGCTGTTTCAATTCCCGCCCTGGTTTGATTGCACCAGGGAGAATGTCCAGTATGTGAAGGCGTGCCGCCAAGCTCTCGCTGCTTACCCATTCGCGGTAGAGTTCCGGCAACGAAGCTGGTTCAGTGCACAGTTTCGGGATCGGACACTGGACTTTTTGCGTTCGATCGAAGCGACGCATGTCCTATGCGATGAGCCGCAGGTGGGGAACGGCTCGGTACCGATCGTGGTCGACGTCACTCATCCTGCTCTGGCATTGGTCCGCTTTCATGGACGGAATCATGCCGGCTGGAGAGATCCGGGGGAAGGTCAGAACTGGCGGGATGTGCGCTATTTGTACCGCTATTCCGAGGAAGAGCTGGCACAGTGGGTTCCGCGCATCCAGCAGATCGCAGATGATGCGGATGAAGTGTGCATTTTGTTCAACAATAACTCTGGGGGCGACGCAGCTCACAACGCGAAGCAATTTGCGGACATGCTGGGTGTGCGTCCCAGCGGGCTGAATCCCCGCCAGATGGAGCTGTTTTAACACCGGGAAGCATTGCGCCCAAATCTGGGGCTAGCCCTATTGGAGAAGCAGCGATAATGGTTTGTTCAAGAAAGAAGGGTTCACATGCTTGCAGCAATGGCAGTCTTGTTCGTATGCATTGGAGTGGCGGCTGGCGTCGTCGGAAGTATTGCGGGTCTGGGTGGAGGAATCTTTTTTGTTCCTGCGCTCTTGTTTTTTGCAAATGCCTATTTGCCTGGCTCGATGACTCCCCAGGTGGCTGCGGCGACATCGCTGCTCGTCATCGCCGTGACGGCATTGTCCTCTTCCATTTCCTACTTGAAGCAAAAAAAGGTGGACGTGCAGAGCGCCATGCTCTTTTTTGTCGGCAGCGCACCAGGTGCTATTGTGGGCGTCTACCTAAATAAATTACTACCATTAGGCGGATTTACGCTGTTGTTTGGCTTGTTTCAGCTGCTCATGTTCGTACTGATGATGGTCAAAGACAAACTCAAGCCGCGCAATATCGAATGGCAGGTCAAACGGCGCTTCGTCGACCATGAAGGCAATGAGTACGAGTATGGCTTCAGCAGATGGAGCGCCATTCTGATCGCTTTTTTCGTAGGGATTACCTCATCCCTGTTCGGCGTAGGCGGCGGGGTGCTGATGGTGCCCGCGATGATGATTCTGTTTCGCTTTCCTCCTCACATCGCGACAGCGACTTCGATGCTCGTCATCTTCTTCTCTGCCGTGATTGGCTCGGTTACGAATGTGCTGCATGGCAATATCGACTGGCTGTATGCTGCCATGCTTGCGCCGGGAGCGTGGGCGGGAGGAAAGCTGGGGGCGATTGCAGCCAGCAAAATGAAGGGGCGCACGATCGTGCTCATCCTGCGCCTCTTGATCTTGGGCATTGCCGTACAAATGATAGGGGAATCGATCCTCGGATAAGCTCGCATAGAGAGGGAGGGGAAAGCGTTGGCAGACACCTGTACCTTGCACTTGCTGCACACCAATGATTTGCACAGCCACTTTGCTACCATGCCGCGGATCGCGACCTGTTTTCGCACGCGAAGGGACCAATGGCAGAAGCAGGGGGAGCATGTGCTCACGGTAGATATCGGAGACCATATGGACCGAATGGACACCAAATCCGAAGCGAGCCTGGGAAAAGTGAATGTAGGTGTCATGAACCGCTCCGGCTACGACTACGCGACGATAGGAAATAACGAAGGCATCACGCTTCCAAAAGAAAAGCTCTCTGCCATGTACGAGAATGCTGATTTTACTGTGATCCTGGGGAATCTTCTCGACCCGCAGCGAAACGCGACACCAGAGTGGGCGGTGCCGTATGCCATCCATCAATGGCCTGATTTGCGGGTAGCGCTCTTGGGCGTGACGATTCCTTTCACTCCCTCTTACAGCAGCATGGGCTGGGACATCCGGGATCCGATTCCGATTCTTCGGGAGCAGCTCGCCGCATTGAGAGATCAGGCAGATGTTTTTGTTCTCCTGTCACACCTGGGCTATCAGGCAGACCGTCGCCTGGCAGCGGAGGTTGAGGGATTGGATGTCATCCTGGGCGCTCACACGCACCACACGTTGATGCAAGGCGAGAGAGTCGGCAACACGCTGATTGCCCAGACTGGGAAATTCGGACAGCATGTCGGCCATGTTCGACTGGTGTGGGACCGTACCGTCAAGCAGGTGACAGAGGCGAGTGCGGAGCTCTATCCCAGTGCTGATTTTATGCCCGACGAGGAGTTGGCGGCATTTTTGCTGCAGCAGGAGGAGGAGGCGGAGCAAATCCTGAAGCGCCCAGTGGCCATGCTGGAGCACGACCTGCAGGCTTCGTGGATGGAGGAGACACCGTTTGGCTCCTTTCTGGCTGCCAGCATTCGTACGTGGACCGGTGCAGAGATCGGATTGGCAAACGGCGGGCTGCTTCTGTCTGACTTGCTTCAGGGAAGTGTGTCTTTTTCTGACCTGCTCCAAAGTCTGCCGCACCCGATCAATGCCTGTGCCGTAACGTTGACAGGCTCACAGCTGACACGCGTCCTCGAACAGGCGATCCAGCCCGAGACGATTCATCGCGAGCTGCGCGGCTGCGGCTTTCGCGGGAAAGTGGAGGGGTGGATGGGCGTAGATGGGCTGCATATCCGCTACGTCGGAGGGGAGCATCCTCGCATTGTGCAGATCGAGGTCAATGACCAGCCCTTGATCCTGGAACAGGAGTACCGTGTGGGGACAGTCGATATGTTCATGTACAATCGGCTATTTCCCGACCTGCTGCAAGGAACCCAAATCGAGTTTTTTCTCCCTCAAATGCTTCGGGAGGTCGTAGCCAAGACGGTGATGAATCAAACCTTTGTTCAGCAGTCCTTTCTCCCGAGGTGGGAGCGGGTGATTCTCCCCTGAGGAAAAAGATGCTCCTAACTGTCAAAATGGGGGCATGCTAACAAAAGCGGTCACATCCACGTTTTATGGAAAACGTCGAGAGATGCTTCAATCCCCCCAATGAGAGGGGACGTTTTTCACAGAAAGGAGGAGGGATCGAACCATGCGGTTTATCGACGAAGTGTATGAGATGTACAAAGGGCATTTCAACGGTGCCGAAGAGGACATCACGGCTGTTGTAGTGGGCATTTTGGATGAACAGTCCCGGGAAGACTTGCTCGATCTGATAGACGAGATGGACGAAGAAGAGCTATTTCATATGCTGGCGACGTACATGATCGAGGTCATGAAGCGCAAAGTGGCCATGGAGGATGAAAGCGCGCCTTCTCTTTCGCCTTCGACTTTGACGCACTGACCGTACGCAAACACACATTTCTTGCTCCTGTCATAGGATGGTAACGCTACGAGGCAGGAAAGAAAAAGGAGGGTTGCGCAATGGTCGAGGTAGTGCCTGTTCATTTTCCAGAGGGGACGGCGATCGCTGTCACTGTTCGACTGCCAAAAACAACATTGCTCGCCGTTACCACGGATCATGGATATATCATGTGCGGAGCACTGGATGTAGGGCTCTTGAACGAAAAGCTTGCCAGCCGCCAGATCCTGGCAGGGAGGGCAGTGGGGGTCAAGACCATCCAGGAGCTGCTTGATGCACCTCTCGAATCTGTAACGACGACTGCAGAAGAAAAGGGAATTACAGCTGGCATGATCGGACGGGAAGCCGTCATCAAGATGCTGTAGCTCCATAGAAAAAGGCAGGGAAAGGGAATAGACGCCTTTGTCGATGTGACGAGGGCGTTTTTTGGTTTTTCGCGAACAAAAAATAAGCATGTAGAATCCAGTCGAATCACGCTATAATAAGGGTACCCTGAAGAAAGGCGAATGTTGGAAATGAGACTGAAATCCATTCAAAAATGCCGGCCGGGTGACACGCTGGCACGTTCCATCTATTCGGAAAATGGAACGGTTCTCGTTGGGGCAGGCGTGGAGCTTACCCAGCGAATGCTAGATCGACTCAAAGGCAAGAACATCTCAAGTCTTTACATTCAGGATAAGCGTACAGACGACATTCTGGTTGAGACCGTCATCTCGGACTCTACCCGTAGAGCTGCGATGTCAATGATTCACGAGACGTTTCGGACGGTACATGACTTTCCACAAAAATGGCAGCAGATTTTTGCAGACAAAGCTTTTGGACGCGAATTGCGCCTCATAATGACAGCTGTAGCGGATGAATTGAATGCCTCTCGTTCTGCCATGAACTTACTTGCCGATGCATGCGCTTTTGACAATTACATATTTACACACTCTTTCAACGTCGCGCTGTACAGTACGGCGTTGGCCTTGAAAACGGAGTGTTCGGAAAAAGAAGTGCTGGAAATCAGCATTGGCGGCATGCTGCATGACATAGGAAAAATACACGTTCCGGACGAAATTTTGAAAAAGCCGGGTTCTCTTACAAATGAAGAATTTGAATTGATGAAAAAGCATACAGAATTCGGATTTGAGATGCTGCGGCGCCAAGAAGACATTCCGTTGCTCGCCGCACATTGCGCATTTCAGCACCACGAGCGGTGGGACGGCTCCGGCTATCCACGCAAGCTGAAAAAAGATGAAATTCACCCGTTCGGACGGTTGATGGCGGTCACGGACGTCTTTGATGCACTCACCTCTCACCGTGTGTATCGACCGGGTATGCTCCCGCATGAAGCGATGGAAATTCTGTTTTCGGGATCCGGCAAGCTGTTTGATCAAAAGTACGTAGAAGCCCTGCGCGACACCATCGCTCTCTATCCCCTCGGACTGAGCGTCAAATTGAATACGGGAGAGACAGGAGTCATCGTGGATTCCAACAAAGGCATGCCAAGCCGACCTATCATACGGATTCTACTGGACGAAAATGGGCAGGAATTATCCCAGCCTTATGAATGCGATCTATCCAAAAAACTGACCGTCATGATTGTGGCATGTGATGAGCTTGTCTAGGGATTGTCTTGGACAAGCTACAGCCATTCCTTCTTTTTGAAAACGACGTACATCGTCAGTCCGATTCCAGCCATGACACCGAGCACGACAAAGTAGCCATAAGGCTGTCTCAGCTCTGGCATGTAGTCAAAGTTCATGCCGTAAATGCCAGTCACGATGGTCAGCGGCATGAATATCGTCGTCAAGGCGGTAAAGACGCGCATGATATCATTGGCTCGTCCGGCGAGGGCGGACTGATAGGCTTCGCGCAAGTTCCCGATCAGCTCGCGGAACGTCTCGAAGCTTTCCACGACTTTCGCAGCATCCTCCACAATGTCCCCAAAGTACTTCCGCATGGCTGGTTGAAGGAGCGGAAGTTCTTTTTTATGCAGAGCGTCTATCAGGTCCCGCTGCGGCAATAGCATCTTGCGGGCATATAGAATTTCACTGCGCAGCCCAATGATCTGATCCAAATGGGCTTTCCGGGTATTCATCAAGATTTGTGTCTCCAGATCCTCAATCAAGTCTTCGATTTTCTCAATCACGTCGAAATACCGATCGACAACCTGATCGACCAGATAATAGAGAAATTCATCTGGACGATTTACCTCTTTCTCTCGGATGATGGGCTGCATAGCCGTGAATTCGGGAGCTTCCTGCTTCGTGACCGTAATAATCGTCTTGCTGCCGATGAACACATTGATCTCGCGCAAAAAGATGTCTTGATTATGAAAGGCGATCCCGTTGATGACGAGAAAGTAGTGGTCTCCGTAAATCTGGAGCTTGGGCCGCTGCTCTTCCTCGTCGATACAGTCCTCTACGGCCAGATGATGTAAGCCAAAGAGAGGCTGCAGAACATCCAGATCAAATGGAGAAGCATCGATCCAGTAGAAGCCGTTGACCGGCGGCTGGACGGTATCCTCCACGTCGTCAATCTCGCTAATCAATCCGTTTTGTATCAACCGAATTTTCATCATCAATTCTCCTGCAGGTGGTATGGTTGGAATTCATGCGCGGCCAGATGTGAGTGAGAATCAGCTCGTAGGCTTCCCGCAGGGCCTGCCTGCTGGGTGGTTCCGGTGCTGCCGGCTTATCCTTTGGCGTAACCATATTCGAGATCGCCTCCTTCACAGCTCTCCCTCATACGTATGACCAACAGCCCGTCTATTTGCCTGGATGAGTGACTCGTTGTAGCTCATCGGATGGATAAAGGGTATTGCCATTTTTAAAAACGCGAAACACAGGGCATGTCGCCGAGGCTGGCTCTTTCCATGGGATAGTGTTCCTCACTTTCCAGATTTCATCTAGACGTTTTTCATATCACGAAAAGGGGTGTCTGCGTGGGGAGAGAACCGTTGTCCTTTCGCTATTGACAGAGGTGGAACGCGCAGATGAAAATAATAGGAGGAAGCGCTTTCAAATAATTCCGAATCGTGTGGAGGGGAATTGGATGATGCGTACACGCAAAGTCGTATGGGAGCCGTCGCAGGAACAGGTCGAGTCAAGCAATCTCGCCCGTTTTATGAAGCAGGAGCAGATATCCGATTACGACACACTGATCAAAAGGTCCGAGGAAGATGTGAGCTGGTTTTGGAATGCGTTTATCCGCTTTGCTGGAATCGAGTTTGCCAAGCCGTACCGCAGCGTGTTGGACAGCTCCAAAGGCCTGCCGTGGCCAGAGTGGTTTGTGGATGGCAAAATTAATCTCGTGCATAACTTTCTGGACAAGTGGGCGGAAAACGAAGCTACTGCTGGCCGTCCTGCCTTGCTCTGGGAAGGAGAGTCGGAAGAGGAGCGAAGGTATAGCTTTTACGAGCTGCGCCAGGAGGTAAACCGGTTCGCAAACGCGCTCGGCACATTGGGTGTGGAGCGTGGAGATCGAGTCGCGATTTATATGCCCATGATACCGGAAACAGTCATCGCACTGTATGGAATCTACAAGGCGGGAGCAATCGCGGTGCCGCTCTTTTCGGGTTTCGGGCCGGAAGCCGTGGCAGTGAGGCTTCGTGATGTCGAGGCCAAGCTGGTAGTAACCGCAGACGGATTTTATCGCGGAGGCCAGCAGGTGCTGCTCAAGCATGTGCTGGACAAGGCGCTGGAGACGTCGCCGACAGTGCAGAGTGTGCTGATCGCCGAGCGTCTGGGTGAAAAGGCATTGCTGGTGCCCGGACGAGACTGGCACTGGGGCGAGCTCATGGATGCAGCATCTGACCGATACGCCACAGTGGAAACAGACGCGGAAGAACCATGCATGGTCAGCTATTCCTCGGGGACCACAGGAAGCCCCAAAGGCATCGTTCATGTCCATGGCGGAATTGCCGTGAAGACGGCAGAGGTGGGAATGTTTATCTACGACACGCATCCCGACGATATTTTTACCATGGTCACCGATTTTGGTTGGATGATGGGTCAGCTCCCCCTGTTCTCCGCGCACAGTGTCGCGGCGCCCTTTTTGATTTATGAAGGCAGTCCGATGCACCCTCATCCAGGGCGCCTGTACCAGATCATCGAGAAGTACAAAGTAACCGTATTCGGCGCTCCGGCGACGGCCTTGCGGATGCTAAAGACGTACGCAGAGCCTTTCCGTGAACAAGCAGACCTCTCCACACTGCGCATATTGGGACATACAGGAGAGCCGATAGACGAGGAAACCTGGTCGTGGTATTTGTCCTGGACCAATGGAAGGGCACCCATCATCAATGGCAGCGGCGGAACAGAGGTGTTCGCTGAGATTCTCTCCTCGACATGCATCACACCGCAAAAGGCGACATGCCTTGGAGCGACCCCAGCTGTGGGAGCGAAAGTCGTGGACGAAGCGGGCAACCCGGTACCCGCCGGGAATTCGGGCTACCTGATCTTTACCGTGCCGCAGCCCGCACAGACCCGAGGCTTTTGGCGAAATCGCCAGCGTTATCTCGACACATATTTTCCGCTTGGAGAGCATATGTGGTGGCAGGGAGATATGGTCACCAAGGACGAAGAAGGCCACTGGTTTCATCAGGGCAGGGCGGACGATGTCATCAAGGTGTCGGGTAGGAGAACGGGGCCGGGTGAGCTGGAGGATGTGGTTATCCAATTTCCGGGTGTTTTGGAGGCGGCAGCGATCGGTGTCCCCCATGCTGTCAAAGGCGAAGAAATCGTCTTGTTCATCGTGATGACGCCGGGTGCTGCGCTGGAGGCAAATGAGCTTCGGCGGCATGTGACAAACACGCTCGGCAAGCCGTACGAACCGGCGGAAGTCCATATCGTTTTGGACTTGCCGAAAACACGCACGCAAAAGATTATGCGGCGCCTGATCAAACAGCGGTTTTTAGGCGAAGCGTTGGGCGATACCTCCAGCCTGATGAATCCGGGGGCCTTGGATGGATTGCCGAGGCGCACCGCCATCGATCAATAACGAAGAATGGCAAAACATTCGCGAAGCTCTCTTCGATGTGCCGCCCGGCCTATCGGAGTGAGCTTTTTCTACAGATAGGAATTTATATGATTCCTATCCAGTACAAGTGCAGCTAAGGCTCCGCCAAAAAGCTTAGCGTAGCCAAGTTTTCTAGTTGCTTCTTTTTTTTCTTCGTGGTGGAATGAGAGGAGAAGAACCTGTAAAAAGGAAAGCGCGTATAGGGGAGCGAACCATTCGACATGGAGAGGAGTGCGGAGTAGAGCCATGCAATCATACGTAGATCAAGAAAACGGAGTATTTCCATCGGTATGCTCTTTGGATTGTCCCGATCAGTGCGGGCTGCTCGTTCACAAAAAAGACGGGAAAATCATCAAAGTGGAGGGGGATCCGAATCATCCGGTGACCCAGGGAAGCATCTGCAACAAAGTGCGCAACATGGCCGAGCGAATCTATGATTCGAAACGGCTCACCACGCCGCTCAGGAGAACCGGTGCAAAGGGTGAAGGGAAGTTTGAGCCAATCACCTGGGAGGAAGCGATCGAGACGATCACCTCCCGATGGAAACAGCTCATTGCGGAATCCGGACCCGAGAGCATTTTGCCGTACAGCTTCTACGGAAATATGGGAAGGCTGAACGCCGAAACCATGGACATGCGATTTTTTCATCGTCTCGGGGCCAGTCGATTGGATCGGGCGATCTGCAATTCTGCCGGTGGCGTAGGCTACAATTATACGATGGGGGCCAATTACGGAACCGATCCGGAAGAAACCGTGCATACGAAGCTGTTCATCATGTGGGGAATCAATGCCGTCAGCACCAACATGCACCAGGTCATGCTGGCAGAAAAAGCGCGCAAGAACGGCGCCCAAATTGTCGTCATTGATGTTCATAAAAACCAGACGGGGCGCTGGGCAGACTGGTTTATTCCCGTATTGCCGGGGACCGATGCAGCCTTGGCACTGGGGATCATGCACATTCTTTTTGCGGAAAACATGGTAGACACGGTTTTCATGGAGAAGTACACCGTGGGTCACGAGGAATTGCGCGACCACGTGCGGCAGTACGATCCGGCTACCGTCTCCGCAATTACCGGTGTACCTGTAGACGACATATATAGGCTGGCTCGCCTGTACGGCCAGACGTCTCCGTCGCTGGTGCGGATCGGCAATGGATTGCAGCATCATGACAATGGTGGCATGTGCGTCAGGACTATCGCCTGTTTGCCAGCCTTGACCGGACAGTGGCTCGTCCAAGGGGGCGGAGCCATGAAAGGAAACAAAGGCTTTCTCGAGCACAACAAGCAGACGCTGCAGCGCCCCGATGTTTTGGTCAACAAAGAGACGCGTCGGATCAACATGAATGTCATCGGCAGCGCATTGCTAACGCTTGATCCGCCGATCCGGTCGATGTTTGTGTACGGCTGCAACCCTGCGCTTGTAGCCCCGGAAGGGAACAAAGTCAAAGAAGGGCTTGCTCGGGAGGATTTGTTTTTGGTTGTACACGATCTGTTCTTGACGGAAACGGCAGCATACGCCGATATCGTGCTTCCATCCACCTCGGCGTTTGAAAATACGGATTTCTACACCTCTTACTGGCATCATTACATGCAGCTGCAGAAGCCGGTGATCGCCCCGTACGGCGAAAGCAAGTCCAACGTGGACGTATTCCGGCTGTTAGCCAAGGGGATGGGCTATAAAGATCAGATGTTTCACGATACCGAGGAGGAGTTGATTCGCCAGGCGCTGGACTTCCCGGCCAATCCATTCCTCGGCTCCATTACGTACGAGGATCTGCTAGACAAGAATTACCGAAAAGCAGCGGTCACTCCCCGGTTCATAGAGAAGCTGCCGACACCGAGCGGTAAAATCGAGCTGTACTCGAAACAGCTGGAGGCGCAGGGCTACCCGCCCCTGCCGACCTACACGCCGCTCCCTGTCGAAAGTGAACTTCCGTATTTGTACGTACCTGGGCCGAACCACAATTTCCTCAACTCGACCTTTTCGAACAATGCCAAGCACGTGAAGCTGGAAAAGTTCCCGCGGCTGTTCATGAATACGGCTGACGCGGAGGCTTCAGGCATTGCGGAGGGGGATAAGGTGCGTGTGTGGAATGATAGAGGCGAGTGTGAGCTGATCGCATCCGTCGGCGAGACTGTGCTGGCAGGAGTCGTGGTGAGCCAGGGCCTCTGGGCGGATACACCAGGCTCCAAGCATCATGTGAATGCACTCACACCAGACCGCATTGCCGATATGGGCGGCGGTGCAACGTTTTTCTCCGGCCGTGTGAATGTGGAAAAGGTGAGATAGGATAACCAGTCAAAGCTTCGCCGGGCGCTATGCTCTGCGGAGCTTTTTCATGGGACCCACCTGGCGAAGGTCTTCCTCTCAACCGCTTTTTGGTTTACGGAGAAGCATAGATTGAAGTTCTTTGACTACATACTAGGATTACCAGCAAAAGTCGAAAGGTGGAATCACGCATGTGGGCTGGCAAGTGGATCGGGATCGTGTGCAGCATGATTTGGGGGATCGAGACGAGTGGAGCAGGAATGGCTGTTCCCACACCGGAAGCCAGTCAGATCGCACCTGCCCCGGCCGTCTATGAGGAGCTGAAGATTGCGCGGCAGGATGTGACGGGTGATGCGAGAGCTGATATCATCACGCTGCTGGGCAAGCGGTTTGCTCCCGACAGTCCGTACTATGAGCAGCTCAAGCTGATGGTACAGGATCCTGTCGCGAAAAAGGTGTCATTCTTTCAGACGACCTACGGCGGCTATCAACCTGAGATGTCGTTTTGCGATTTCGTCGGAAACAAGACCAAGCAAATCCTCGTACAAGCGCCGACAGGCGGTAGTGCAGGCACCTCTGATTTTTATCTGTTCAGCGACAAGGACAACAACCCGGCCGTATTGCCCGTTCCACAGCCGCTGACCATTTCCGGCTCCTATCAGGACGGCTATAAAGTGCCGTTGACGATCAAGGAGACGAATCAGACGACGGTGCTCGATTTGAGTGACCGCAAAGACATCTACGAGGAAAACGGCGTCTACAAGAATGGCAAGCTGGTGCAGCCGGTAGAGGTGCTGCCCAATACGTTCAGTGTTCTAAAGCCGGTCGAAGCGGCTGACGGAACATGCGAGCTGAGAGGAGAGCAGCGTGTGAGCGGGGTAGCCAACGCGGATACGATCGCGTACGTGGAATCGCTGTGGAAATGGGTGAATGATGGCTGGAAGCTGCAGAGCGCCCAGGTGAAAAAGGCGCAAAGATAGCCCGAAAGAAGAGGACCTCTCCGGTTGCTTTGCTCAGGAGAGAGTCCTTTTTTGTAGGTGGAGGTAGGAGATAGTCGTGGTTTATATTTCGACCACAGTGGGTATATAGATATAATCCAAAGGATATACCCAGTTGGAAAAAATTATAGTATAGTACAATGAGAATATGCAGAGTACCACTGAAAAAGGAGCCCACCCAATGAGTACAAGCCCGATCTCCAGCCTGTTTGGTTTCAAAGGAAAAGCGAAGAAGGAATCGTTTTTTCGGGATATTAAAGAAAAGGGAGAAGTGCATATCGAGTCGGGGTCTCAACTGGCCAAGCAAATGTCCCTGATTCATTTGACCGAGCAAGATTTGGCTGTCGCGAAGGCCCTTCAGCCGCTCATCATTCGGAATATTGACAAAATAGTTGGGTTTTTTTACGAAAATATAGAAAATGAGCATCTGCTCATGAGCATCATCGAGAAGCACAGCAGTATCGAACGGCTCAAGCAAACGCTGACCAGACACATCCAAGAGATGTTCAGCGGAAAGATCGACAGCGAATACTACGAGCAGCGCAGCCGAATCGCCGTCATGCACATGCGGATCGGACTTGCGCCGAAATGGTACATGTGCGCGTTTCAGAATCTGCAGCTGTCCATCATGGAGCTCTTGCATCAGCACATTGCGGACAAGCAGGAGTTTGTCCAGGCCTTATCTGCAGTGACCAAGATTCTCAGCCTGGAGCAGCAGATCGTATTGGAAGAATACGAGAAGGAGCACGAGCGTGTACGCCAACTCGAGCAGGATAAAAAAGACGAGCTGAGGGCGGTACTCGCGAATTCTGCTCATGAGCTGGCAGCCGTCTCCGAAGAAAACAGCGCATCCGTAGAGCAGCTGACGGAGCAGTCACGAGAGGTGTTGCGCCTGGCGGAAAATGGATCGAATTACTCCAACAAGGCCCATCAGCTTTCCCAGGAAGGGAAGGAGAAGCTGGAGAAGCAGCAGGAGCAAATGCAGCTGATTGCGGAAAGCGCCAAGCAGATCTCCGAGGAAATGAATACGCTCGAGGAAAACTCGGAAAAAATCCGCGGCATTGTCAATGTCGTTACGGCGATTGCGGAACAGACAAACCTGCTCGCGCTCAATGCAGCGATCGAGGCTGCCCGTGCAGGCGAACAAGGACGGGGCTTCGCCGTGGTCGCTGATGAAGTGCGCAAATTGGCGGAACAAACGAAGCAATCGGTTTTTGGAGTACGGGAATTGATCGAGAAGACCAACCAGCAGACAGGCGTTTTGTCTATGGTGTTCACAGAAATCCAGGCGCTTGTAGCATCCAGTACGTCGATGACGAACGAAACGAATGCCTTTTTCGAGGGCATCATGAGTTCCGTGATGGATGGCAAAGAGCAGAGCATGCAAATTCAAAAGGAATTGGAAAAGTTCTTCAGAGTCATGGAGGATATGAACCAGGCCGTGGCGCAGGTAGCCAGCTCTGCTGATGAACTCTCCGAAATAACAGAAAACCTGTAATCAAACAGGAATGACTGGTTCTTCCGCAAAGCACATCCCATCTACATCAGGGATGTGCTTTGTTTTGTTTGCTGTTCTCACCCGAAAAGCGGGGTCGAGCTGTCGGATTTAAGAGTTGACTCCGCTTTGTTTTGTGCTAAAATGAAAAACGTTAATCTTCATAAGTTTACTTGGAATTATACGGGTGGAGGGCAAAAAAGTTGGGACAAATGATTTTTACGGGTTTGTTGTGCGGAGCATTGCTCGGTTTTGTCATGCAACGAGGTCGCTTTTGCTTGACGGGCGGCTTCCGGGATATGTTTTTAACGAAGGATTATCGGATGTTTTACGCTTTGCTGATAGCGATAGCCATTCAAAGTATAGGCGTATTCGCACTTATCCAGTTGGGATTGATTGAGTTCAAGGCAGGCGGGTTTGCTTGGCTGGGCACGATCGTCGGGTCCTTTGTTTTTGGGATAGGGATTGTCCTCGCGGGTGGATGTGCGACAGGTACCTGGTATCGCGCAGGGGAAGGCTTGATTGGCAGCTGGATCGCCTTGTTCGGGTACATGCTGATGAGTGCTGTCATGAAAAGCGGTGTGCTGGTTCCATTGAATGACGCTTTCAAAGTCTACACCTTGCCGACCAATTCCATCCCGGCGACCTTTGGCCTGTCGGTTTGGCCGTTTGTTCTGATCCTGGCAGCCATCACGGTATTGTTGGTTGTCAAACAGCTGCGCAAGCCGAAAGTGGCTATCCCTGCTTTGCGAGCAAAGCGCAGCGGACTGTCTCACCTGTTGTTTGAAAAGCGCTGGCATCCATTCGTGACAGCGATTCTCGTAGGCTTGATCGCTATGCTGGCTTGGCCGTTGAGCGAAGCGACCGGTCGCATGTCCGGGCTCGGAATCACGACGCCATCTGCAAACATCTTGCAGTATCTGGTCACAGGAAACAGTGAGAAATACGTGAACTGGGGAGTATTCCTCGTTCTGGGTATCCTGGTTGGTTCATTTCTTGTGGCCAAGGCGAGCAGGGAGTTCCGCTTCCGTGCTCCAGACGCAAAGACGACGGTTTCCAGTTTTTCCGGCGGGATCCTGATGGGATTCGGTGCAAGCCTGGCTGGCGGATGCTCGATTGGGAACGGTCTGGTCATGACAGCGATGATGACGTGGCAGGGCTGGGTTTCCTTGATCTTTATCATTTTGGGTACGTGGACGGCTTCGTATTTCGTGTATGTTCGCCCCCGTATTCAAGCGAAGAAACAACATAGCGCAAGCATGACAACGGCTTAGGAGGAAAGGTAGATGCAACACAAACTGGCTGTGCTGGGCATGGTATGTCCCTTCCCGCTGATCGAGGCGAAAGAAAAGATGGAGACATTGCCCAGCGGTGATGAACTGGTGATTGAATTTGACTGCACGCAGGCGACAGAGAGCATTCCGCGCTGGGCAGCGGAATCCGGGCACTCCATAATGAATTATGAGCAGCTCGATGATGCTTCTTGGACGATCACGGTGAAAAAGAAATAGAAAAATAGACAGACTCCCCTCTGCTGGGCAACGTGCAAGCACGCATCGATCCGGATGCTTGCTGCCTGGCGGAGGGGAGTTTTCTATAGTCATGGAAGGAAAAACAGGTACATATGTTAAATTATAGCATTACCTGTTTTTTCATATTTCTTGCATTTATTCAGTGGTGGTGTATAGGCATTGAGGGAGACGACGGGGGTTTCACCCTGATTACGGATGGCGTGGATCTCTTTGGGAGCGACATAACAGAATTCGCCTGCCCCGACCGTAACCATTTTCTCTGGAAGCACCTCGTGTCCGTCTTCTGCCAATGAATAGATGATGTTGGTGAGATCGCCGGAAAGGATCCATTCCCATCCGAATGATTCACCATGGTTATGGGGAGCTGATTCCTCAGCGGGAGGCAGCAAGATGAGTACGATTTCGACATGCTCCGTGGCGAGCAAGACTTTTCGTCCATAAGGAAGGTTCGTCGGTTCGGGAATGTAAGGCGCGATGGATTCCAAGCCGATCGGCAGGGACTCCAGGGCCTGTCTTAGCTCCGCAGCGGTCGGACAAGTCAAGGAACGAAAAGCCTTTTCCAATAGGGCGTGAATCATGGGCATCCTCCCAAAGTAGTAATCTTGTTCAACGCAGACGCGCTTCCTTCGATCAAGATATGACACGCTGAGAGGAACGGTGAGGACGTCTGCAACAGGACGAATGCGTTTTTTCAGGAGAGATAGGTCGCCTCTATCTGAAGAGCGGCCCTTTTGGTATGAATATCAGGTCTCATGCGTTTTCTAGAAATGAGAAAGATGGAGGATCAGGAGATGAAGAGAAAAGGTAGCCTGCTCGCTTGCAGCCTGTTGGTGCTGCTGACCGTGCATGCCGCGACTCCCGGGACATACGCAGCGGGTACGGCGCCAGCTGCTGCGACGACCAAGACGCCTGCGGCAGCCATGACGGATATTCCCGGTGTCATCGCGCGTGTTTCCCCAAGCGTCGTCGCCATTGTAGGGAAGCCGGAGCTGAGAGGATCTGCGAGGGAGAATCGGTTTAATCTGGCCCACGGAACGGGGATTGTCGTCAAAGCGGATGGCTGGATTTTGACGAATGCCCACGTCGTAAAAGAGATGGACAATCTGACGGTCATCACTGTGGATGGCAAGCAGTACGCAGGGACAGTCACCAATATGGACGAGGAGAGCGACTTGGCATTGGTGAAGATCGCGGCTACTGGACTTACACCTGCCAAATTTGCGACGAACTATTCGATTAAAGTCGGAGAGACAGTCGTTGCGATCGGAACCCCTATTTCCGTATCCTTGCGAAATTCGGCATCAGCCGGGATCATCAGTGGCGTCAATCGATCGGTCAGCTCAACTTATCGACTGATTCAGACGGATGCTTCGATCAACCCTGGGAACAGCGGGGGGCCCCTGGTCAATCTCAGGGGTGAGGTAGTCGGAGTCAACTCTTTGAAATTCGTCTCAGTCGGGATCGATAATCTGAGCTTTGCTATTCCAGCAGATACGGCGCAATACGTCATGAACCATTTTTTCACGTACGGAAAAGTAAACCGGCCGTATTGGGGAGCAGAGCTCGAGGAAAGCTGGGCGGCCGTGGTCGGATTGCCCACCAAAGAACCGCTGCGCATCACGCGGGTAGAACCCGGATCGCCAGCAGAGCAGGCGGGCTTTCGGGCAGGAGATGTCATTTACTCGGTGAATCAGGCATCCTGCACGACGCTCGTCGAGTTCAATGAGCTGCTGAAGCGTTATTTGCCGGGACAAACGGTGGAGGTCGTGGTACAGTCTGGCGGGGATCTGATCAAGCGCAAAGTCACTTTTGGTAAACAACCATAAAGAGAGACAACGGATGGGGGAAGAACGGGATGGCTCACAAGAAATGGCAAGTGCTTTGCGTAACGGCTGTGCTGTCGGCAGCGCTTTGGACAAATCAATCGGTGCTGGCGGCTGAGCAGACTCCCCAGAGAGTGGAAGTCAAACTCAGATTGAATGCAGCGCAGGCAAAAGTGAACGGGCAAGACATGGCGATCGAGCAGCCTTACTTGTCGCAGAATACGACGATGATTCCGCTCAGTCTTCTGACAGCTGCGTTTGGAGCGGGCTTGCAATACGACAGCCAAAGTCAGATGATCGAGCTCATTTACAATGGGAAGGTCATCAAATTGAAAACGGGCAGCAAGCTGGCTTGGATCAATGGCAACGAGGTGACTCTGACCGCTTCGCCCGAGCTGAAAAACGGAAAAACGATGGTGCCGCTCACCCTCTTGACGCAAGTGATGGGCCTGCAGGTGGTCATCGATGCAAAGACAAAGGACGTCAGCATCCTGGGAGCGAAGCAAGGAGAAACCACCACGACCAACGTGTCCTTGGATAGCGACCTCGGAAAGACGATGGTGGGAGACAGCTACTACGGCTGGAAAATGAAGTATCCGACAGGGTTGATCATGGATGATCAAAGCTTCCAGGGAGACTACGTCGGCTTCCGCGATGCCAAGGATGCGTATGAACTCTTCATTTACATTGCAGACGATCAGCCGGAGAATTTGTCTGGTACGGGCCTGCTGAGCCGTTTGGTGGATTCTACGGAATATTCAGTGCTGTCCAAAGGGTATGTGAATGATGCGGCGCAACCCTATGCCCGCCTGATTTCCAAGGGCAATAACGGCTCTATCAACGAAGAGAGGGCCTATCAAAAAGGAACGCGCATCTTCTATGTCACGCTGGTCATCCATGACGAGGCGGATTTCCGCAATCCGTCCAAGTACAGCAGCTATAAAGATTTGCTGGACAGCTTTTCCATGTCCTTTCCGAAGGGCGATGCAGCCGTCAAGGACCTTTCCACCGTCGAAGGAGACTATCGTTGGTATAAGGACGAAGATTTCGGCTTGAAGGTGAAGGTTCCGGCTGATTGGCAAAATAACTATAATCAGTCGTTCACCCAATTCTCCAGCGAGAATGGCAAACAGTGGTTGAAAATCAAGATTACCTCCAAGGAAGACGGGCTTACGCTCGATGACTGGGTGAAGCGGCATGAACAAATGTACCGCGACCTCGTGAATGAAAACTATTTGAAGATCGATCCCGCAACTGTCTCCTCGACAATAGCGGGAGTTCCTTCCAGAGAGCAGAAAGTCAGCAGTTCGGATGGCACAGGCTGGATCCCGGAGCTGGACTTCTTTTTCTTCAAAGGGGACTACAAGGTTTACGTAGAAGTCGCCTATGATCCGGAGGCAAGCGCACAGGAGACTGCGGCGCTGATCCAGACGATCAAGCAATCGCTAACGATCGATCAAAGCGCAATGAATCCGTCAATGGGCGAAATCACCGACGATGACCTGATCGACAAGGACCAGATGGCCACCCTCAAGCTTCCTGCCTATCAATTCTCGATCAGCATCCCGGAGCATTGGAAGGAAATGCGAAGCGATGCATCCGTTAGGGGGTACGAATTTGCCGGAGGGTACGCAACGATTATTGCTCTTCCAGGCAAGCTCATTGATGCTCGCAAGGAAGTAGAGCGATCCATAAAAGAAAATACGGAGGCCTATGGCTACACGGAAAAGGAAAGCAAGGCGGTCACCCTCTCCGGAGTTCAGGCCTACAAGATGGTCTTCGTGGGAAAAGACAATGGGATTCGGTTTGAGAAACAGTTTTATTTGCTGGAAAAGGGAAAGAATGCATACATGGTCGCCTTCACGATATCGGAATGGGTCAAAACCAAGTCGCTGGAGCAGCGCTTGCAAAAGATCGTGGACTCCATCCAATTCACTGAGGGAAAATAAGAGGATACGGTTATAAAGACGCGGGGCAAATGCTTCGCGTTTTTTTGCTTTCAGGACCAGCGCCTTCGCTGATAAGATGAAGATACGGTGCAATGCGCCGCGCAGGACGAGTTGGGGAAGCGCCCCCGCATGTTTGTCGACGACAGTTCTTTTTGAAAAGCGCGAAAACGAGGAGGCATGTGCATGTCAACGGCCATAATCAGTGTGCGCACCCGATAGACGGGGGCGTGCGATCTAAAACCGCCTGTGACGATCAGGGGGTTTGGATAAATCATGATTCAGATGAAAACGTATTTGTATGTCCATGCGCTGTCTTCCTTAGGATCGCGGATGGATTTGATAGCATGCAGTGCGCTCATTTTCACCTTTGACCACAGCGCGTTTTGGCTGATGGCTTTCTTCGTAGCGCGTCAGGCAGGCGGGATCTTGTTTAGTCTGGCGGCTGGTGTGCTGGCCGATCGGGTGGACAGACGCAGGGCAATGATCGCAAGCGACATCGGAGCGGGACTGGCCGTTTTGTCCATCGTGTTTTTCCCGAATCCGTATGTGGTGGTAGCAGCAGCTTTTTTCAAGGGCATGCTGTACAGCCTGTTTCACATCAGCTTTCAATCTTCCTTGCCGCAGATGTTTGAACGAGATGAGCTCGTCAGGATCAACGGATTAACGGTCCGCTTGGAGTCGGTGGTCGGGATCGTCGGCTTTGCCCTCGGCGGGTTTTTGACCAGCCACGTTGGGTATTCGCTCGTGATTGCCTGCGATGCAGCCAGCTTTCTCGTGTCAGCTGCCGCGCTGACCCGGATGAGGTGGGAACGAGCAGAGCCTGCCATAGCCAAGGTGAATGCATCAGAAGGGGCAGGGTTTCGGGAGACACTCCTTTATTTGGCGAAGCAGCCGATTCTTCTGGTCATCAGTCTGCTAGCTTTGTTCGAGTCGCTCAGTACGTCCGCCCATAACTACGGGCTGCCCTTTTTGGCCGAACAGCTCGCGTCGGCTGATGCTGCCTTGCATGGGTTGATGTGGTCCATGATGAGTCTGGGTGGGATGGCAGGGTCTTTTGTTGCCGGGCGACTCCGCGTGAAGAAGGAAGAGGGGATGTTCGGGGCTTTTCTCCTGCTCGCCCTGGTCGTCATGCTCGCTTTTGCAGGGACCACAAGGGTGAGCGTTCTCGCTTTGCTGGCTGTTGCCGGCTTGTTTGCGGGAGCGGCACAAGTATACGAGAGCACGCTGCTCCAGCAGGCAGACAACCACATTCGCGGCAGAGTCATGGGCGTCCAGAGCTTGCTTAGCCGAATCGGATTTTTTATCGGATTTGTCGCTGCTCCGCCTCTGGCTGCCTGGACCGGCTTGTTCGGGATGGTCGCGCTGGCACAATTGCTATTCCTGCTGGGATTGCTGGGCTTGGGCAGCTTTTATCTGCGGAAACGATAGTCTTTTTTCCTCCCATAGGCCATAGGATGTACCAATTGGGAGGTGACGGGCGTGGCGATGTTTCGACCCCGTCGGCGTTGGAAGAACCCGCTTTCCCGAACGAAGGCGTTTTTTATCGCGGTGGTCATTTTTTTGGTCCTGTCGATACAAACGCTGGTTTTCCTGGAAAAACGGCTCGAGCCGACGCTCTTGATCCTGGCTTCGCAAAAAACGGAGCAGTTGGCCAAGGAAGCAATTACGGACGCAGTAACCAAGCGGATTTCCCAACAAGGCGTCGACTTTAATCAAATCGTGAAGATTGAAAAAGACAACCAGGGGCAGATTCAGGCGTATCAGTTTAATTTCAAGGAGTATGCGCGGATCGTGGGGGAAACCACTTCCCGCATTCAAAACAAGCTGCAGGAATTCGAGGCGGAAAAGGTAGACCGTACGATCCCGCTCGGACTCGCGACGGGGAACAGCTTTCTGGCCAATTTGGGGCCGGACTTGCCGATTACGTTCATGCCGATCGGGTCGGTCAAGACCAAGCTGGAGACCGAGCTGAAGGAAGCGGGCATCAACATGGTGCTGGCGACCGTCTACATTTACGTGGAAGTAGACCTGCGCATCGTCGTCCCTTTCGCTACCGACGAGCAGACTGTGACCACGAGAATCCCGATCACGCACTCGCTCATCGTCGGAGATGTGCCTCAGTATTTGTACAACAACCCCGAAGGAAAGCCGGATGTTCCGAGAGCGCAGACGCCGCAGGGTCAAACGGTGCCAGACGCACCAGAGCAACCGTAAACATGGGAAGACAAACAAAGCGACAGCCCGGGCATGACTCTCATGCACCGGGCTGTCGCTGTATGACGATCGATTCGCTACGTTACTTCGCAGGAAGCCAGGCCGGGGCATCATCAGCTAATGCCTGCATCTCTTGGACAAGCAAGCTGGCATGGTATCCGTCGCACACGGCGTGATGCATTTGCACCGCTAAAGGCAGCAGGATGCTGTCAGAGTGCCTGAAGTATTTTCCTATGGTGAAGATCGGGGAGAGGTAGGTCCCCTCGTCGTAGATGTTCAAGTTGAATCCCGTAAAGCTAACCCACGGGAGGCACGAGATGGGAAACGTGTTTCCTGGTTCATGGGGCTTCGGGGTGAACTGCTTGATCTGGCCGAACGCAGCGAGATCGTCCAAATAGCGACCGTGAAAAACGGGAAAGTCATCGTGGTGCTCGGTCCAGATGCTGCTGAATGTCTTGTCGTCCTCGTGGAAAATGGTGTAGCTGGGAGACATGCTTTCCCAATACCCTACGCTGCCATCCGGATCATAGCCCATCCTAAGCTCCATGTGGCGGTTTACAACCGTCGTGAGCATGTGAATCAAGGCCGGATACAGCTTGAATCCACTGTTCTTCAGATCGGGGAGCATCCGGGTAATATCGATGTTGGCAGTCATGCTAAAGGTGCATCTGACGCTGTGCAGATAATGGTCGAAATAAGGCTTTCGGCTCCAGGTATCCATGTCAATGGGGTGGAAAATCATGCTTGGTTCCCTCCTAAAATGATCGTGTTTCTTTGCTTTAGGAGGCTTGATCCACTGCTTTAACCATATCCTCATCACGGTCCTCGCAAGATTTGAGCAGGTCATCTGCTCATAAAAGAAGTATACAGCAAAAGCAAAAGGGTGTTCCAATGGCAATTTTCCCGTTACTATGAATACAAAAGACTGAGAAATGGACGAGGAGGAACCGATGGCTATTCACTACGAGAAGGGCATCATTTTTGATATGGACAATACGCTGTTGAAATCTACGATTGATTTTCCGCGGATGAAGCATGCTATCTATCAGGTGCTGATAGATAATGGATGCTGCGAGCCAGGTCTGGATTGGCAAAATCATACGGCGTCACAGCTGATCGAGATCGGGAGACAATCTGCGAACATGACGCCTGAGCTGGAACAGCAGATGTGGGAAGCGGTCACTGCTGTGGAAAAGGAAGGGATGCACGGGGCTGTATTGGAGGACTACGCCGTGGAGGTGCTGGACGAATTGCAAAAACGCTGCCAGCTCTACATTCTCACGAACAATGCCTCCGCGGCTGCCCATGAGGCTCTGCACGAGACGGGGATTGCCCATTATTTTGCAGAAATCGTGGCACGCGAGCAAATGACGGAGCTGAAACCTTCTTCGTCAGGGGTACACTACATTTTGCGGCAGCATCCCGAACGGTCCATGAGTGCGTGGACGATGGTCGGGGATTCCTGGATCGATGGCAAAGCGGCGCAGAATGCCGATGTCCGCTTCATTGCCTACCAGGCTAAACAGCAGGAAATGGAGAGCAAGGGAGTTACACCGTTTACGACCATACGTGATTTGCGTGAGCTGCTGGCTCATTTTTGAGAAGAAAAGTGTAGGCTTTGTCCAGAAATGTGCTATACTCTACCTAACTGAATACCAGCCTTCAGGGTAGGGTGCAATTCCCGACCGGCGGTAATGACGAACGCACGTCTGAGCCCGCGACTCGCTGTCTGCAATTTGGGCAGCGACTGACTTGGTGAAATTCCAAGGCCGACGGTAAAGTCCGGATGGGAGAAGGTATTTGGAATAGCCTTGCAGCTGTTTTTTGCAAAAAAACGGTTGAGAATAGGCTTCTTTCTCGATGCCCTGAGTCGAATGCTCATGGGCATTTTTATTTGATAAAAGGAGGGAATAGTAGCACAGCAGGAATTTCATACGAAGCAATCTTCAGGGTAGGGTGTAATTCCCGACCGGCGGTGATGACGCAAGAGCGTCGAGCCCGCGACTCGCTGACCACGCATGGAAAGCGACTGATCTGGTGAAAATCCAGAGCCGACGGTACAGTCCGGATGGGAGAAGATGCAAGAGCGCCGTCTTGATTCGGTTTTTCGAAAAATCGATTGAAGGCAGGCGTCTTTCCCTATCCCCTGAAACGAATTGGTTTTAGGGTTTTTTTCGTTGGCTGGAATCTGGAGGGATAGGAGAGAGTGATGGAACAAGACGTACGCTTCATGGAAATGGCGCTGGAGCTGGCGCGAGGTGTAAGAGGACAGACGAGTCCCAATCCGCTGGTCGGAGCTGTGGTCGTTCAAAACGGTCAGGTCGTCGGCATGGGGGCACATCTGAAAGCGGGAGGGCCGCATGCGGAGGTGCATGCCCTGCGTATGGCGGGTGACCTAGCGAAAGGGGCTACCATGTACGTTACCCTGGAACCCTGCAGTCATCACGGGAAAACGCCTCCTTGTGCGGAAGCTGTGGTCGCAGCAGGCGTTTCACGAGTCGTGGTAGCCGTTCTGGACCCGAACCCCCTGGTAGCGGGAAAGGGAATCGAGAGGCTGCTTTCCGCGGGAGTCGAAGTGAAGATCGGCGTTTGCGCGCAGGAAGCGACCAAACTGAATGAAGTCTTTTTTCACTACATCCAAACCAAGCTTCCGTTTGTGACGGTGAAGACGGCGAGCACCCTTGACGGGAAAATCGCGACGGCCACTGGACATAGCCGCTGGATCACGGGGGAAGCAGCTAGAGCTGAGGTTCATGAGCTGCGCAGAACGAATGATGCCATATTGGTAGGGGTAGGAACGGTCTTGGCCGATGACCCTGAGCTGACAGCCCGATCGTCAGGAGAGCTGTATGGAAAACAGCCCGTCCGGGTCGTACTCGACAGCCAATTGCGCACTCCGCTGACAGCTCGCATCGTGCAGGATCCACTGGCAACGACCTGGATATTTACCACTCCGGAGGCATCAGAGGAGAGACGGCAAGCTTTTGCGGAAGTCAAACACGTCAAGCTGATCACGCTGGACGCTCCGCTCTCCGTGATGGCCGTATTGAAGCAGCTGGGGGAGCTCGGCATTACTTCCCTTTTGGTAGAAGGGGGAGCAGGAGTCAATGGTTCCTTTTTGCAGGCGAAAGCCATCCAAAAAATCATCAGTTACGTATCGATGAAGCTGGTTGGGGGTAAGGAGGCTTCGACCCCATTTGGCGGAGCGGGATTTGCCACCATGGATGAAGCGGTAACGCTGAAGGATATAGCCATCAAGCAGGTAAGTGAAGAAGATGTGCGCTTTATCGGCTACCCGCGCTGGGAGCAGCACGAATAAAGAGAGGTGACACCATTCATGTTTACGGGACTCGTGGAAGAAGTAGGCACACTTGATGCCATGACGGGAAGCGGACAGGCAAGTCGACTCGTCATCCGTGCAGCGCGTGTGCTCGAGGGAGTGAAGACAGGGGATAGCATCTCCGTAAACGGCATTTGCCTGACGGTCACCTCTTATTCGACTCACCAATTTACGGTAGATGTCATGCCGGAAACACTGAACAAAACGAGCCTGCGCCAGCTTAGGCAGGGACAGCGCGTCAATCTGGAGCGAGCGATGCGTCTGGGTGACCGGTTCGGGGGCCATATCGTATCGGGACATGTGGATGGTACGGGTATGATTGTATCTCGACAGCCGCATGCCAATGCGGTGCTGTTTCGCATCGCAGCCGACTCGGCTCTCTTGAAATACGTCATCCCGCGCGGCTCGATTTGTATCGATGGCATCAGCTTGACCGTAGTGGATGTGGATGACAGCAGCTTTTCGGTTTCGATCATCCCCCATACACTGGCACAGACTAGCCTGCAGGATCGCAAGGTGGGTGACCAGGTCAATCTGGAGACGGATGTCATCGGCAAATATGTGGAGCGTCTGATGGGAGTGCGCCAGGAAGCGGAATCGGAATCGGAAGGGAAAAGCGAACGGTCCTCCCGTTTGAGCCTCGCTTTTTTACAGGAAAACGGATTTGCCTAATCGAGGAGGGACAAGCCATGTTTGACAGCATAGAAGCAGCCTTGGAGGATTTGCGCCAAGGCAAGGCAGTAATCGTCGTAGACGATGAGGATCGAGAAAATGAAGGCGATTTTGTCTGCCTTGCACAGGCAGCGACGCCGGAGATGATTAACTTCATGGTTACGCACGGACGGGGACTGGTATGTGTTCCGGTTACAGAAGAGCGGGCCGCTCGCTTGGGCCTAAAGCCGATGGTCGAAGTGAATACCGACTCGCAAGGAACAGCCTTCACCGTTTCCATTGACGAAATGAGCACGCACACGGGCATTTCCGCCCACGAACGATCGCAGACGGTGCTTGCCATGCTGGATGAAAGCAAGACAGCTGAAGACTTCCGACGTCCTGGGCATATTTTTCCCTTGATTGCCAAAGCGGGTGGAGTCTTGCGCAGAGCCGGTCATACCGAAGCGGCTGTCGATCTCGCTCATTTGGCCGGAGCTGCCGAGGCGGGTGTCATTTGCGAGATCATGAATGAGGACGGATCCATGGCTCGACTGCCGCAGCTCGAAGAAATCGCCCGCCGCTTTGATCTCAAGCTGATTACCATCGCGGACCTGATTCGTTACCGGATGGCGAGAGAGTCATTGGTCAAAAAAGAGGTCGAAGTGAATTTGCCTACGGTCTACGGAGACTTCCGCATTGCAGCTTATACGAATGAGCTCGACGGCAAGGAGCATGTCGCCTTGATCAAGGGCGATATCTCTCCCGAGGAACAAGTCCTGGTCCGTGTGCACTCAGAGTGTTTGACCGGCGACGTTTTCGGCTCGGATCGCTGCGATTGCGGACCGCAGCTGCACGCTGCCCTCGAGAGAATCGAGGCGGAAGGACGCGGGATTCTGCTCTACATGCGGCAGGAGGGACGCGGCATCGGTCTGATCAACAAGCTCCGTGCCTATCAGCTGCAGGAGCAAGGAATGGATACGGTAGAGGCCAATGAAAAGCTGGGCTTTGCGGCAGACCTGCGGGATTACGGGGTGGGTGCTCAAATTTTGCGCGACCTCGGTGTACAACGGATGCGGCTTTTGACCAACAATCCCCGGAAAATTCGCGGGCTGGATGGCTACGGCTTGAAAGTCGAGGAGCGGGTGCCGATCCAGATGCCCGAGCATCCGCACAACAGCAAATACCTTGCAACCAAACAAGAGAAGCTGGGACACCTGCTTCAACTACATCGATAGGGAGTGGAATGAACATGAAAACATTTGAAGGACATTTGGTAGGTACAGGACTGCGCGTCGGGATCGTTGCTGGCCGTTTTAATGAGTTGATCGTCAGCAAGCTGGTGGGAGGCGCCTTGGATGCGCTGAAGCGTCATGGAGTAGACGACGAGAATGTGGATGTAGCGTGGGTGCCTGGAGCCTTCGAAATTCCCCTCATTGCAAAGAAAATGGCCGAGTCGGGTCGCTACGATGCCGTCGTTACCCTGGGGGCCGTCATCCGCGGGGCGACACCGCACTTTGATTACGTTTGCAACGAGACGGCAAAGGGCGTAGCTTCTCTCTCCCTATCCACGGGCATTCCAGTGATCTTTGGCGTTCTGACCACGGATTCCATCGAGCAGGCGATTGAGCGTGCCGGGACGAAAGCAGGGAACAAAGGATGGGAAGCTGCCGCTGCTGCTATCGAGATGGCGAATCTCTCCAGACAGTTTGCCTAAATTTTTTCGCCAGTTTCCCCTTAAAAGGACGCCTTTGTGCGTCCTTTTTTCGTTCTGGATAAAAACGCCATGGAAGGGCAAAGTAAGAACGATTTTCCTGTAAAGGTTGTAGGTTCCATGGTGAAACCAACTGAGTGGTGGAGTAATCGCGTGCAGAAAGTCCTTTCCTCGAATGGCGGCGCTGGCAGCCATCCAGAATCGGGAAAGAGTCAGATCACTCCTGAGCAAATAAAAGAGCAGCTACACAACGTGGATGACCTTAGCAGCTTTTCCCTGAACATGAATGGGGAGAGGGTACACGTTTTTTTTCTGGATACGATGGTGGATACAGCTGAATTGTATGACACCATTTTTTTGCCTTTGCAGCGTTCGGACGGGAGAAATCCCCTAGATGTCCTTCCATTCGCTCAGCCGCATGAAACGGATGACCCCACGCTCTTGATGAATAATTTGCTCAGAGGTCACACGATCCTGTTCTTTCTTGATCGGCATCTCATTTTGCAAATCAATACGTTCCACGTGGAGCATCGTTCCATCTCCAAATCGGAGAATGAGTCGACTGTTCTCGGGCCGCAGGACTCGTTTGTCGAAACGCTGGAGATCAATCTGTCATTGCTGCGCCGACGAATCGCTTCACCCGATTTGAAAATCGTCGCTTTTACGCTGGGGACGGAAACGCACAACCGCGTGGCCATGATTTACATGGAAGACATTGCGAATGCCGAGAATGTGGAACGAGTGAGGACGCGAATCAACAACGTGGTCTACCAAGGGTTCGTGGGCATGCCGGTATTGAAGCAAACGCTGGAAGACAAACCGTATTCGCCGTTTCCGCAGTTCGGGCTCACCAACAGGCCGGATAATGCGACGGCAGCCTTGTTGGATGGGAGAATCCTGGTTCTCTTGAATGGGAGTCCGGATGCGGCGATCTGTCCTTCTTCTTTCCTGGAGATGTTCAGCAGCCCGGAGGATTTCTACAATCGCTGGTCGACGGCGAGCTTGCTGCGGATCATCCGCTTTTTTGGCTTATTCGTTACCATTCTTCTGACTTCCAGCTATGTCTCGGTTCTCACCTTCCATCCCGAGATGCTGCCGCCTGCCTTGCTCACGATCCTTTCCGAATCCAGAAGCAGAGTTCCTTTTCCTCCTGTGGTCGAAGTGGTGTTCATTGAATTGATCATAGAGATTTTGCGGGAGGCAGGAATCCGAATGCCGACCAAAATCGGTCAGACGATCGGTATCGTAGGGGGTATCGTCATCGGGACCGCGTCTGTGCAAGCAGGTCTGGCGAGCAATATCCTGATCGTTCTCGTCTCTGTTTCTGCCTTGCTTTCATTCGTTCCGCCGAACTTCTTGATGAGCAATGCGATTCGCCTCGTCCGCTATGGATTCATTCTCATCGCAGGCCTGCTGGGCATGTACGGACAATTCCTGATGCTAGCCTTTTTGTTCGCCCATCTGCTGGACTTGACTTCACTGGGCTCCCCCTACATGACGACAGGGGTGCCGCGCAAATGGACAGACCTCTTGAACAGCCTTTTCCGAGCACCGATGAAGTTTATCATTTACCGCAGCGGGATGTCCCGAGCGAAACGCAAGAAAGCGAGGCCGATTGGCGAGGAGTAGGTTAGATGGACCAAGGGAAGATTCATAACCTCAACCCGTATCATGTGATTGGCTTGATTTTGAATGCGTGCATCGGAGTCAATCTGCTCATGCTGAGCCATTCCGTCAGCAAAATGGGCTACAATCAATGGTGGCTCCCGTTCATTCTGGGTACGATCGCTTCGCTTACCCTCATTCCCATGATTGCGCTGTGCAAACGTTACCCGGAGGATAGCCTGTTTGTCATTAACGAAAAATTGCTCGGAAAATGGTTGGGGAGAGGGGTAAACGTCCTTGTCATCATTTATGCCATCCTGAATGCGACGACGGTCAATTCCGGGTACGTTCGGCTGGTTCAGACCTCCATGGTCAGCAGTCAGACGGTTACGCTGCCCTTGTTGGGCCTTACATTGGTCATGGTCTACATTGCAAATGGGGGGATCAAGCTCGTAGCGCGATTCTGCCTGATTTCCTTCTTTTTTACCGGCTGGATGATCTACTACCTGCAGTGGGGGTTTCAAAAAGGGGGGATTATGCACATCTTTCCTTTGTTCAATACGAACTTCCCTGATGTTCTCAACGCTTTAAACAATTCATTTGCCAGTATGCTTGGCTTCGAGCTGCTGCTCTTCTACTATCCGTATATTCAGCAGAAGGAAAAAGCGCTGCGTCATGCGCTGTGGGGCGTCTGGCTGATCATCTTCTTTTACACTCTGGTCCTGCTCACCAGCGTCGCTTATTTTTCGGTATGGGAAATGGAGCATTTGATTTATCCGATCCTGAACCTCTTCAAAGCAGTCGAGCTGTCCTTCATGGAACGGTTGGAAAATGTCGGGATTGGCGTATGGGTCTTTCTCATTTTGAGCACAAGTGCGGCATATATATGGGCAGCGCGCAAAGGTATGGAAGAAATGACAGGACGCAAGAGAAAGTGGCATCTCCTGTTGCCGGCCACTCTCTCTTACTTTATCATCCGGGGACCCATCTCCACGGAAATCCAGCAATATCTATACGACAAAGTGACGGTCTACATGGGATACGGCGTGATCCTGTGGCCTGTTTTTTTACTTCTGGTGCATGCGATCCGGGGCAAGAGCGGAGGGGAGAAGACATGAGAAGACTGCTCTGCGTCTTCTTGGTGATCCTGGCAGTCGCGATCGGTCTGAGTGGATGTGCACCGGAATTTGAACGGCCCACCCTCGAAGATATGGCGATGATCGGGGTAATCGGATTTGATTATACAGGCACTGAGGAAGTAAAGGTGAGTGTGTCCATACCGGTTCCCTCCAGCCGCATCAAGGAAATGAACCAGACGTACACGACCAATGCGAGCGTGACCAGCGAGGCGATGCTCGCTCTCTCTACGATGGCGGAGAGAACCATGTCTCTTTCGCAGCTGCGCGTCATTTTGGTAGGCGAGGAATATGCGCGCAAGGTTGGAATCAGCAAGGTGCTGTTAGACTTGTACCGCAATCCGGTGGTAGGGGAAAATGTGTTTGTTGCGGTTGTGAAGGGGAGAGCCGAGGAGATCATCCGCAGAAACTATAAAAACAAGCCGGAGTTAAACACCTATCTGAATTATTTGCTGCGCCCGCGTGTAGAGACGGCATTTTCTTCCTTTACCAGTATCAAGGACTTTGTCTACATGATGACAAGCGAAGTCTGTGACCCCAACCTGCCTTATCTGATCCACCGGGCAGAAGACGTGGAAGTGGCGAGAGTCGCCCTGTTTCGCGGGGATAAGATGGTGGACTTCATGTCTTCGCGTGAAGGCAAGATGGCACAAGCGATGATAGGAAGAAAACGGCTGCCTCGCATGAGCTTTCAATTTCCCGAGCCGAAAAAAGAAAATCTGGACAAGCTGACGGCAGAAGTCGTCTCCGAACAAAAGAGCGAACAGATCATTCTCGATTTTGTCTGGGCAAAAAGCAAGGTGCGGAGCAATGGCAGTCAGACCAAGCCACTGATTACGATTCGCCTGGAGCTACGTGCCTCATTGGTCGGGTATACCGGGACGAAAAACCTGGAAAAAAGGAAACAATTTGAAGCGCTGAAAAAACAGCTGGAGGCAGAAATCAAGAAGGAAGCAACAGTGATGCTCAACCGATTTCAAAAAGCAGGTGTCGATCCGGCCCAGCTGGAGGAGAGCCTTCGGCAGAAGTACCATGGGGAATGGAGTCGCGCTGTAGGCATGAAGCTCTACCAGAAGGCCGAATTCGACGTGCGGGTCAGCATGGAGATCATCGGGTTTGGAACGATGAACTAGCCGGGCTAAAACAATCGCTTCCACTCACGCCAGATGGCACCGAGCGTACCTTGCTTCCAGGTGGGTTTACGGGCGTAGAGCAGTTCCGTCAGACCAATAAAGAGACGACGCTGATCTTCTGTGTAGGGATACCAGTTGACTTCCCGCTTCCGGGTCCCCGGATCGTGAATAATGGAAACGCTGTGGGTGAAGGCCTGCAAGCCAGATGGCCCGCGGTATCGGCCAATTCCGCTTTGCTTCACGCCTCCGAAGGGGAGGTGGGGATTGGCGTAGCTGATGATGACATCATTGATACACACATTGCCGCTTTCCAGTTGCTCTGCGACGCGTCTCGCTCTCGTTTTGTCCTGCGACCAGACAGACGCATTCAGGCCGTAAGGAGAAGAATTTGCCAGTCGCACAGCTTCATCCTCGGTAGCAAAGGTCATGATCGGGAGGACAGGCCCGAATGTTTCTTCCTGCATGATTTTCATATCCGCCGTGACATTGGTCAGAATGGTTGGAGGCAAAAACATGCTGTCGGGGGTGGCGGGGATGCTGCCTCCGAGAACAACGGCCGCGCCTTTTGCCAATGCTTCCTCCACATGGGAGCGTACGATTCCGATTTGCTGCGGCGATGTCATCGAGCCGATTTCCGCCTGATCGGGGTAGCCCTGCCGCAGGGCAGAAGCTTTTTGCTTCACGCGTTCCAGAAAGTCTGCATAGATGCTCTCGTGAACATAGAGGCGTTCGACGGACATGCATACTTGACCGGAATTCGTAAAGGCTCCCCAGACAGCGGCGTTGGCGGCTCGGTCCAGATGAGCGTCCTCGAATACGATCATCGGGTCCTTCCCCCCGAGCTCAAGCTCCACTGGAATCAGATGCTCGGCTGCAGCCGCCATGATTTTCTTTCCAGTCGCTACCGCCCCCGTGAAAAAGATCTTGTCAGGACGCTCCGATACGAGCGCCTGCCCCACTTCGCGTCCGCCGTGGAGCACGGAGACTACGCCATCCGGCAAAGGGACTGCGCGAAACAGCTCCTCGATGAGCATACCGGTAGCAGGGGTCACCTCCGATGGCTTCAATATGACCGTGTTTCCTGCGACGAGAGCAGACAGTACGGGGATGACTGCAAGCTGGAAAGGATAATTCCATGGCGAAATCACAGCCACGACACCCATCGGCTTGTAGTGGATATACGACTTTTTCGGCCAGAGCACCAAATTGGTGGGCACCTTCTGGGGGGACAGCATCCGATGGGCATTCTTTTCGTAAAAACGGATGGTATCGAGAGTGACAAAGATCTCGGTCATGAATGCTTCGAGAGAGACCTTTCCCGTATCCTGGCTAATTTTGAGGGCCAGCTCTTCGCCGTGCAGGGCGAGATAGTGACGAAGACGCACCAAATAATCCAAACGTTCGGCCAGTGTGGTTTTCGACCAGGAAGCAAAGGCGGATCGTGCGCGCAGCATGGTCTGCTGCACCTGTTCCGGGGTGGCTTCTTCCAAGGTGCCTGTTGTTTGGCCGGTTGCCGGGTTTTGTAGAGTGAGGACAGCCATCAAGATTCACCTCTTTCCTTGGGGATCGTGAATATCAAATTCAACAGCTGGCTTATTGTCGGTTTGAATCGGGTCAATGCATTTGCCGCGGTTGGCGCTTCTTCCAGCATGGCTTGGAAAAAGAGCCCGTCGACTTGTGCGTAGATGATCGTGACTGCTTCATCCAGATCGATGCGCAAAAGGTGTGTTTCCTGGTGGACGAGGCGCTCCAGCAGGCGGGCGATCAGCTCGTGAATGCGGGTGCGGAGCAGATTCACTTGCTCCCGGAAGGCCGGTACGTACATGGCCTGCACTTGCAGGTCATACCAAAGCCGGTGGATGTCCTTTTTCTCCGTCAATGAACCATGGAGGACTTCCAGCAAACGATCCAGCCATCCTTCCAAAGGCTCTGCGGCCAGCGCGTTTTCCAGCTCCTGAATAAAGCTGTCCTTGTAGCCGGAGATGACGGCGAGGAGCAGGTCTTCCTTGCTGGAGAAGTAATAATGCAAAATGCCAAGCGAAACGCCGGATGCCTTGGCGATGTCGCGCAATGATACGTGGGCATACCCATGCTGTGCGAGGCAGAGTGTAGCCTGTTCAATCAGGAAGGCTCGCTTCGCCTCTGCCTTGGTGGGAGAGGATGTTGAATGGGACGGCATGCACGACACCTCTTTTTTGGACAAACGTCCAATTTGTTAGTCTCTATTTTAGTAGGCACTCATTTCCCCTGTCAAATAAAAAGAAGCGGCTGTGTCCACCGCTTCTGGCAAAAGACCGCTATTTTCTTTTTTGCCGCTCCCACCGCTTCAAATATGGATACGGGTCGAAAGCCCAATCGGAACCGCCAGTTTCACGGTACATCCCGTAATGCAGGTGGGGCGGGAATTTGCCTGCAGTTCCCGGCTTCCCATAACCAGAGCTGCCGACGTAGCCCAATACTTGTCCGGGCTCGACAATGTCACCTGGTTTCAGTCCTTTTTTAAAGGAGGAGAGGTGGGCGAAATAGTGGTACACGTTGCCCATGTCTCGCATCCCGATCCGCCAACCGCCATATTGGTTCCAACCGATGACCTCAATGACACCATAGGCTGTACTGAGCACAGGAGTCCCGTATGAGGCGAAAATATCGGTGCCTTCATGTATGCGTCGTCCACCCCAGCCGCGAGCGCCCCCCCAAGTGCTGCTATAGCTGTACGAATACCGCGAAGGAATGGGAAAATGGCGATCATCCAGATGAAGATGCTGATATTTGCTGTACACCTGCGCAAATTGCCTGATTGTCTTCACGGACCGATCGCGCTGGTAATAAGACCAAAGCGCGATTTTCCAGTCTTCGGGGGAATAACCGTACGCGGACAGGTAGTCAATGACGGTGGCCAGTGCATCCCTGTCATTATTGCGGTCAGCGATCCCATCTCCATCTCCGTCCTTTCCCAGTCCTTGAAAGAAGCGGATGGATACTGGATTGGTGTCCTCCGTGTCCGGATTCCAAACGCCGCTCCATCTTTCTGAGGGGATGTCGAAAGCAGTCAGTCGAGAGGAGGAGGAGTCATTACTCTTGGTTTTCCCTTTCCTCTTCCGTATTTGCATGGTCCGCTCGTATTGATCAATGGCTGCCAAATACGTCCAGGGAATCCCGTACAGCGACTCCATCTGCTGAAAGAGCTGTAATCGCGCTTGCAGGATCGGATCTTCAGCCGGTGCGGATGGAGCCGCTACAGCGACTGAGTCCCAAGGGAGGATAGCGGCAGCCACGCACAAGCTGATCTGAATGATAAGGCGGAAAACTCGCATTCCGTCACCCTCCAGCCCAGATAGTTTCCTTTGTAGTTTCTGCCAGTGCCATTTGTTTATCCAAGATACTTTCTGGAAGATTTGAGGTATGATGCTGGAAGGAAAACGTAAAGGAGAATGGAGGTCGAGCAAATGAAGCTGGTCATACGTACAGTGTCGCCACTTAGGCTGAAACGGCTGATCGGACCGCTCCGGCGCCTGGGGATTCTCGGTCATCAGGTGCAGGCTCAAGGAATTGGGATCGCGGAGAGGATCATCGAGCAGGCTCAGCGCTATCGTCACGATTGCCCCCGAAAACAATGGGAAGAGGAAGAAGCAGCGCTGGTGGAATTGGCGGAGAGTTTTCCGGTTGGGGAGGGCAGAGTGGAGTTGCTCGTGCAGTGCTTGCCTATTCCTGCAGGCTTGCCGCTCCCGTTCCTTGCCCTTTTGAATGGCTGGGTCATAAAGGAAAGCTCCGAGTGGGCGGTGGAGTCATTTTCTCCTCATGCGATGCTTTGGCTCGCGCAGATGGGTGCAGTGCCGATGCCAACGCTTCATGGGCGCTTCCAAAGCATCGAACACGGAGAAGACTTGGCCGTACTCGCTTGGGAGGAGGGAAGCGATCAATTGGGCATCCCGATCCTCAGGGAGCAAAAAGATCATACCGAAGAGCATATAGATGAAGGGATGCTGCTCATGCAGGTCAACCTGGACGACAGCAGTCCCGAGTGGCTGGCTTACGTCATGGAGCAATGCCTGCGAGCAGGCGCCAACGACGTGCATTTCTTGCCGGTAACGATGAAAAAAAGCCGTCCTGGGACGCTTTTGCAGGTAATGTGCTATCAAAGCGCGGCAGAAGCGCTCAAGACGATCCTTTTTTCGGAGACCTCCACATTCGGCATTCGTTCGTTCCCGGTAGCCTGTCACCGCTTGGCACGCCGCTTCGTCACGGTCGAGACGCAATGGGGCGAGGTGGTCGTCAAGCTGGGATACCACCGGGGGCACCGCGTGCAGGTCGCACCCGAATACGCTGATTGCGCGAAGCTGGCTGCAGCTGCACACATTCCGCTGAAGCAGGTGTATCAAGAGGCTGTCCAGCTCGCTTCCTGGAAAAGTCATGTGAATTTCCTGTAAAGATAGCAGGAGCCAAGCTGCTTTCCAAAGAATTGGAAGTGGAGGATGTTTTCCTCGATCCTACTTTTCGAAGGAGGCTGTGAGATGAGCAAAAAAGTGTTGATTGTCACAGGAGATGCAGTGGAGGCGTTGGAAGTTTACTATCCGTACTACCGTTGTCTGGAAGAAGGCTATGAAACCGTCATTGCAGCGCCTAGTGTAAAAACGCTACATACGGTCTGCCACGATTTTGAAGCTCACAGCGAGACGTACACGGAAAAGCCAGCGTACCAGCTGCCTGCCCACGCTGCGTTTTCCGAAATCAACCCGGAAGCGTTTGACGCCTTGATCATCCCGGGTGGACGAGCTCCTGAGCACATCAGACTGAATGAAAGCCTGAAGTCCATCGTCGCTCACTTTTTTGAGGCAAACAAGCCTGTTGCCTCCATCTGCCACGGTGCACAAGTGCTGACGATCGTTCGGGAGCACTTGCAAGGCCGCGAAATGACAGCGTATCAGGCGTGCAGACCGGATGTAGAGGCATGCGGGGCCGTTTATCAGACGGAGACTCTGCACGTGGACGGCAATCTGGTATCCGGGCATGCTTGGCCGGATTTGCCCGGATTCATGCGCGAGTTTTTGAAATTGCTTCGATAAGGCAGTCTCAGTCGGCAGGATCGCGCCGGTCGATGAACAGGCTACGGTCACTTTGCAACTCAGCATAAAATACCTCATCGATGGAATGCACGCCAGATTGTTTCAACTGGCGATCCACCCATTTGGTGCTGATTCCGAGCTCCTGAAGGTTTTTCATTACGTATTTGCCATCTGAAATGATTTCAGCTGGAAGGATGGGATGTAGAGGTGGACTTGCCTTTACATCCTTTTTTGTTGCGTTCTGATATTCGGGTTTTTTAAGAACGCTTAATTTGCCGTGTGGTTCCAAGATGGCGTACTCGACTTCACCAATGGAAAAAGCGTCCCGTTCGCGCAGCATCATGGTGAGGTCGTCCAGATTCAATCGAGTTCGGGATAAAGCCGCTTCAATGATTTCTCCATTCTTAATCACGATGGTAGGCTCACCGTCAATGAGGATACGGGCTTTCGACCATTTTAATCCAACGTACCCTACGAGTAAGGTCAATAACGTCCACCAGGTGAGACTGACCAGTCCATTTACCAAAAACAGCTCCTTTTGAATGACGATTTCGGCTGCAACGGACCCAAATGTAATCCCCGTTACATAATTGAAGAAAGTAAGATGGCTAAGCTGCTTTTTGCCCAAGAGGCGTGTCAGAACAAGCATGGCGAAAAATGTCGCAGTCGTACGGATTAGAATCTCCAGCAAGGCAACACAAGACCTCCCTTCGGACAGTACATCTTTACCATGTCCATTGGGAGGTCTGTCTATCGATAGGATGTAACCGCGATCACCGGTGACCCACCAGGAGACGCAGGACATTCGGCTGATCAGGCAAGTCTCTCGTGCCTGCCCCGTAGCCGATTGACTCGACTGTCATGGAGGGGAGTGGACCGAATTCGTGCACCAGAGCGGCAGCCACTCCTGCACCGGTGGGAGTTGTCAATTCTTTTTCGATCAAAGTGCGACGCAGCGGAATGCCGACGAGCATTTCCATCGTGGCAGGTGCCGGGACGGGGTAGAGCCCGTGGTCACAGCGGACGTAGCCATTGCCGGTAGGAACGGGTCCTGAATGGAGCTGATGGATTCCCAGCTCCTCCAGGCCCAGCGCAATTCCTACGACGTCTACGATGGAATCGATCGCCCCGACTTCATGAAAGTGAACGGTATCCACGGGCACACCGTGAATTTTGGCTTCGGCGATCGCAATCTTTTCAAAAATGGCCAAAGCCCGCGCTGTCACACGGGGAGCCAGCTCTGCCGCTTCAATCATTTCGACGATTTCTTTGTATCCCCGGTGGTGATGATCGTGCTGACCGAGTACTTTGAGCTGCTTGAGCGGCTTCACAGGCGGTGGTGTCTCGTCGATGACGTCCAGCTTCAGGGCGGTCACACCCGCTTTTACCACGGTCTTCCACTCCAGGCGAAAGTCGCCAAACGCGAGCTTTCGAAGCTCGCTTTCGATCCGTTCCCGATCCGCGCCTGCATCCACCAGAGCAGCCAGAAGCATATCGCCGCTGATTCCCGAGAAACAGTCGAGGTACGCAATACGCACATGAATCACTCCTTTTCAAATGGACTTTTTTTCCTGTATCATAAAGGGAAAGTATGTTCGTCTACTTTCGTTTTGTTGTCCAAATTGTACCACTGACGCGTAAGGTTGTCATGGGAGGAGTTGAAGTCTTGTGTTGTCCTTTATCCATACCGCGGATGTCCATCTGGATGCTCCGCTGCATACATTGTCCGAGCTGTACGAGCTGCGTCAGGACGATTTTCGCAAAACAATGCGGGACATACGCGATCTCGTGCTGGACAGGCAAGTCGACTTTTGGCTGATTGCAGGCGATTTGTTGGAATATCACGGTGGACGCAGATCGACTGCACTGTTTTTGCGAGACCTTTTTGCCAGTGTCGCTCCCGTGCCGGTGTGCATCGCGCCGGGCAATCACGATCCGTGGCATGCGGACTCTTTTTATCAGACGCTGGAGTGGCCGGGAAATGTCCATTGGTTTACACCGGAGTGGGGCGCTTATGAATTTCCGGAAAAGTCATGCGTCGTCTACGGCTGGGGTTTCCCGCAAGCGCATGTGTACGAATCTCCTTTATCCTCATTCCCGGGAAGGCTGGGCGGCTACCAGCACCATCTGATGGTCTTGCACGGCAGCTTGCTCGGCAAAGAGTCGGATGAACATCATCCCTATGCGCCGATGACCCTTCAGGATTTGGCGGATACGGGCATGGACTATGTAGCGTTGGGGCACATCCACAAGCCTGGACAGTTCATGCATCCCGTCAAAAAGTCCCCGCTCGCAGCATACCCGGGATCGCCGGAAGGATTGAATACAAAAGAAGAGGGAGTCCGCTGTGTCCTGTACGGGGAAGTAAACGAAGCGGGAAAGGTGTCGCTCGAGGCCGTTGCGGTGGGACAGCGACAGATTCGCAAGCTGGAAGTCAGTCTGGATGGGGCGGAAACGATGGAGCAGCTGGTCCAGCATCTGGAGCAACAGCTAGAGAGGGAACGCACGGAGGACATGCTGTACGTCACGCTGACAGGAGAGCGTGCAGCCCATTTCGTCCCTTCCACGGTTGTGCTGCAGCAGCGCTTTTCCCGCTTCTTCCTCTTTCAGATCACGGACCAGACATGGCCCGATGTCGATGCCGGCAAGCTGATTGCAGACGGGGGCATTTGGGGCAAATGGCTTGCCAAGCTGGATGAGAGGGAAGAGCAGGCTGGCGATGAGGCTGAGCGTGAGATCATCAGACAGTCTCGCCGCGAAGTGTTGACCCGAATAGGGGGAAGCGCGCGATGAGGGTAGACGAATTGACACTCAAAGGCTTTGGCAAATGGCGCGACGCCACTTTCCGTTTCGCCCCCGGAGTCAACGTTTTTTCCGCTCCGAACGAAGCGGGGAAGTCGACGATGCTGCAGGGGATCCTCGCCGCCTTGTACGGCATGAAGCGCGATTACGTAAAAGGCGCTCGCTATCTGCCTGAGTATGACAAATACCGCCCCTGGCATCAAGGCGATTACGAGACGATCATCACCTACCAGCTGGCGGGAAAATCGTATCGGCTCCACCGCTACTTGCTAAAGGAACGGGAGCAGGCGCGTATTTTCCTCGATCCGGAATGGACAGAGCTTACGGATGTATATCGGGAGGACAGGCGCAAGGAACGTGATTTTCTGGAAAAGCATCTAGGCCTGTCTCGTGCGCTTTTTACGGATATTACCTGGATCAGAAGAGAGCCATTGTCTGCAGCTGAGCACCTGATGCCTTCTCTTTCTCGTACGGATGAGGCGAATCCGGCGGTCAACAGCATGCTGGCTGAGCTGGACCGCGACCTGACGGCAATCGGGAAGAAAGAACGGGCGGAGAACACGATGCTGGGGAAAGCGGGTGCACTGGTCGCCCAAAAAGAGGCGGAGCTGGCAAGTGCAGAGGCGGCATGGTCCATCATCAGTCAATTGACACAGCAAATCGCCGATTGGGAAGCGGAGAGACACGAGCTGGAACAACAACGAAGCCGCCTGCAGCAGCGAAAGCAGCGAGCCCATGCGCGAGAGAAGGTCCTGCAGGAGAGATGGCAAAAAAGCTATCGGTTCCCCGCCGATTCCGATGAATGGGACTGGTGGGATCGCACGGCGCAATCCGCTGAGGAAAAACAAATCCATGAGGCAGCTATTTCTCGTATCATGGCTGTTCCTTCGGCCGAAACGGAAGACATCGAGCCTCAAATCGACCGAGATAAACTTCAGGCCGATTACGCGAAAGGTATCCAGCTGCGCAAGCGCTGGGAAGAGGGGCATTTGCGGCTGGCCGAGCTGGCTGCATCCGCGTTGACAGCGGGCACTCGTCGTCAGGATCGGCAAACGGATGGACAAAGGAAGCAGCAGCGATTCCCCGTCTGGTTGTGGGGCAGCGCAGGGTTGTCGGCTGTTCTGGGGATCATCTCGGGGGCAGCGGATCAGCCAGCCCTGAGCGTCATCCTGTTCGTGCTCACGGCTGCACTAGCGGGAGGGGCGTGGGTAAAATCGCGCGCATTCGCCAGGGCGAACCGCGAGCAGGCCGGATCGTTGAAAGAAGCGGAAGCGCCTTCTGCTGCCCAGGAATGGAAGAAGCAGCAAGAGGAGCTGGCGGCCCTGGACGCAGAGCTGCTGCGAATGGTCAGGATGTGGGGAGCTACGGATTGGGAAGCATTTGTCGAGAAACGGGATGAATGGTTGAGCAGAATGCGCTCCCGCGAATCCAGCCAGCTAAAAGCCCAGCTCTCGCAAAAGGACGCGAAAACACAGATCGCAGAGCGCTGGGGCGACGATCTGCGCAGAGTCCTGGAATTGGAGAAGGCTGAAATGGAGCGTGAGCAGGAAGCGTGGACATCTCAGTGGCAATCTCTGGAGGATCGCTTGCAGCAGATTCGCGAAGAGATGGCGAGAGCGAATGGGGAAATAGCCGCTCACGATACCGTATCGGTCGCCAAGGCGAAGGGAGAATACGAAGAAGCTGTTTCTTCACTTCGGCAGCTGCAGCAAAAGCGGGAAGCCTTGCAAATCGCCAGGGATACCTTGGAGGAGGCGCTGGCGGAATGGAATCGGGAAGTTTCTCCTGGCGTCAATGAGCATGCATCACAGGTACTGGCGCAGATTACGGGAGGTGCTTACCGGGACGTCCGGCTGGACCCGCACGAGAGGTTTGCCATTCGGGTTCTGGAGCCTTCGAGGCAGCTCGTACTGGACCAGGAGCATTGCTCGACAGGCACGCAGGATCAGCTCTATCTGGCGCAAAGACTGGCGCTGCATGCACATGTCAGCCAGCAGTCGGAGCCGTTGCCACTTTTTTTTGACGATCATTTCGTGCACTATGACGAAGCGCGATTGCGCCAAACCTTGGCGTATTTGATGGAACTGTCCGAGGAGCACCAGATTTTCCTGTTTACGTGCCAGGATAGGGAAATGAAGATTCTGGAGCCGCTGCTGCGTGTTTCCAATCGCCATTTGGTGCATACTCTCGGGTAGGAAAGAGGTTGCCCCCCAGAAATCCAAGCTCTATAATGGAGTTTGACCAAGTCACATGAGGAGTGAGCCCTATGACGCAACGGAAGCCGGAGTGGCTCAAGATCAACCTTGTTTCAGGACCTGAACTAGCCAGCTTTAAAGAACTCAAGCAAACGATGCGCAGCAAGACGCTGCACACGGTTTGTGAAGAAGCCAAATGCCCCAACATTCATGAGTGCTGGGCAAGCGGGACAGCCACCTTCATGATTTTGGGTGATATATGTACCCGAGCCTGTCGTTTTTGTGCCGTGAAAACGGGACTGCCGACGGAGCTAGACACTGCCGAACCGGAACGCGTGGCTGAAGCAGCAGAGCAAATGCGTCTGAAGCATGTCGTCGTGACCTCTGTAGCCAGAGATGATTTGGCGGATGGCGGTGCCCAGATTTTCGCGGAGACGATCAGAGCGATTCGCCGTCGCTTGCCATTCGCTTCGGTGGAAGTGCTCATTCCTGACTTTATGGGGAACTGGGATGCACTAAAAGTTGTAATGGATGCGAAACCAGATGTTTTGAATCACAATATTGAAGCCGTTCGTCGCATGTCGGACCGTGTTCGAGCACGCGCGAAATACGACAGGACGCTGGAGCTGCTGAAAAAAGCGAAGGAATTCCAGCCAAGCATTCCGACCAAGTCAAGCTTGATGATCGGTGTCGGCGAGACGATCGAAGAAATCATCGAGACGATGGACGACTTGCGCTCCGTAGATGTCAACATCATGACGATCGGACAATATTTGCAGCCGACGAAAAAGCATCTGAACGTGGAAAACTTCTACCATCCAGATGAATTCGCCCGCTTGAAAGAAGAAGGCATGAAGCGAGGCTTTAGCCATGTGGAAGCGGGACCATTGGTTCGCAGCTCCTACCATGCGCATGAACAAGCCAGCGCGGCAAAAGAAACGATAGCTAAGGCGCAGTAATCGCCAAGGCGCAGTAATCGCTAAGGCGCAGTAATCGCCAAGGCGCAGTAATCGAAAACACCCTCCTGCAGCTGGATCAGCGAACAGGAGGGTGTTGCTATATGAGAGTAGTCAGAGCCGATCGGCTTTACGCCTACAGCCCGATTCCTTTAAACATCGTTCACTTGAAAGGTGAAATGATAGTCTTTAGCGACCGGTTGTCCCCATATGGCTTTTTGTCGTTCCGTGGTGCGTTTTGCTTGTCCCTGCTTGTTTTGCATGCATTTGCTCACTGACGGTGGTTCCGCCCATACGCTTGATCAGCGTATTGATGCTGGTGGCATCCTCCGTGCGAGCACCATGGATATTGCTGCTACGCGATGCGACACGAGCAATTTCCTGGATGTCGTTTTGATTATCGGTCACATACACCTTGTAGTAGCGTGGGGAAACCGACATCGCATTCATCCGAGCTTGATGTTTGGCAGTGCGGGCATCAGCGCCTTGGGTATTCAGACCGACGAAAATTTCCTTATCCGTCACCAAGACGGTCGAACGCTGGACCCCAGGGCAGCTTGCAGTCACATTACCCACTGCTTGGGCCAGAGCGTCGCGGTCGACGTACACGTTGTGAGCGCTAGCCGTACGCATGTGCTGGCGGTCTGTTTGGACGTAACCCATGCGCGGCATGCCCGTCGCCATGACACCAGCTCCGCCGCGGTTCCAGGCGTGCTTTTGGTAGATGGAGTGATGCGTGCCTGCCGGGGTACCTGCTGGAGTACCTGCTGGGGTACCTGGGGTTACTCCGCGGACGCCTGCTGTACCTGTAATGCCGTGAGTTCCTACTCTTCCGTCAGGAAACGCAGTGTAGGGACGGACTCCATCGGTGAAAGCATTGTTGGTGATTGGACCAGTGTTGGTGCCGGGATACATGCCATCTTTGCCTACACCATAACCGTGATAGCCCCGTGTGTGGATGCCGTCAATGTTACGTGTCGTCACGCCATCGGTAGTGCGAGTGTGATAACCGTCGATGTCGCGTGTGCGCACACCATCATAAGTGCGCGTATGCAGACCGTCGAAGTTGGTCGCGTGAGGAGCGGCTTGGTTGGTCGTGGTGCGGTTTGGCGTCGTGTAATTCGGTGCAGCGTTGTTTGCGCAGGCAGAAGCCAACAGAGCGATACTTGCGATAGCTGGATACAACCATGTCTTTTTCAATGGAAACACCCCCTACACGATAGAATGTCCAGCATACAACTGCTGTTTTCGTGGGAATTTTATGTCTTGCTGCATGAATTATGGTAAGATGGACGTAGCATATGTGTGTAAGGAGGAAGCGGACTTGATTCGCACGCAAGCCGGTACTTATGAAGTCATGGAAGAAAATCGCGATGGCTGGAACCCGGAAGCATTCAAGGAGCGCTACAGCGATATCCTGGATAAATACGATTACATCGTAGGGGACTGGGGATATGGCCAGCTTCGACTACGGGGATTTTATACAGACCTCAACCGCAAAGTGCCGTTCGAGCAGCGGATCTCCGCTTTGGATGAGTATCTGCAGGAATTCTGTAACTTTGGATGCCCGTATTTTGTTTTGCGGAAAGTGAAATCATTTCTGGGACCAGAGGACAGCCAGAGTGGTCAAGATGATGCGGGAATGGAAGGCATCATCGACTTGCGGCAGGACAACAGCCGCGACGAGCATGCACAGTCGTACGGCGAGCGCAAAGAGCGCCGTCGATTCCACCCACGCCAAAACAAACAAGAGCGGACAGAACGCAGCAACGGCACCCCAGGTCGAAATGACCGACATGACAAGCCCAAGTTCTCCAAGGATAAGCCGGATAAAAACGGCAGGGAGCAAGGGAAGGATCGCCGCCCTAACCAAATGAGACCGAACCGTGAGCGCGACAAAGTGCCTACAGGATCGAATCCGCCAAAACGCGAATCGTAAGCAGATCCAATCATAAAAAAGCTCTTGCATGAAAAAAAGCATTCAAAGCCGAAATGGCGTTTGAATGCCTTTTTATTGGGAATAGGGTTGTCGCAGCTAATGATTTGTTAGAGATGGGCGGGCTTACCAGCCGCCGAAGCCACCGATACCTCCCGGGCCGCCGATACCGCCGAAGCCGCCGATACCGCCCGGGCCGCCGACACCGCCCCATACTCCCCAGGGATACCAGGGAGTCCAAGGGCACCAGGGACTCCAGGGGTTCCATCCCCAAGTAGGGGGAAATGGTTGGATGGGCACGATGAAGGATACGTCAGGACGTCGTCTCCCACCGAAAAGGACAGGATGTGCCTGATCTTCAGGAATCATTTGGTATCCCTGCTCAGGTGAGTAATATTGTGGCTGTTGATCATATTGATTTGGTTGCATCTTGCGAATTGCACTCCTCTCGTTGTCTGTCTGTGCAGTAGCAGTATACGAGTCATTCGCCCGTCTGGAGCATTGTCCGGCATGAAATGGGCAATCGTCCATGAGGAGTGCATATGAAAAAGGGGAGGGCTCGTTCGAGCTGCTCCCCCTTCTCTTTTTCGTGATTAAATGACGGTTTCCAAGAATGTTTTCAATTCCTCTGCTTCCTGTTCATTCAAGTTAAAAGCAAACTCGATGTAGCCTTCTTCATCCAGGTCATCTTTGCCGATGATGGCAGAGCGCCCATTTTGGATGTTGATCACCAGCTTTTTGCCGTAAAAGCGGTTGGTGGTGGTGATGGCAAGGTCAAAACGAGTGGATTCTGCCATAAAGCTGACGAAGCGTGTCTTGGTATCCTCAGGCTCGTCATACAGGTAAAACAAATCAGCCATGTGTTTCCCTCTACTTCCATAAGAGATTAGGTTTGTGTTCGACATTGTGCAAAGCACGGACAAAGCGGATCGTCTTGGTCTGTGCACGCATCACGATGGAATGAGTCTCGACCATGTCGTCACCGAGGTAACGAACGCCCTGCAGCAATTCGCCATCGGAGACGCCGGTGGCTGCAAAAATCGCATCTTCGCCTTTGACCATGTCATGAAGGGCAAGCAGCTGCTCGGGATTCGAGAGTCCCATTTTGATGCAGCGTTCCCGTTCGCCATCGTTTTGCGGTTTGAGTACAGCTTGCATGTCGCCGCCCAGACACTTGATCGCTGCCGCGCTGATGACGCCTTCTGGTGCTCCGCCGATGCCGAGGAACAGGTCTATCCCGGTTTGCGGCAGGCAGGCAGCGATAGCAGCTCCTACGTCGCCGTCACCAAACAGCTTTACGCGGGCGCCTTTTTCACGGACAGCATCGATAATCTCCTGATGACGTTCACGCTCCTGAACGATTACGGTTACATCGGATATTCGCTTGTTGTTTGCCTCTGCTACGACCTCTATCATTTTATCCACGGGATCGTAAAGGTTGATTTTCCCTGCCGCTCGTTTCCCCACAGCCATTTTCATCATGTACATATCAGGTGCATGCAGCAAGGTTCCCCGGTCGCCAATGGCGATGACAGACATCGCGTTGTTATGACCTTTGGCAACGATCGTGGTTCCTTCCAGAGGATCGACAGCTACGTCCACTTCTGGCCCATCAGCGTCCGGATTTCCCAGCTTTTCCCCGATGTAGAGCATAGGGGCTTCGTCCAACTCACCTTCGCCAATCACGACCGTTCCTCGCATGTTGATCGTGTCAAACATGGCGCGCATGGCCTGGGTCGCTGCTCCATCCGCCTCGTTCTTTTTCCCTCTTCCCATCCAGTGAGAGGAGGCGAGGGCAGCCATCTCCGTTACACGCACGATTTCCAGTGCCAGTTCGCGTTCCATAGTGGTGTGTTCCTCCCTTGTGCCGGTAAAAAATTCACCCCACCATTGTATCATAAAGTACAAGCTGTCGCGTTCGCCCGGACAAATTTGGTATACTGTTGGTTGAAAAGAGGTGAAACCCGTGAACAATTCCTATTTGCAGGAAGGGGAATTGGTGCTTCTCGTCCTCGTGCTGACTTTTGTGTTTACGATTTACTACGCAAAGCGCAAAGCAAAAAAGCGAAAGTAAGGAGAATTATTTATGTACGATGTGAATACGAAACGAATTGACCAAGTTTTGTCATATATGTCTTCCATGCTTGACGTGCTTGACAAGCTGAAGGAACGGGGAGCAGAAACGGTTTTGGCGGACGAAGTGGCTGTTGCTGCGATGGAGCGGGCCCTGCACTTGTCCATCGAGGGGATCGTCGATGTAGGGAATGCTCTGATCGACGGCTTTATCATGCGCGATCCCGGCAGCTACAGCGACATTGTGGAAATTTTGCGCGACGAGCAGGTGATCACGGGGGATCAGGCAGTGATCCTGACAAGGGTTGCCGAATTCCGCAAGCATTTGGTAAATGAGTATACAAATGTCCCGGCAGATGAGATGTTTGCACTGGTTGTCGAAGCAGAAACGGCTCTGCGTCAGTTTGAACCGGCTGTGCGGGCCTTTTTGGATAAAGAACTGTTTTAAAAGAAAAAATGACGCTAGCGGATTTTTTATACAAAACCCTTTCATTAGTTTACTAATGCCACCTAATCCGCTACAATAGGGAGAAAGGGCGGTGATACGTATGACAAATGAAGGAACGTCCACCCGTGACCAAATTCTCCACATGCTCAAGGTGAAAGGCTCGCTGTCGGTTAGTGACATGGCTGTTGAGCTTGGAATTACAGAAATGGCAGTAAGACGCCATCTGAATACCCTCGAGAGGGACAACTTGATCAAGTCTACGCTTGTTCGACAAGCGATGGGACGTCCAACCAATGTATATTCCTTGTCGCAGGAAGCAGACGAGCTGTTTCCGCGCAATTATTCTCATTTGACTTTAGATTTTCTGCAAGACCTGAAGGATATGGATGGCATCGGGAAAGTGGAGATGCTGTTTCGCAGGCGGGAAAACCGTCTCGAAGAATCTTATCGGGCTCATATGCAAGGGGAACTCGAAGACCGGGTAGCAAAGCTTGCTGAGCTGCAGAACGATAAAGGCTACATGGTGGAGTGGGAAAAGGATCCGGCCGGGGAAGGCTACCGCATTCAGGAGTACAACTGTCCGATCTCCCAAGTGGCTCGTGAATTCAACCAGGCCTGCAACTGTGAATTGTCCTTGTTCCGCCGAGTGCTGGATGCCAATGTGGAACAGACCTCCTGCATGGCAAAAGGCGGGGACAAATGCGTGTTTGAAGTGAAGCAGCAAAAGAGCTGACGGCTGCTTTTCACCCATGTAAAATCCACTCCATGGCGGGTGGATTTTTGTTTGGGAAAAAGCAACGCAGCAGCAAATGACATGACTCCAAAGGGGATCAGACTGATGACTTCGACTGCCTACAAAGGCTATTTGCTGGATTTGGATGGTACGATTTATCGTGGCGGCCAAGCTATCCCAGGAGCAGCAGCCTTCATTTCCTACCTGAAGGAACAGCGTATTCCTTTCCTGTACTTGACCAACAACTCGTCCGCTTCTCAAGAGCATGTAGCCGAACGGTTATGTGCGATGGGGATCGATGCGGAGCCCGCAGATGTGTATACCTCCAGTATGGCTACTGCTCAATACCTCAGAGAAAACGCAGCAGCAGGCGCGAAGGTCTACATGATCGGCGAGGATGGTTTGCGAGAGCAGCTCATGGCAAACGGCTTTGAGATTTCGGGGGATTCCCCCGATTATGTAGTGGTCGGCATCGATCGTGCTTTCACCTATGAAAAACTGGCGACGGCTACTCGTGCGGTTCGATCCGGAGCGGTTTTGCTTGCAACCAATGCAGATGCTGCACTGCCAACGGAACATGGCTTGTACCCCGGGAATGGTTCCCTCGTAGCGGCTGTCTCCGTGGCCTCCGCGACAAAGCCGATTGTCATCGGCAAGCCTCAGTCGCTCATCGTAAACTACGCCATGGATATTCTGGGGACACGTGCCGATGAGACCTTGATCGTTGGCGACAATCTGTATACGGATATCGAAGCGGGAGCCAACAGTGGGCTGGACAGTCTGCTCGTGCTGACGGGTTATTCGACCCGAGAGGAAGCAGGAGTCCATCCTGCCCGCCCTACGCATATTGCCGAGGATCTCATGGAGTGGATGCAAAGACTAACTCTCTAGGCATTCCTCTTGTTGTTTTTGGCGGTGGGCGATTCGGCTCGAAGCAGCTGCAGCAATCGCCCCCACCAAATCGTCGAGGAAGGTATGCACGCCGTTTCTCTTGTCATTCAGATATTCCAGCTTTCCGTGCTTTAATTTGTCTACATAACCAAAGTTGGTAAAACCGATGCTGCCGTACAAATTGACGATCGCGAGCGCCAGGACTTCATCCACACCGTAGAGCGGCTCATCCGCCTCGATGATGGATTGAAGCGGGGGCAAAAGCTTCTTTTCTTCCGCCAGAATATCCAGCTGAATGCCTGTTAAGAGCGCATTTTGCACTTCCCTCTTTTTCAAAACCGCCTTCACGCTCTCCATACACATGTCCTTTGTCAGATCAGGAACATAGTTGGTTTGCAGGAAAAACACAATCTCTGCGATGTCATCCAGACTGACGCCACGCTTATCCAATAACTCAATGACGACATTCAGGCAGGATTCACTGTTTAGTGGATGCTCGCCCATTTTTTACCCTCCCTTGTCCTTTTGGCCATGCGGCTAGTATCTGCAACGAGATAGGCACCTATCCCGATGTCGCTACATACTATGCGCCATGTAAGGTCTGCAAGGAGAGTGAGATCGATGGACGACAAACAATTGTTGGAAGAGCAATACGGATTTCTCCTGGAAGATGTTCGCTCGAACGGAGCGAGCAAGGTGCTGAAGACAGACAAGGGATTGTTTTACCTGTTCGAAGCACCGGAAGGATATAAATACAAGAGCAAATTTGTAGAACGTGTACGCAAGCACCTCAGCACCCAGCAGGACCTCGGCATGCTTAAGCTGGTCAAGACCGTAGGGGGCCAAGGGCATATCGTTGCGGATGATCAGCTGTATTACCTGTACAGGGGAGTGCGGGAAGGGAAACCGCAGGACCTTTACTTTTCCATCGGTGAATCCTTGGCGAAGTTTCATCTGTCCACCAGTACGCTAAAAGGTGAAAAATTGTTTATCCCCTACAGCTCTTTGGGCAGCTGGCCCGGCATGTGGAGGAGAAAGCTGCGCCACTACAGTGAGTTTCGCGATGAGCTGGGGGAGCTGGATGGCGAGCTGACCGCCATGGATGAGTTTTTATTGACCAGCTTCACGTACGTGCATCATCTGGGAGAGACCGCTGTTCATTATGTGCTCGCGGCAGGCTATGACAAGGTAGTCAAGGAATCCGCGCAGTATGGGAAAGTTGCCTACCAAAATTTTGATCAAGGGTATATGCTATGGAATGAGAAGGATGCACGACTGGTGGCTGGAGAATGGAACTGGGTGCTCGACATGCGCTCTCGTGACATAGGCCAATGGCTGAAGGCGGAGACGAAGCGAAATGGCTGGCAGGATGAAAATGCGGCAAGCTTCCTCGATGGCTACAACAGCGTGTCGCCGCTGATGCCAGAGGAGTATGCCGTCGTGTACGGGCTGATGCTCTATCCAGGGAGATTTCTCAAGCTAGTGGAGTCGTATCAGGAGCTTCCCGATGAAGAAAAGCTGGAAGTGAACGGGACTGTATGGCAATCTCTGCTGGAAGACGAGCTGGCAAAAATGGAAGAGGCACTCCGTCGGTATCCACAACTGGTTGCAGAGCGGTACGGCGCGTCCATTCCACAAATCGATTGGTTGTGGAGGCCGGAAAATGAAGAAGCCAAAGGTGTTAGTGACGAGGCAAGTAGCGAGTGAAGCCATTTCCTTGCTAAAGACAGTAGCCGAGGTAGACGTGTGGGAGCGGGATGAGCCGATTCCACGTGATCTGCTGTTGAAAAGAGTGGAGGAGGCAGACGCGATCCTGACGATGCTGACGGAACGCGTCGATGAAGAACTGCTGAATCGTGCCAAACAGCTTCGCGTCGTGGCAAACATGGCGGTGGGGCACGACAATATCGACCTCGCTGCATGCAAAGAGCGCGATATTTGGGTGACGAATACGCCGGATGTATTGACAGAAGCGACGGCTGATCTGGCTTTTGCCCTGCTGATGGCGACGGGAAGGCGATTGACGGAGGCCAATCGGTTCCTTTTGAATGGCGAGTGGACCGCATGGAGTCCGTCATTGATGGCGGGGCAAAATGTGTACGGCTCGACCCTGGGGATAATCGGAATGGGCAGAATCGGGGAAGCGGTGGCGAGGCGTGCCAAAGGATTCGGCATGCGGATCCTCTATCACAACAGAAATCGCAAGGAGCAGGCCGAAGCAGAAACGGGAGCGCAGCTGGCTTCTTTGGAAGTATTGCTTCGGGAATCCGACTACGTCGTGCTGCTGACTCCTCTGTCTGAAGAAACGCGATTGCTAATGGGTGAAAAGGAGTTTTCCTGGATGAAGCCAACCTCGGTCTTTATCAATGTGTCTCGGGGTGGCACCGTGGATGAAGGGGCTCTTTATCAGGCCTTGGTGAAAAAGCAGATATGGGCGGCAGGACTGGATGTTTTTCAGCAGGAGCCGGTGCCGGCAAATCATCCGCTGCTCTCTTTGCCAAACGTCGTAGCACTCCCGCACATCGGAAGTGCTACCGAACAGACGCGAGGGGAAATGGCGAGACTGGCAGCAGCCAATATCGTAGCTGTACTGGAAGGTCAGAAGCCGCTGACAGCGCTATGAGTACGATTCTGCTCACGATCATAGGGCTGCTGCTGCTATTCGGGTTCGTTGCGTCAGGCATCGCTTTTCACGTGGCGTGGAGGCTGACCCATCCCGTTCGCAAGGCTCTCGATATGGTACCTGCAGATTTTGGCATCAACCATACGGAGGAGGTCAGCTTTCCCAGTCGGGAAGAAACGATCTCACTTTCGGGCTGGTATTTCTCGGCAAAACAAAACGGGTATGCTTCGCGAAGTCGAACGCTCATTTTTGCCCATGGATACAGTCAAAATCGTCTGGAACCCCACCTCCCGGCACTTTCGCTGGCAGCAAGGCTCCTCGCCAGAGGGTACGATGTCCTGATGTTTGATTTTCGCAATGCGGGTGATTCCAGTCCGTCCCTGACGACCATTGGACTTCGGGAGCAGAAGGACCTCCTCGGAGCGATTGATTTCGCTGCTGCGAGACGGCCCGGGTACGCAATCGGGCTCATCGGCTTTTCCATGGGGGCGGCTACTTCCTTGCTGGTAGGGGGAGCGGACGAGCGAGTATCCGTGATTGTCGCAGACTCTCCGTTTTATTCGCTGCGGGAGTACCTGCAAGAAAATTTGCCGCAATGGACGGGCCTGCCCCGTTTTCCGTTCAACTGGCTGATCTTGACGCTTTGCCCGATCCTCTTGGGAGCCAATCCCCGCGAAGTAAAGCCGTATTTGGCCGTCAAGAAGGCGAAGAAGCCGATCTTTTTCATCCACGGCACAGGTGATTCGACGATCCCTTCGGACAACAGTGAACGGCTGCGGGCCTTGGCGACGGACAAAAAAGCATCGATCTGGTTTGTCCCGGATGCCGGGCATGTGCGCAGCTACGCATTGGTCCCGGATGAATACGCCAAGCGTGTCATTGATTTTCTGGACAATGCAATGGAGTAGGAATGTTTCTGGAAATGAAAAAAGCAGCTACGTCTTGCCTGTAGCTGCTTTCATGTCAGTACCCTGATTAGAATACTTGTTGTACTTCTTTGATGCCTGGAATTTCTTCGACCAGGGCGCGCTCGATACCTGCTTTGAGGGTGATGGTAGAGGAAGGGCAGCTTCCGCAAGCACCCATCAGGCGCAGCTTTACGATACCTTCTTCAACATCAACGAGTTGTACGTCGCCACCGTCACGCTGCAGGTACGGACGCAGTTTATCGAGAACTTCTTGTACTTGATCCATCATATCCATGAAACATTCACTCCTTTCCAACCTCACCTTTATTATAATCATAGACGAGTGAGAAATCCATGGCTTACATGCCCTGTTGACACTTTCCAAGGAAGGTGTCTGCGATGTGCACCTTGCATGGACTTTTTGTATAAACCGCATGTTATAATGAAACAGCAAGTACTTCAACATAAGGAGTAAGATTTACGTGAATGTATTTGGCAATGTGAAAGAACTGATCGGCAATACGCCCATCGTAGAAATTACACAGTTTGATCTGCCAGAGGGTGTTCGCTTGTTTGCCAAGCTGGAGTACTTCAATCCAGGCGGAAGCGTCAAGGACAGACTGGGCATGGAATTGATCCGCGCAGCAGAGGAAAACGGACAGCTGAAACCAGGCGGGACTATCATCGAACCAACGGCTGGGAATACAGGAATCGGTGTTGCGTTGGCCGCTGTAGGAACAGGTTATAAAGTTATTTTTTGCGTACCTGAAAAGTTCTCTGAGGAAAAACAGGAGCTGATGCGCGCACTCGGTGCTGAGGTAGTCAATACCCCGACCGAGCAAGGCATCAAGGGAGCGATCGCGAAGGCACAGGAACTGGCTGCATCGATCCCAGGCTCTTTCGTACCGCAGCAGTTTGCAAATCCTGCGAATCCGGATGCGCATTACAAGACGACTGGACCGGAAATCTGGAAGCAAATGGACGGCTTGGTGAACGTCTTCGTGGCAGGCGCAGGCTCTGGCGGAACGTTCATGGGGGTCGCCCGTTACCTGAAAGAACAAAATCCATCAGTCAAAACCGTCATCGTGGAGCCTGAAGGGTCGATCCTGAACGGCGGAGAACCAGGGCCGCACAAAACAGAAGGGATCGGCATGGAGTTCTTGCCTCCATTCATGGACACGAGCTACTTCGATTCGATTCACACCATTATGGATACAGAAGCATTCGATCTGGTGAAGCAGCTGGCAGCGAAAGAAGGAATGCTGGTGGGAAGCTCCGCGGGTGCAGCGATGGCAGCAGCCCTGCGCGAAGCCAAAGAAGCCGCTCCAGGAACCAACATCGTCGTTCTGTTTGCAGACAGCAGCGAACGCTATCTCAGCAAAAAAATCTATCAGGGAGGAATCTAAGATGCGTATCAAGACACGTTTGATCCATGGCGGTATCGAGGGAGATCCACACACAGGAGCGGTGTCGGTTCCGATTTATCAAGTGAGCACCTACAAGCAGGAAGCGATCGGCAAGCACAAAGGATTTGAATATTCCCGTACTGGGAATCCGACTCGTCACGCGCTGGAGACATACATCGCCGAGCTCGAGGGAGGCGCTCGCGGATTTGCGTTTGGTTCCGGTATGGCTGCTCTGTCCACGATTCTTTCGCTGTTCAACAAAGGCGATCATCTGGTAGTGGGCGACGACGTTTACGGTGGTACGTACCGCGTCATTACCCGTGTCTTTTCTCGTCTTGGGCTGGAAGCCACCTACGTGGACACCAATGATTTGCAAGCTGTGGAAGCGGCCGTGCGCCCTGAAACGAAGGCAATCATTATGGAAACTCCGACTAATCCGCTCTTAAAAGTAAATGATATTGGTGCCTTGTCTGGCATCGCCAAAGCAAAAGGCTTGCTGCTGATTGTTGACAACACGTTCATGACGCCATACTGGCAAAACCCGCTGGATCTCGGTGCTGACATCGTGTTCCACAGTGCGACCAAATATCTGGGTGGACACAGTGACGTCGTGGCTGGTCTCGTCGTAGCTAAAGATGCACAAGTGGGGGAAGACCTGCATTTCGTGCAAAATGCGATCGGCGGCATCCTGGGTCCACAAGACTCCTGGCTGCTTTTGCGCGGTATGAAAACACTGGGTGTCCGTATGGAAGAGCACGAGCAAAATGCACGCACTCTGGCAAAATGGTTGGCAGAGCGCAGCGACATCAAGCGTGTCATCTACCCTGGTTTGTCCAGCCATCCAGGTCACGAGCTGATGCAAAAGCAGGCTCGCGGCTTTGGCGGTATGATTTCCTTTGACGTGGGAAGCGCTGAGCGTGCGGACCAAGTACTGTCCAAAGTGAAGCTCTACACGCTGGCGGAATCTCTGGGTGCTGTCGAAAGTCTGATCAGCGTGCCAGCTCGCATGACTCATGCTTCCATTCCGGTGGAGCGCCGCGCAGAGCTGGGCATTACCGAGGGCTTGATCCGCATTTCCGTAGGGATTGAGGATGTAGAAGACCTGATCGAGGATCTGGAACAAGCGCTCTCCTAAGCTTGAGGGAAGAGCGTTCATGGGAGGTCACGAGCATGAGCGTAGAAATTAAAGTTTTTGGGACTGAGCAGTTGTGCGCAAGCTGCGTCAATTTGCCATCCGCTAAAGAAACGGCAGACTGGCTGGAAGCAGCGCTCTCCCGCAAGTATGGAAGCGACAGCATCCGCATCCTGTACAGTGACTTTCAACAGCCTCAGACAGACGATGACAAAAACTGGGCGCAGCGGATTATCGAGGAAGATTTGTGGTATCCACTTGTCGTAATTTCCGGGGAAATTGTCGGCGAGGGTAATCCGAAGCTCAAAGATATTCATGCAAAGCTGGAGAGCATGGGAGTAAAGCCGTTGGCTGATCTCGTAGACAGCGAATCATAAGACACAAAAAACGGTCAGGCGGAGTAATTCGTCTGATCGTTTTTTTGATTTATAAAAGATATGGCAATTTCAACTTGGCTGAAGTAGGGAGAAGCAAGTTTCCGATCTGCGCTCCGGCCTATTCCCACCCGCAAAGAAGGATAAACTGTCCGCTCCACAATGATTCACGGGGAAGCGGTAAAGCAGTCGCGGCTCCGTAGCGAATACAGCATGGAGCTAGACAGGGATAGCACCAATAGGTGTTACTATGAAGCTGTAGCGTTTTCCCCGATCCTCCCCGTTTTTCTAGTTTGTCATCGCTCCGTAAACCATTTGTAACGATATTCCAATGGATTCGTCCTATAGTAGTTGATGTAACCAACTACTAGGAGGAATAATCGATGAACAAAAAATGGATGAAGCCCGTTACATTTTTGCTGCTAGCTGGGGTAATCGGAGGTTCTGGTCTGGCAGCTTCTCATACAAAGGTAGCCCATGCGGAAGACGCGGTCGGCAAACCATTTGCCGCTTCAGCGGAAGTAAAGCTGGATAAAAATTACTACGTCATCGATCAGCAATCGGCAGATGTGACGGGTGACAAGGTAGCCGATACCGTTTACTTGGTTGGCCAAAAGGAAAAAGAGGACGACATCTACGCTGCGAATATGAACCTGGTTGTCCAGGATGGAAAGACAAAGTCATACGGCAAAACCGATCTTGGTGATGTGGGCGGATACGAAGGGACACTGACGCTCGTTGATTTCACGGGTGATCATGTAGCGGATGCCTTTGTAAAATCAGCGACAGGAGGCAGCGGAGGCATCTACAATCACGTGGTGGCGACATTTGCAGATGGGAAGTCCAGCGTCATTTTTGGCGAAAAAGAGAATGAAGGAATCAAGTATGAAGGCGCTTTTGTCAATGGATTCCGGGTAGAAGGGAAAGGAACGCATCTCGACAGACCTCTCGGCTTCGACGTGAGCGCAAACAAGGATCTGTACGTAGCGGCCAAGCTGTATGACCAAGCAGGCAAACTCGCTGCGAATGAGCAAGATCTTTCCGTCTATTCCTATCCGTTCAGCGCATTGACTCCGGTCGATATGGATGCCAACGGAACGTATGAACTGGTAGGGGAGCAACGCATAGTGGGGATCAACAACACGGATACGGTCTCTCGGATCCACTCCGTATGGGGCTTCGGTGCTGACGGAGCATGGAATCCGTGGGAGGTTGAGTATTCGACATTCCTGATCAAGCATCCGGGCGAAGCCATTCAGACCCAAATTCAAAAATAAGCCGTCTTGGATCTACCAACCCTCGCTCTGTGTGACACGGAGCGGGGGTCTCATGTTTCACCAGCGTTCTACAGCCATGATCCGACTCATATACTGCATGGGTGCAATCTACCCAAAGGAGGACGAGCGGATGGAGCAGCATTTGGCACGTTATTACGAGCTGAAGGAAACGCAGAAGCGGGTGGAGGAAGAGCTGAACGAATTGCGGAACATGCTGATGGAGAGCTGCCAGGACAAGGACAGCATGGAGGAAGGGGCATTCCGGCTGACGATCTCCTATCAGGAGCGGCGGGAATACAATGATGACCGGCTGTACAATGCCTTGCCCGATCCCTCATTGTGGCGACTGATGTCGAGAGCGGATACCGGGAAGATCACCAGCCTGTTAAAGCTGAATGTCATTTCTGAGCGTGTGCTTACGGGAACATACGAAGTGAAGAAAGTGCCGGTGGTTCGTGTTCAAAAACGCTGACCGCTCAACGTAAGAAAGTGCCTTTCCCATGGGGAGGGTGCTTCTTTTTTTATGAGCAAGAAAAAAAGAAAACCTGTTAGACCGTGGTCAACAGGTTTTGGCTTCCTATCCCATATGCTTTTTGTACATCCACAGCTGTCCGCTTTTGATGACGCGAGCCATTTGACCAACGAGTGAGACTTTCCCCATGCTGGCAAAGCCTTCTTTTTTGCCGAGGGAACCGAGGAAGCCTTTGTGCTTGAGAGGAGGCAGGGAAGCTGGATACTCTTCTCCTTTAATGTCCTTTTTCAGCATCAAGGCAATCTGATCGCCCTGTATCTCAGCTGTCTGAGCGCTCGGTGCGATGATGGTGCTCGCACAGTCACCCACGACGTAAACGTTCGGATGGGACGGAATTTGGTGATACTGGTTTAATTTGGCGCGACCAATGTTGTCTGTTTCGATCGGCAGTTCGCGCACGATCCGGTTTGCTTGGATACCGGCAGTCCATACAATCACGTCGCTCTCCACTGGCTGATTGTGGTTGTACACAACACCAGGCTCGATGCCAGTCACGCAGGCCATGGAGACGAGCTGCACTTCGTGTTCGATGAACCATTGAGAGGCATACTCTTGCAGTTTTTTCGGGAATGGGCTAAGAATACTTTGTCCGCGGTCTATAATGCGCACGTTCAGGTCTGGGCGGCTTTCACGGAGCTCAGCAGCCATCTCGACGCCGCTCAGGCCTCCACCCACTACCGTAACCGTACCATACGGATTCACATTATTAATGGCCGAATAAGTGCTGCGGGTCGCTCCCATAGATTGAATGGAGCACGTATGGAGATCAGCACCAGGGATATCGTGGTAACGGTCCTCACAGCCCAAACCAATGACGAGCCAGTCGTAGGAAATGGTGTCCCCGTTGGTAAAATTTACTACCTGCTCGTCCAGATCCAATCCGGAAATTTCCCCGTATTTGATCGTCAGGCGAGGATCATTGGGAAAAGTGACGCGCAAGTGAGATTCCGGTGTCGTCCCTGCAGCCAGAGCGTAGTACTCTGTTTTCAAGCCGTGAAACGGCATCCGGTCTACGAGGGTAATAAACACGTCGTCTGGTAACTCAGGGGACAGGACTCGCTCAATAATACGAAGACCCCCGTATCCTCCACCAAGGATCACAAGTCGTTTCATAGAAGGTCTAGTCCTTTCTTCTGTCCGTTTTATACAGCACCCATTCTATTTTTAGTCTCTTTCGCCAAAAATGCAAGCAGAATCTTTTTCCCGTTTTCTCCGCTGGATTTTTACAGCAGACGCGGTACAATAAAGGACGTGACGATGTCGTAATAATCGGTAGGTGAAGATAGATGAAGCCTTTGGTAGAATTTTGCGCGAGCAACGTTTCTTCCTATACCCAATCTGTCGTTGACGCTCTGGAGAACGATCCACAGCTGGATGTCGACGTATTGGAATACGGCTGTTTGGGCTATTGCGGCGAATGCTACATGCAGCCGTTCGCGCTGGTCAACGGCAATCTTGTGCAAGCACAGACCCCTGATGAGCTGCTAGCCAAAATCAAGAGCAAGCTGCGCGAGGAAGATGACCTGATGAATATCGACTTTCCGCTGTAATGCTTCTCTTTACTATGTTCAACCCGTTCAGGTTAAAAACATGGCGTGCAGATAAAACGGTCTGCTGGTGATCGAAGATACAAAAGAAGCTGATGCCTCGACTGACCGGGCATCAGCTTCTTTGTTTTTTTCTTGGAGAGGATTAGTGCTCTTTTACAACGTTATAGAAGGTATCGCGTTCGAGTGCGCGTTTGCCTGCACCTTTGATCAGCCAAACCAGCTCGTCAACCGTCAATGCTTGCTGAGTCAGGGCGCCTGCAGCATGGCTGATGCGCTCTTCGATGAGGGTACCGTGCACATCAGACATTCCCATCGTCAGGGACAGCTGTGTCAATTGGGTACCGATATTGATGAAGTAGGCTTTGATGTGAGGGAAGTTATCCAGCATCAAGCGGCTGATCGCCATGGTTTTCAGGTCGTCGATCGCGGAGTTGCGGCGCTTGATACCTGCGCTTGCTTTGATCGGCTGCACAGCGAGCGGAATGAAGACCAAGAATCCGTTGGTTTCGTCTTGCAGCTCGCGCAGGCGCATCATGTGGATCACGCGCTCTTCCAAAGTCTCGATAGAGCCGTACAGCATGGTGGAGTGCGTTTTCAGCCCCAGCTGGTGGGCTGTACGGTGTACTTGCAGGTACATGTCTGTGCTCGCTTTTTCCGGGCTCATTTTCATCCGGTAACGCTCGGTGAGGATCTCTGCGCCGCCGCCTGTCAAGCTTTCCAGACCTGCATTCATCAGTTCTTTCAACACGCCTTCGATGGACAGACCGGAGATGCGGGAGAAGAACTCGATTTCAGCACCCGTATAGGATTTGATGGTGACGTCGGGGTAAGCTTTTTTGAGCGTGCGAAGCGTGTCGACGTAGTATTCGAATGGCATGTGCTGGTTGTGACCGCCTACGATATGGAACTCGCGGATCCCTGGATGGAAACGTGTTTCCACGTAGTGCAGCAGCTCTTCGGTATTCATGGTGTAAGCGCCATCTTCGTCTTTGTCGCGACGGAAGCCACAGAATTTGCAATGGGCTTCACAGACGTTGGTCGGATTGATGTACATATTTTGCACAAAATACACATTGTTGCCATTCTTCCGTTGATTGACGATATTGGCAAGCTGTCCAATCGTGAGAAGATCGTGGGAGTTGAAAAGAGTAACACCGTCTTCCAATGTGAGGCGTTCGCCGTGCTCTACTTTTTCCGCGATAGCGGCAAGCGATTTGTCTTGGATGGCAAAGGTTTCAAGCGCCATGCCAAACACTTCCTTTCTTCCATCATATAATTGTTACTTCTCTGAGGTTCGTTCAGTTTTACCCATTCGTGGCGTTCACGGGTCTCTGATGTATGAAGATGATCCCCCTGCTTCTTTAAGCGGAGCATCGGCTGCATTTCGCACGTGATAGGAGCTGGCATGGATGCCTAAACCTATCGACGGGAACATGCAAAAATCGGGCAACAAGGCACCTATATTATAAACCTCTTGGATGGAGGGAACAATATCATAAGTTCACCAACTGCTAACTGTAAAAATATAACAATTATCGGCAAAAAATTGCGCTGAATTAGGAGAATGTGGGAAATTTTGTTTGCGAAATCGTAGCTGATCTTGTAAAATATAGGTAGTTAGCCTGATCTACTATTAGGAGGAGCTTCACATGCGGGACGTTTTACTCGAAAAAATCGAACTCCTTCGACAGCGTATGGTAAATATGGGGTTAGAGTTTGGGTTGGATCATCCAGAAGTCCTAGAATATAGTATACAAATTGATGAACTACACAACGAACTGAACCAAATAGATCATGGTCTGTCTAAGGTAGGTACCAACAAGAAACCATATCGCTTTTATCTACTCGAAAATAAAGCCTATTTCGCATAAGAAGGGGAGACCCTTCTTTTCTTATTTTGTTGGAAGGATTTCGCTTAAATGGGCCGCCGAAGTGCAGGGGAACCTTGTGAGAGAGCGTGGTTGTTTTGTATACTGGAGGTAAGCACGAAACAAGAAGTAGCCTGTAAAGGAGGAAAGAAGCATGATTACATTGACAGAGCAGGCCAGCCATAAGGTAAAAGAAATGCTGGCAGCAGAAGATAAACCCAATCTGTTCCTGCGGGTCGGGGTAAGACCAGGCGGTTGCAGTGGCTTCACCTACGGCATGGGCTGGGATCAGGATATGAAAGAAGGCGACCAGGTCTTCGAACAGCATGGTGTCAAAATCGTTGTCGACAAAGACAGCTATCAATACATTAATGGTACCGAGATTGACTACAAGGAATCCATGATGGGCGGAGGCTTCTCCATCGAGAATCCAAACGCGGTGGCTTCCTGCGGCTGTGGGTCTTCCTTCAAGACGGCACTGGCTGAGGGTAAGGCAGAGAAGTGTGACGACTAATCTTCTCGAAAGCAGACCTTCGTGGCTCTAAATGAGCCATGGAGGTTTTTTATTTGTCAGGGATTTCCTATTATCCGTATCGTTTGATTTTCCTTCCGCGTATTTACAATCAACGGCTATCGAGGCCGGATAGCGATTACGTGGCAAGGAGTGGAAACCTGTGGCTGAAATGGCACAAAGACATAGCGGCTTTCATTGGATGTTGATTGGTTCTGTAGCGATGGGAGTGATCGCTGATTATCTGTTCTACGGGAAAGAATTCGGCATCTCCTATCCACTGTTTGTAATCGGGTTGTACCTCTTGTTCATTTGGCAAGCGAGAGAGCGCATCCAGCTGACATTTTCGCGGGATCAAGCCTTCGCGTGGTCGCTGACAGTGCCGATCTTTTTGCTGGCGCTGACCTTCTTTCTGTACGACAATGCGTTTTTTCAATGGATAAACTTTATGATGGTTCCGTTTCTGTTGGTCGCGCAGACGATGCTGCTTGCCAAACGACACCAAAAGAGCTGGTTTTCTTTCGGGTTTTTTGGAGAGATGATCGAGACGGTGCTCATTTACACGGTGAAATACACGAGCATCCCGTTTGTTTTGCTTCGGGAGTGGGTCAAGAATCGGGTGGACCGGACAAAGTACGGGGTGGCGATGAAGGTGCTGGCGGGTCTGGGGATATCGGTGCCGCTCCTGGTAGTGGTGCTGTCTCTGCTCTCCCAAGCGGATGGTGTTTTTGGGCATTTTCTTGCGGAGATTCCGCGCAGGGTGTTTGACTGGGGCTCCGCAGAGGCGATCTTCCGCTTGTTTCTGATCGGCTTCGCCGCGCTTTTGACCTTTGGCTACCTGTACGCCATTTTGGGACCGAGACTGCAGACGGCAGCGCTCCCTTTGCAAGATCAACCGGAGGAGAAGAAGATAGCCTGGGATGGCATCATTTTGGTGACGATCCTGACAATCATCAATGTGGTGTATGTCGCCTTTACCGTCATCCAGATCTCGTATTTGTTCGGTGGCGCCGAAGCTGTCTTGCCGGACAATATGACGTATGCGGAATACGCGAAAAAAGGGTTTAACGAGCTGGTCACGGTGACCATCATCAACTTTATCCTGCTGGTGAGCTTCATGCACCTCGTTTCGAGGGCGCAGCGGGTTATCTACAAAATCGTCCAAGCCTTGCTCAGCCTGTTGACGGTCTGTACGAGCTTTATGCTGGTTTCCGCCTATTACCGCCTGTCCTTGTATGAGGAAGCCTACGGATATACCCACACGAGGTTGTTGGCTCACGCTTTCATGATCTTTTTGTTCATCCTGTTTGTGATCGCCTTCTTGAAAATCTGGCGAAACAACTTTTCCCTGCTGAAGGTATACGGCGTGGCGGGGATCGCAGCGTATGTATTGCTCAATTACATCAATGTCGATGCGGTGATCGCGAAGAAGAACATACAGCGCTACGAGGAGACGGGAAGAATCGACGTGGCGTATTTGACGAGCCTGTCCCTAGACGCGATTCCGGTCATCATGACGTTGAAGGAAGATCCAGCAGTGGCGGACAAAATAAAGTACCTGCTGCAGGAGAGGGCGGAGGAGTTGAAAGAGGACCGAGGCTGGCAGTCTTTTCATCTAGCCAAGCACGTAGCGAAGAGCTACCTGGAGTGAGCAAAAAGCGAGGACTCGTTTTAGGAGAGTCCTCGCTTTTTGCGGTACATAAAGATAATTGCCGCCAGCGCGACGACTGCGATTGCAGCAGGTAAACCGTACGAAACCAGCAGCTGGCGCGAAAGGAGATCAGTCTTTTCGCCTGGAGGGGTGCCTTGCCCCAGAGCGTGCAGATCTTCCCCTGCGTTTGCCACCTCAGCTGTTCGGGTGCACAGATGCGTGTACAGCTCGCTGCCCTCATGGAAGGTAGCGTAGACAAGATAGCTTCTCCCAGGCTGAAAATCAATTCCGCAGCTGGCACTGTCCGACTCCGTAATGACTCGGACCTGAGAGGCGGTGATCCCTTTCCAGATCGATTGAACTTCCAAAATGACCTCGACCTGCTTGTGAATGGGCTTCGTAAAGGGCATAAATTCGCTCCAGTCGGTCACTTCGTTGACGGCAAGTACCGTGCCTGTAAACACAGCGTTGGAGCGGTCGCGGGCAGTCAAGGGATCGGGAGGAGAGGCACAGCTGCAGGCTTGGGCAGGAGAAGCGGAGAAAAAAGAGGTCCAGAGCAAGGAAAACACGAATAGGACGAGGTATGGATATTTGGAACGTATCAGCATGAGTATCACTCCCATCATTCATAGGACGCAAATTGAAGGGAGAGTGTTTCCAAAAAATGTGTGGTTCCTATCTCGCCATCCTCTTGTCCTTGGCGGCAGGAGCGATCTATGTAGTCGTTCAAACGCTGTATGCGCAGACCACACGGGTGCATTTGACGGTGAAAGACCTGCCTTCGCTGACCTTGATCCACATCACGGATCTGCATGGGCGCATCCGTTTTCTAAACGGTTCCTTGCATCGCCTCCTGAACCGCTGGAGGCCGGACATGGTTTTTGTGACCGGAGATTTGGCGCAAAACAGCGGTCAGCTGGCTTATGTGATGGATGAAATCGCAAGGGTGAGAGCGAAACGAGGAATCTACTTTGTACCAGGGAATTATGAGCGGGAAGAGATGCGTGGCGCAGAGGACAGCCTAAGCAGTCAACGGACATATCCAAAAGCGCAGAGCATGCATCTGCGCTTTTGTTTTTGATCCATCAGATATGCATGATGCGCTCGGAATGGCGGTCTGATTGAGTGAAGCCTTGCAGCAAACGACAAAGCGTGATCAGCGAGCTCTCGAGCGTATGAATATCCAGGTAGGAAAAGGAAAGGCGAAGATGGTGGTACTGCTGCTGCGCTGGGAAACAGACATGGCCGGGCAAAAAGGAGATCCCTTCCTGTAAGGCAAAGGTGTGAAGATCATCCGCATTCATGGCATGAGGCAGCGTCATCCAAATATTTAACCCGCCGTCAGGCTTGGTCCAGCGCACGCCTTTCGGAGCCATTCGATTCAAAATCTGCAGAACCAAGTTTCGCCGTTCCTTCAGTTTTTCTCGTAAAACAGGAAGATGCTTTTGCAGCTGATTCGACGTAAAGAAGGGAAGAATGGCTTTCTGCGTGATCAGCGGCGATCCGAGGTCGCTAATCCCCTTGGAGCTGACGAGGCGTGTCATGAACGTTCCGTCTGCTATCAAGAACCCTATGCGGCAGCCGGGGGAAATGAATTTGCTAATGCCTTTCAGATAGATGACATGCCCGTGACGATCCATGCTTTTGATGGCAGGGGGAGGGGGAGCTGAGCCAAAATAAAGATCACTGGTCGCATCATCCTCGAGAATGATCGCGTTGTAGCTCTGGGCAAGCTCCAGCAATTGCGCTCGACGCCTGGCGCTCATCACTGTGCCGGTAGGATTCTGAAACGTCGGATTGGTGTAGATCAGTTTGGGTGGGCGGGTATCGCATAAGGCAGCCAAATGATCTACCTGCATGCCTTCTTCGTCGATTGGGATGGTAAAAATGGTGGCGCCACGCCTTCGCAGTACGTCGATCGTGCATGGATAGGCTGGCTCCTCGAGGACAACCACATCACCAGGTCCCACAAAGGTGGAGGCAACGAGATCGATGCCTTGCTGGGATCCATTGAGAATCATGATTTCATTTGGTCCAGCGACGATGTTCTTTTCACGAAAGTAAGGAAGTACGGCATCGCGCAGCTTGCTGTCTCCTTGGACGGGACCATATTCGGTCAAGAGCGAGTGGTCCAGCTGCGCATGCAGAAAAAACTGCTTGGTAATCCATTCGGTAGGGATTAGAGATGAATGGAGTGCGGCCATGGATAGTTTCGCGACATCTACTAGCGGACTCTGCATCATTCGCCAATATTGGGCGCGGGGCAAATAGTCAGCTACGGTGTTCTGCCAGTCCATGGACGGTTTTTCCGCTTCCTTTTGATTCGGCCGATTCTTGAATCTCGTAGATTTTCCAAGAATAAAAGAGCCCTTTCCCTGTATCCGGTCGATTAGTCCTTCCTGCTCCAACAGTTCATAAGCGTGAAAGACGGTCATTAAGCTCACATCCAAAAGCTTGGAAAGATTTCGTACAGAGGGGAGCTTCTCCCCTTCCTGAAGCAGGCCGGATTGGATACGATCTGCCACTGCTGTTCTGATCTGTTCTGTGAGTGTTATGCCGGAGTGTCTGTTTAAATCGATATGCATCACAATCCTCCTTGTTTGTCCGAATGGCTCTCTTAGCTTGAAATAATTACATGTAGTGTAACGCAAGGAGATGCGAAAGGGTACTATTTTTTAAATTTTACGAAAACTGTTATAACGGGACGTTTACTGTTATACTGACCGCTTCGTATGCTTACTCTACAAATACGAGTAGGGCAAGGAGTGGATTTCATGCAATATCCATTTACGAAGCGTGTGTCTGGCATCACCTCATCAGCCGTACGAGATTTGCTCAAAGTCATTCAATCGGGGAACATCATCTCCTTTGCCGGGGGGCTACCTGATGAAGCTTTGTTTCCCGTACAGGAATTGGAGCTGGCTTATCAGAAGGTCTTTCGTTCCGGGGGGAAATATCTTCAATACGGGCCGACAGAGGGGGACGTCGAGCTGCGAACGCTCATTCAAGAAAGGCTGAGGGAGAGAGCCATCCCAGCGTCGCTGGAAAATATTTTGGTGACGACAGGATCGCAGCAGGCCATTGACTTGCTCGCAAAGGTGTTTCTCTCTGCTGGTGACACGGTGCTGGTAGAAAACCCGTCTTATTTGGCGGCGCTGCAGGCATTCCAGTTATATGAAGCCAATATGATTGCAGTCCAAAGTGATCATCACGGGATGATTCCTGAGGATCTGGAGGAAAAGATCATTACCCATTCTCCCAAGTTCATTTACGTCGTTCCAACCTTCTCCAACCCAGAGGGCAAGGTATGGAGCAAGGAAAGACGGGAGGCACTGCTACAGCTGGCGGCGAAGCACAACGTCATCGTCGTAGAGGACGACCCGTACTCCGATCTGCGATTTACAGACGAGCAGCCTGTTCCGCTGGCGGGGATGGAAGCAGACGGTGCCCATGTGATCTACACCAGCACCTTTTCCAAAACAGTCGCTCCCGGCGTTCGCATCGGTTGGTTGACGGGGCCAAAGGAGGTCATCCGTATGAGCGCATTATCAAAGCAATCAACGGACCTCCATACCAGTTCGATCGATCAGCGTGCCCTGTACTATTTCCTGCAGGATTTCCCCATTCGCCAGCATGTGGAAAGACTCAGGGAGCAATACAAGCATCGCCTGCAAGTGATGCAGAGACATTTGTCCAGGGAGGGGCAGAATCTTTTCGAATGGGCAGAGCCACAAGGCGGCATGTTCCTTTGGGTGTCCATGAAAGGAACCATCGATGCATCTGAGCTGTTGGAAGCGGCATTGCAAGAGGGGGTAGCCTTTGTGCCTGGCGCTTCGTTCTTTGTAGGTCAGCCCGAGCGAAATACACTGCGGCTCAACTATACGCATGCAGCGCCTGAAGTGATAGAAGCGGGGATGGCCCGCTTGATGACAGCCATCGACAAAGTAGTGGCAAGCAGTGTGAATGGACGGTGATCGCGATCATTACGATGAAAGGGCTGCCAGAGTGGCGGCCCTTTCATGTGTTAGAGTCTATCGACGAGCTGCCGGCTTGATCTCAGCCGGGATCGGGCAGACGTAGGATTGTCCATCCAATCGCTCTCTCAGCTCTGCTTTGGCTTCTTCGATCACGTCAGGACGCAGCAGGGCATCGATGGCGGTCGCAGCCATGACTTTGCCGGCGTGGAGCATGCCTTTCTGGCCGATCGACATTCCACCCTGGGAGACGGCCTGCCAGGAGTGCAGCTGCGTGCCCATCGCAAAGCACGTCGTCGAGCATTGAACCGTCGGTGTGATCCAGCTCACATCCCCGACATCGGTGGAGCCAGACATCAGACGAGGGGTTTGCATGTGAGGCAGGAGGAAGTCCGACAGCTCTTGTTTTTCGAGCTGCTTCAGGAGCTCTCCCGCACCCGCGCCTTTTAGCTTGGCGAGCATTTGCAGCTCACTGTTTTTGTCCGCATCCGGGATCGTCGTACGAATCTGGCGAGCAAACTCTTTTTCCGCGTCATCGAACACGGGGACACCGAGCTCGCGGAAGTTTTCGTACATGACGCGTTCCAATGCTTGGTTCGGGATGAGGTTGGAGCAGGCCTTATCGAAAATGATCTCGACTTCGGTTTCGGTCATCATGGCAGCGCCTTGCGCGATTTTGCAGACGCGTTGATAGATCTCTTCTACCTGCTGCGTTTTCGGAGCGCGGATCAGATACAGGACATCCGCTTCTGCCTGCACGACATTTGGCGAGAACCCGCCTGTATTGGTTATGGCATAGTGCATGCGCGCTTCCGGTATGACGTGCTCACGCAAGTAGTTGACGCCGACATTCATGAGCTCGACGGCATCCAGCGCACTGCGTCCGAGATGAGGAGCCGCAGCCGCATGGGCCGCTTTCCCTTTGAACTTGAAGTACACCTGATAATTCGCGAGGCTGCTGATCGACATGATGGCATTGAAGTTTTGCGGGTGCCAGCAGATCGCGAAGTCCACGTCGTCGAAAAGACCCTCTCGAGCCATATAGGCCTTTCCTGAGCCGCCTTCTTCAGCAGGGCAGCCGTAGTAGCGGACAGTGCCTGAAATCTGGTTTTCCTCCATATAATGGCGAATGGCAATAGCTGCCGCCAAAGATCCAGTCCCCAGCAGGTTGTGCCCGCAGCCGTGGCCGTTGCCACCCGCTTGAATGGGCTGATGAACGGGATTGCCGCGCTCTTGGCTCAGACCGGAGAGGGCGTCGAATTCTCCTAGGATCGCGACGACGGGTCCGCCGCTGCCGTAGCTTCCGACAAAGGCTGTCGGGATACCCGCGAGATCCTTCTCGACCGCAAAGCCTTCCTGTTCGAGTATTTGGCAGAGCAGTTCGGCGGAGCGAAACTCCTCAAAGCGTGTTTCGGCAAAGTCCCAGATACGATCGCTCACATGTGTCAGGAGCTCTCTTTTTTGTTCGATGATTTCTGCAATTCTGTTGCGATTAACCATGGTAAACACCTCGCTGTTTCAGATAGTTTGCTTGCGTTGCGAATCTCCAGCCAAGATCAGCTGCTGGATGCCGCAGCCTGTGGTGGTTCTTGCCTGTTCAAAGCGCCTGTTCGCAGTGTGATCCCAACAAAGAGTGGAATCGCTGTCGCGATGATCAACAACCAGAAAGCTGCATCATAGGAGCCGTTGAACTGTTGAATCATAAAGCCCATGGCGGTCGGCGCGATGACCCCGGCAATTTGTCCGCCTAGATAAATGAGACCGGAAGCCGCGCCAACCGATGAAGGAGATATGTACTTGAGCGGCATGGTCAGCGTGGTAGTGACCGCTGCTCCAAGGCCAATGCTTGCGAAAGCTTGATAGGTGACGACCAGTGCAACGGAAGGAGCTTTTGACAACAGATAAAGCGATAGGATGCCAATGAGAGAACCGACAGAAATCAAATATTTCTCCCGTCCGACCATTTTTTTGTCCAGCATCCAACCCGTACCCAGAACCGTAAAGAAAGACAAAATCGCAGGGATGGAAGCAAGGGCCCCCATGGAAACCATGTCGAGGTGTCGTACTTTGACCATGTACGAAGGCATCCAAGACATCATGCCCCAGTTCACCATTGAAATGCCGAAATAGATGGCCATCAGCTTCCATAGCATGGAGATCTTCAGCAGTTCTTTCAGCGGGAGCTTATCCACCGTGTTTTTCGCCTTTGCTGCCTGGGCACCGGCCGGATGCAAAAACTTGGCGTAAAGCAGGGCCAGAAACAATCCGAGCACCCCGAGTACGATAAACATGGCTTGCCAGCCAAAATGCTTGGACAAGCTGGCCGCGACCAGTGTGGCGAGAACGGCCCCGATCGTCGTAGCGGAAGTAAGGATGGATTTGGCCCTGGCACGCTCATGCTGTGGAAAGCTTTCTGCCACGGCTACAGAGCTCGCGGAAGGATAGCTGCCTTCTCCGATCCCGAACAAGAAGCGAATGATGATCAGGGAGAGGAACGACCAAGCGGCACCGGTAAGGATGGTAAACAGCGACCAGCCGATGACGGAAAAAAGGATGACTTTGCGTGAGCCGAACTTGTCAGCCAGGCTTCCCCCGATTGGCTGCATGATGGCATAGCTGAGGAAAAAGCTGCTGAGTATGAGCCCGACCTGTGTTTCGGAAAGTCCAAACTCTTGAGAGATGGGAATGACGGCGACGTTGATGGCTACTTTGTCGAAGTAGTTGATAATCCATCCCAGACAGAGCAGCCCCAGAATCAGGTATTTGTGTTTGCCGTTTGCAGCAGGTGTGACGTTCGTGTTCATCGAGATCCCCCTTGGTAGCGTTTTCAATGGTTCTTGCCAAAAGCGAAAAGACGAGGGCACAGCGCACAGGAAAAAATGATCACCACCTGTAAATGTTATTTTTGGACATATTTAAGACGTTTTCTAAAAACAATTTAAAGCATTGTTTTCAGTATTGCAAGTCTTTTATAAATATTTTCAAAGGGGTACGAATCTCCTATAATAGGCTAGTGAGTGAAAGGAGGGACCGTTTATGATCCGTTTGGGTGCCATCATCGCCCAGCACTCTCTCAAAGAATTGACTACGGTGCCGACACGAGTCGCGGATCACTGTGAGGTCGTGCTGCTGCCGTACCATCGATTGCACGAAACGCCGGAGCTGTATCGGCAAAACGAGCAGCTCGTTGACGGCTTTGTGTTGACTGAGCTGGCTTACTTTTACCTGAATGATCAATGGGGCAGCTTCTCGGTGCCTACGTACACGTTTCAGATCAGCGAGCAGGAGTTTTACAAAAAACTGTTTCAGCTCAGCATCCATCATCGGGATCTCGATTTTTCCCGTGTCTATATCGATTTCCTCTCTGAACATAACAGCTTCTTTGGGATCAAGGACGTCATCCCGGCAGATTCCATGCCCCATACGCTTTCCCCGTTCCGCATCACCGACAAGATCCATGAAGAAGTGCTTGGCGAGCACATTGAACTTTGGCAGGCGGGCAAAATCGATCTATCCATGACGAGGATGAGCAATATCGTTCAGGATCTGGCTGATCAGGGGATCCCGCACCTGTACCTGTTCCCTTCTCCCGATTCGGTCGTCCAGCAGTTTGAGCACATCATCAGTGAACTGGCAGCCATCAAGCTGGCGGAGAGCCGAATCGCCATCGGGCACGTCACGATGGGAAGTGTAGACACAGCGAGGGAAAGCCTGAATGAGTGGGAGCTGCGCCAAATGCTGCTGCACAAATCGCTCTTGGAGTTCAGCACAGAGCAGAAGGTGCCGTTTCTGATCCAGAAGTCGAATAACAGCTTTGAGATCATCAGTTCGTTTAAAGACCTGAAGACATTGACGGACAATCTCACACAATGCCTGCTGCTGACCTATTTGGAAAAAACGCTCCCGTTTCCCGTCCACATCGGGTGGGGGGTAGGCAACAGCATGTACAAGGCGCGAATCAATGCCCAGTCCGCGAACAACATGTCCGTTTCCAGCAAGTCGATGGGGACCTTTGTCATAACGGACAGCGACCAGATTATCGGGCCGCTGGGGGAAGAAAGCTGCTTGTCCTATCGCAATCAGGTCAATGAATTCGTGCAGCGCAAAAGTGAAGAGACCGATCTTTCCACGCTGCAGCTCCAGAAGATCATGGCCGTGCTCGCCAAGACAGAACGCAATGAGCTCACCGCCGAGGAGCTGGCCTACCATCTGGGCATTACCGTTCGCAGCGCCAATCGCATGCTGAATCAGCTCGAAGAAAAAGGCGTCGCCCGGATCCTGTACAAGAAGCAGGAAAAACTGCGTGGAAGGCCCAAGAAAATCTACCAAATTCAACTGACCAGCGAGGAATAAAAGCGGGCCAGGGGATGGATATATTTGTTAGCCAATTCGTCACCGTTCAGTCACGATTCGGTCACAGACCCCCAGATTTTGGACGACAATCTTTCAGTAAAATGGAAGTGTAGAACAAGAAGAAAGAAGGGGTCACAATGACGAAGAAGTGGGGATTGCTAGTTTCAGCTGTTGCTTTTTCTGCGATGCTGCTCACAGCATGTGGGGGCGAGAGCAAGGATCAGGCAGCAAGCGGTGGCCAAACAGCCCAGGCTCCGGCTGCGGCGACAGGTACGGCAATCAATATTGAGGCGAGCAATTGGAAGTTCAATCAAGATACATTTGAAGTAAAAGCAGGGGAAGAGTTCACCGTCAATTTCAAGTCTGCTGAAGGCTTCCACGGCATTGGCATCGAAGGCACCGATTTCGAGCTCCAAAAAGAAGGCAGCAAAACGTTGAAGATCGATAAAGCTGGCGAATACAACATTTTCTGCAACGTGATCTGCGGACCGGACCATGGCAAAATGGTTGCCAAACTCGTTGTGAAATAAAGGCGAATTCAGCTTTGCAAAAGAATAGCACGCCCTACCAAACACTTTGGCTTGCCTAGCGGGTCAAGGTGTTTTTCCATTCTGCAGCAGGACATACTACAGGGGTATGATCCGAAGACGCAGGAGGTGATTTTGAGATGGCAAAGCATAACAACAAGAACAAGCGCCCGACAGAAGCTTCCGCGGGCTCCCGCAGTACGCCTCCCAATACGGGGGAAAATACGGGGCACAATTTGAGGAAAGAAAACAAGTAGGTCCGAGCCAAAAGAAAAAGCGTGGATGCATGAACGAGGAGATAGGTTCATACGTGCCACGCTTTGTTTATTTTGCTTTTTTGTTCCGCATCGCGAAAACCAGCTGTGGCCCATCACCCGCTCCCGAAGCCAGCTTGCGGTACTCCTCTGTCTCCATGCCGTATAGCGCGAGTCTTCCTTCATGATCGTAGTGTACGCCCCAGCCAAATTTTTTCGGCAGCATGGATGCGCGCATGCACGGATGGCTTTTTTGAAAAAGCGCAGCCCGGATGGTGGCTCCCTGTAGCTCTACCTGCTCCCGAGGAATGTCTTTGTGGCGGATGTACACTTCATAGATGAGATCTTCCAGAGTGAAGAAGTAGGGCGACGCCGACAACAGTTCGTACTGAATTGCGTGGATCGATGGCTTGGCATCTGGCTTGGTTGGAGGGATGACTCCGACGGTTACCGGACAATCCTGCGCCACTTGCACAAAGGTATTTTTGATTTCAGTCACTGCCTATCCCCCGCTTATTGGAATCGCTGCTTTTTCGTATAGCATAGCGAATCGTGGAAGGCAGATCAATCGAAATACATAATTTGCCTCTTTTGGAGCAAGCTATAAAAGCCTCCCAAGGCTCCGCTACCGGCAGGGCCGAGTTCTAAGTGAAGGAGATGGTGGTCCTGGATAAAAATCGTTACTACATCACGTTGCAGAGTGGAACGACGGTCGCGGAGATCCGTGATGAAAAAGGCTCTTCCACGTACGATTTTGAGGTGGAAGCGACAGACGTCGAAGTAGGGATGCTGCGTGATTTGCTCAATAACTGCGTGCATGGAGACTTCATGATGTGGATGCACGGACACACGCTGTGGTCTGACATGCCCGACCGGGATAACGATGAATACGACGACAACTTGCGAGCCATTTACCAGTTCATCTATCAGCACGGGACTTCGAAAACAAAGCAGGACTTGGAACAAATGGGCGTGCTGAAGACGCTTGGGCTGGATCGAAACGAGTTGCGACCACTTTAAGCATGTTTGGTTTTACACATTTTTCCACATTTCTTCAACAATCGTGCCACATTCAGTGGACACACTTTTAGAGGACAGAGTGCAAACAGGAAAAGGAGTGAACAGCATGAAGCATTGGAAAAAAGGGATGATGGCCACCGCCTTGGTGATGGGCCTCGCGATTCCGGGAGGGGTGCAAGCCGCGGGTGACGAGGTCACAGCACGAAGCTCGGTCATGCACAGTCATGGTGACCACGGCAACGGCAAAATGAAGATGCGCTATGGCATGCACATGGGTGCACACCAACGGATGTACATGACCCTTCTGGCTGAAAAGTACACCCCCAATCAGGTGGGCGAGTGGCAAGCAGTACTCAAGGAACGGGAAAAATTGATGGAGCAGCTGCGTGCTGCGCGGGAAACGGTCAGTGAAGAAAAAAGCCAAATGAGGGCCCAGCTGAGAGAGCAAGTGAAGAGCGGCGCCATCACCAACGAGCAGATGGAACAGCAGTACAAGGAGTGGAAGGAAAAAAATCGCGGCAATCAGGATCAGACAGGGGAAAAAGAAGACAGAAAGGCGAAAATGGAGCAGTTCAAGCAGACGCATGAAGAGTTCGACGCCGCTATCGCTTCAGAGGATGCTGCCAAAATCAAGGCCGTGCTTCCGAAGCTCCTGGAGCAAATGAAGGCAAAAAACGAGCGCCTGTCCAAGAAGCTCGCCGAGAAGAAAAAATAATCAGGTTGAAAAGGACGTGTTATCGAAACGCGTCCTTTTGTGCGTCCAGCATATCTGGCGTCCACTCCTGGACGATAACGGTTTGTTCCAAGCCGCATTGTGCACACCACCCCGTATGCAAGCACTGGTGCTGCTGACGATCCGGATAGCCGTTATCCATTTTGGCGTCATCAATCTCGCGGTAAGGACTGTAGCTCCCGTACCTATCATACAGCCGTCCCGCGTCCTCCAAGCGATTTTTGCAGTGAGCGCAGGCCTGTTCCAGAGAAGTCAATCCATTGCAAACCGGACAAAGATGGTCCATGAGATCCTCCTCGAAGAGACGTTTTGGTGTTACTGTGCGCCGGATGGAGAGGGAGTATGCAGGTTGGTGTGAGCATTCCGTAACTGCGGCGGCAGGGCGGAAAAAGGAGAAAACGCTCCTTCCGCTTATTTCTCCTTTTTCCTGAGCAGCTGTAACGGTTTAGCAGGCCATTGGCAAAAGAAAAGAAGCGCGGAGATGCTCCGCGCTTCTTTTCTTTTACCGACAATCGTTAAGACTTAAAGTTATCCATACTGGAAGAATGCCCAGGCTGCAGCTTTGCGTCCGGGTTGAAGTAACCTACGGCATTGTTCACGGCGGTAGGGGCTTCGCCAAATCCGACAGCGATCAGCTTCACCTTGCCAGGGTACGTCGCAATGTCGCCTGCTGCGAAAATACCCGGGATGTTCGATTCCATCTTGGTGTTTACCACAATCGAGCCTTTTTCCAGCTCCAGCCCCCAGTTTTTGATGGGACCGAGCGAAGAGATAAAGCCAAAATTCACGATCACGGCATCGACTTCAAGATCCATTTCCTCTTTGGTGGTGCAATGGGAGAGGGTGAGGCGTTCGATTTTTTCTTTTCCGTGCAGAGCCGAGACCTCGTAAGGAGTCGTCACCTTGACGTTGGAAGACATCAGCATTTCGACGCTGTGCTCGTGGGCACGGAATTTATCTCGGCGATGGATGAGGTGGACTTCTTTTGCGATCGGTTCGAGCATCAGGGACCAATCGAGAGCGGAATCACCACCGCCGATGACGGCAACACGCTGGCCCTTGAAGGAGTTGAGGTCGGTGACAAAATAGTGCAGATTGGATTTTTCGAATTTGACTGCATCTGGATGTTCCAGCCTGCGAGGTTCAAATGCACCTACACCTGCCGTAATGATCACGGCTTTGGAAAAGTGAGTGCCTTTGTCCGTGGTGATTTCAAACACGTCGTCAGGTTTCTTCACGACGTTTTCCACCTTTTCCTCGAGGCAAACCGTTTGCTGGAAACGAGAAATCTGATCTTTCAGATTATTGATCAGATCTTGAGCCAATACCTTGGGAAATCCGGCCACATCATATATGTACTTTTCCGGATAAAGAGCAGACAATTGCCCGCCTAGCTGGGGCATACTCTCAATAATCTTTACACTTGCCTGACGCATGCCACCGTAAAATGCGGTGAACAAGCCGGTTGGTCCGCCTCCAATGATCGTGATGTCGTAGATTCGCTCGTCATTTCGCAGAAAATTCAATCCCAAGCACCTCCGATATGATCTGAACCGAACTCATCCATCATTATACCGTAAACTTCCAATTGAAAAAAAGCAGAGAAAATTCGGCCCATTGGGTAAAAAACCCTTGCAAATCAGATCGGCGCTGGATAATATGAGAGTGACTGTAAAGAAATTGACACATTTTCACCTAGCTTTGTGCATTTTTTCACAGGTTGGAATTTCCCACATGACAGGTCAATCATTCCGAGACGAGACGCATCCGGGCTTGGGGCATCTTTTATGCGACGAAGTGCTCCGCCAAAGACTTGGCGCAGCCAAGTTTTCTAGCAGCAGACCACGTGAAATTTCGCACAAACTTCGTTTAAAAATACTTCGGATGAATGGAAGGGATACCATGAGCACACCCAAAATCCTCATTCTCGGCGCGGGCTATGGAGGCCTGCTGACCACCTTGCAGCTGCAGAAAAAGCTGAATTACAACGAAGCAGAAGTGACGCTGGTCAACAAGCACAATTATCACTACATCACAACCTGGCTCCACGAACCTGCAGCGGGGACAGCTTCTGCTGACCATGCACGCGTAGATCTGGACAGGATCATTGACAAGGATAAAATCAACTTTGTGAAAGGAACCGTGCTGTCCATCCAGCCAGAGGAGCAGACCGTCACCCTGGAGAGCGGAGAGGTGCTCTCCTATGATTACCTGGTCATCGGCCTGGGCAGCGAGCCGGAGACCTTTGGCATCGAGGGGCTCAAGGAGCATGCGTTCAGCATTCGCAGCATCAACGCCGTTCGCAACATCCGCGAGCACATCCAATACATGTTCTCCAAATACAAACAGGAGCCAGACCGCCAGGATTACGTGACCTTCGTGGTCGGAGGGGCAGGCTTTACCGGTATCGAGTTCTGCGGCGAGCTTGGCGACCGTCTGCCTGAGCTGTGCGAGGAATACGACGTGGATCCGAGTCAGGTCAAAGTATATTGCATCGAGGCGGCTCCCTCTGCTCTGCCGGGCTTTGATCCCGAGCTGGTCAATTACGCGATGGAGGTCCTCGAAAAGAAAGGCATCGAGTTTAAGATCGCCACTCCGATCAAGCAGTGCACACCGGATGGCGTCTTCTTGGCAAACGGAGAAGAAATCAAGTCCAAAACCGTCGTCTGGGCAGCGGGAGTGCGCGGCAACAGCATCGTGGAGAAAGCCGGCTTTGAAGTCATGCGAGGCCGCGTCAAGGTCGATGAATACTTGCGGGCCCCAGGATATGAGAACGTTTTTGTCGTCGGAGATTGCGCCTTGATCTTCAATGTGGAAGGCCGTCCGTACCCGCCGACAGCACAGATCGCCGTACAAGAAGGCGAGACACTGGGCGAAAACCTGGTGGCCTTGGTTCGCGGAGATCTCACCCATAAGTTTACACCACACCTCCAAGGCACGCTCGCCTCCCTCGGAAAAGGGGAGGGCATCGGTCAGGTGGGATCCAAAAAGCTGTTTGGCAGCACAGCGGCCATGATGAAAAAGGCAAGCGATCTGCGCTACCTGTACAAAATCGGCGGTGTCGGACTCGCCCTGAAGAAAGTGAAGCTGTAAGCGATGAGACATGCGAGTATTCAAGTCAGAGGGCTGATGACCCGAGAGGAAATGGACCGCTACAATGCGTTGATGGAAGTGGGCGCCTATCTGGAAGAACAGGGGCGCCACGACCTAGCCGGGCACGTCCAGCGTGAAGTGGATATTTTGATCCTGCCAGCCATCGACCGTCTCAAGGAAAAGGGACGGGAAAGGGATCGGGAAAATCTCCGCTATATGATCGATAACGGGCTTTTGGATGACGATGACGAGTGATGATGCCACCCACCGGTGATGCGCCGGTGGGTTTGTTCTGCGCCAGGGATAATTGATTTGGTGGTATACTCAAAGCACAGCATCGGACAAGAAGGGAAGCGATAGCGTGCGAGAAGGAAAAGTATGGCTGGGTGCCTGCGGGATCGTCGTTCGCGGGGAAGAGGCGCTCGTGGTCAAAAAAGCATACAGCGGCTTGAAAGGACAATGGTCGTTTCCTGCGGGCTTTGTGCAGGAGGGAGAGACGGTGGACGAGGCGGCAGTGCGGGAAGTGCTGGAGGAGACGGGAGTAGTGGCCGAGGTGCGGCAGGTAGCGGGGATACGCTCCGGCGTCATCCGTGAATCGATCAGCGACAATATGGTCGTCTTTTGGATGGATTACGTGAGCGGCGAGCCTCGGCCCCAAGAAGGTGAAATCGCGGAGACACGGTTTATGCCCATCCGGGATCTTTTCACCGACCCGTTGTCCTCGACCTACCTCAAGATCATTCTGCCAGGCTATGCGGAGCGGGGACGAGGCATGTCAGGCCAAACGTACGCGATCGATCCTGTCTTCCATTACACCTCCTATAAGATCTTTAAGTAATCGTGCGAAAGAAGTAGCTAAACCGTGATGTTTCCGCTTACATCGCGGTTTTTTCTGTTTTTTCAGACAAATGCTGAATTGTGCAAAAGAGGCCTTTTCTGATAAAGTAAGACACATCAAAATTATCAGAAAATACATGCAATTATTTCCGGCGCATGTAAGATAGGAAAGGGGAGCTCACCATGAGATCAAAACAAGAACAATGCCCGTACTGCGAAGGACAAGGGTATTTCCAACTGCTCCTGGGCGGAACGGAGAACTGTCCAAACTGTGAAGGCTCTGGCACCCATCATCAGCAGGAACCTGTCTCAGCCTCAAAAAAATACTGATGAAGCAGGCAAAAGCCGGTTGCGTAAATGCGCGCCGGCTTTTTTTGCAGATAAGAATTTGGATCCGAACGGTATTGCTTGTTCTGCCGTTGACCTCTCCCGCTCATTTAGGCTACACTAAAAGACGAAAATAGCCTGTGTAAGAGTCAGGCAGGAGGGCGTACGTCGATGAGCTTGCTTCAATTCGTGGTATCCATCGTTCTTTTTACCGTGCTGGGATTCGGCATCGGATTCATTTTAAACATGATTTTGAAAACGACCTGGCTGCCTGTCGTCATTGCCGTAGGTGTACTGGTCGGTGCCTTGGTCTATCAACAGATTGTGCCAGGAATTTGGGACGCGCTGATCCTGGGCTGCGGAATGGCAGGTACCGTAGCCAGTGGCTGGACGATTCAGACTTTGCGAAAAAAAGGTTATCGGATGTTTTAGAGCGATAAGAGGATGCTCCCGAGAAAGGGTGGGCATCCTCTTTTTTTGCCCAGAAAAAATCGCGATATCGCTTTCCTACAGAGTAGCGTCTATGTAAAACGGTGTTTTAAAATTTTACGTCTGCTAGCAGGAAAAATGACTGACGTGCAAGAAAGTTCCGTTGTATGCAAAGAGAATGAGGCCTACAAAAGGGAGAGGATTCGTCGGGGGAAGAAGACCCTGAATAATCGGTATTTTCCGAATGAAACGCTGCGCTTCTATACGTGAGCTTGGGGGGGCCATCCAAGGCAAATGAGCAAAAAAGGCATCCCTTCCCAACCGGAGAATATCCTGGTCACAACGGGCTCTCGGCAAACGATCGACCTTGTCACGTTTCAAAAGTGGATTCTCCTCGGGGAGGCGAATGCTTATTTGCAGGATCTCGTAGAAAAAGGCGAGCTTCGCGTGGAGAAGGCAGCAGGGATAAACTAATACAGCCGAAAGTAAAGAGAGGGGTTACTCACGATGTCTCATATGCCACAGAGTCATGATCAAAACCACAAGCAGTCAGCGCTGGATAAGGATATTCATACCGACTTTGCAAAGGAAATGACCTATGGAGACTACCTGCAGCTAGATAAGATCCTGTCGAGCCAAGTGAGACAGTCTGACGAGCATGATGAAATGCTCTTCATCATCATCCATCAGGTGAGTGAATTGTGGATGAAGCAGATCCGGCACGAGCTGGCGGCAGCTATGGAGTGCATACGGAGCAATGATCTGGAGCCAGCCTTTAAAATGTTCGCACGGGTCTCCCGGATCCAGCAGCAGCTGATCAAGTCATGGGACGTCCTCTCGACGCTGACACCGGCTGATTACTTGAAATTCAGAGACAAACTGGGGCATTCCTCCGGCTTCCAGTCCTATCAAAACCGTCTGATTGAATTTACCCTCGGCTTCAAGAACGCGCACGTGCTCGCCGTGTATCAGCATCAGCCTGAGCTTTACGCACAATTGACGCAGGCTCTGCAGGAGCCCAGCATATACGATGCAGCCATTATGGCGATGGCAGTCCGAGGCTTGCCGGTCGATCCGGAATGTCTGGACCGAGACTGGTCGCAGCCTTACCAGCCGAATGCCAGTGTCGAGCAGGCATGGCTGACCGTTTACCGGGATGTGAAACGGTACTGGGATCTGTATGAGCTTGCGGAGAAGCTGGTGGACATCGCGAGTCAACAGCAGCAATGGCGTTTCAACCACATGACGACCGTCGAGCGCATCATCGGACAAAAGCAGGGAACGGGCGGTTCTGCCGGTGTCGCCTATTTGCGGAGGGCGCTGGATCATCGTTTTTTCCCTGAGCTTTGGAGCCTTCGAACAGAGCTGTAAACATTCCGTAAACATCTAACATACTGAATTTTTCTGAAACCATCCAAAATTTGTGTATAGTTTCCTCCTCTTCGGGACATGACTAGAACCGAGAGGAGGTTTACCAGAAATGAATGGAAAGCTGTCAGTGAGTTTCATCGCTCTGCTCATCATGGTGCTGACGGGATTTGCGAGCGATGGATACGGCTACAATGCAGTTGGAGATCGCAGCATCCAGGCTGCATTTGGAATCAGGGAAACCAAAGAGGGGCAGAGAGTGGTCAAAAAACGGACCGTCTCGGCCAGCTCATTCACTCAAGTCATCGATAAAAACGACGCACTCCTGGATCAATATCCAAAAGTGCGTGTGGTAGCGACAGGCTATTACGCCGGGTTCGAGTCGACGGGAAAAAATCCGTCACATCCGTCCTATGGAATCACATATTCAGGCGTCAAAGTGCGAAGAGATGATTATTCGACGATTGCGGCCGACCTCAACATCTTTCCAATCGGAACGGTGCTGTACATTCCGGGCTACGGCTACGGGGTCGTGGCAGACAAGGGCGGAGCGATTCGCGGACATAAGATTGACCTGTATTTTGAAACCAAACAAGATGTATTCAAGCAATGGGGGAAAAAATCCCTGGATGTCTATGTCGTACGGCGCGGTGATGGAAAGCTGACGGAAGCCCTTTTGAATAGCCTGAATCAGAAAGGGATCGCTGCGATGGCAGAAGTCACAAATTAACACACAAAAGTGAATAGCAAAAGCAAACCAAAGATGCTGCGTAGGCGGCATGAAAGAAGAAATGAAAAAACGTTCAGAGCGATGGCATGCTCTGAACGTTTTTCTTATTTCTCTGGATGAATGAGGGCCACGAGCTTTTCCAGCCCGTCGAGAATCCGCGGAGAGGGGCGGCAGTACAGCCCTTCTTCGAGAAGATGGACCTGATTGCAGCGGATGGCGGTCATCTCCTGCCATTCCGGCCGCTCGGTAATCATGGCAGGCTTGATGCGGCGAAGCTCGATGCCGCACCAGACGACGCAAATGTGATCAGGATCTCGCTGCCCGACCATCTCGCGTGTCGCTTTTACATTTGCGACGGGATAATCGCGAAACACATTGATCGCACCGGCGATTTCACTCACATCGGTGAGCCAGTTTTCACCGCCGGGCGTGTAGATCGGATTGGGCCACCACTCCCAGTACAGCTTGGGTTTGTATGTATACTGGCTAGAATGCTGTCGGATGGTTTCTATTCTTTCGTCAAAATGAGCGGCGAGCTGCTCCGCCCGCTTGTGTACGCCCGTCGCTTCCCCTACCAGCCGAATATCTGCGGCAATGTCCTTGATCCGTGACGGGTTGAGGACGATGTGGGGCATTCCGCGTGCTTGCAAAGCCTCCACATTTGCTTCCATGCCCGGAACGCTGAGGGAGGCGACGACCAGATCCGGCTTGAGAGCCGCGACCCGATCCAGATCGATCGTCAGGTCCGGTCCTACTTTCGACAAGTGCTGCCATTCCTCTGGCCAATCGGAGTGATCGTCCAGACCGACGACCTGATCACCGAGTCCCAGGTAATAGAGGATCTCCGTATTGCTCGGACAGATGGATACGATGCGCATGCCAAGTCCCCCTTATGAAGAAGCCTCAGAAAAACGGATGAACGAGGAGCGCGATCATGATTCCCAGCCAGCCGCCGATCAGGACTTCAATCGGCTGATGCCCGAGCAGCTCCTTCAATTTCTTTGCTTTTTCCTGATTCGGACGAACCTTGAGCGATTTCATGCCTTCCAGGAGGTGGTTGAATTCGTCGACCAGCTTGTTCAATACCACTGCCTGCATGCCGGCATGGCGGCGTACGCCTGCCGCATCGAACATCACGATGACGCCGAGGATGGCCGAGATCGCGAACATATTGCTGGAAAAGCCTTCACGAAGGCCCACCGCAGTCGAGAGAGCGGTTACGGCCGAAGAGTGCGAACTAGGCATGCCGCCGGTACTCAACATCAGCGACCATTGCCATGTTTTGGTAGCGAAATAATTGAGGGGAATTTTGATAAATTGGGCGATTCCTATGGCAAGCAGCGCAGCCCATAAGGGGAAGTTTTCAAAAATATCCGCCACGGAAAATCCATTCCTTTCTACTGTACGCTTCTTTCGTTTTATTGTAACAGAAGGGCGTTGTATCCATCCGTGAAGTTTTCGTTTGGATTTTACGGACTGCCAATCTGTGATACCATTAAGTAAAGCAGTCCCTCGAAGGAAAATTCCAAATCGAATCCCTTCTCGCAGCAGCTTTACAGATGCAGCTTCATGAAGCATTTCACAAAGCTCATTTTTTGTTTTTGTAACGGTGAAACGGAAGGTGTGAATCCATGCGGTATCCCGGACAGTATCTTCAGTTCATTGAAAAATTCAATGAAGGTGAGTACTACGAATGCCATGATCTGCTGGAAGAGATCTGGATGGAAAACAAATCCGACAAGTTCCTGCAAGGGCTCTTGCAAATGGCTGTCGGCCTGTATCATCGGGAATACGGCAATATCAAAGGCGCTCGCTGGATGTTTGGCAACGCGCGAAAGTACCTGCTCCGTTACGGTCCCGTCCATTGGGGGCTCGATGTAAAAGGAGTCATCGAATACATAGAAGCCTGCGAGAGTGCCCTGCCAGAAGTTGACGAGATTCCCCATGCGAAAGCCAAAGCCATGGCGTTTCCGTCTTTGCGTTTGCGAATCGACACATCGTGAGCGAACATACGTGGAAAACCACAAATGTGCACATAATTGTATCCTATCACAGAGAAAGAGGGAAGAGTATATGGAAGTAACCGTAGAAAAACGGACCCCACTCGTGAATATCATGTGTGATGAATTGATTGTCCCGTTGTGGAAAGGGGAGGAGCTGGCGCAGGTATACCCTGAGCTGGAGCAAGCCTTCGGAGGCAGCCTGAGTGTACTGCAGGAGGAAAAAGAAATCAGCGGGGATGCAAAGGCTGTCGCCGTCGTCCATGGCATGGGCAAGCTGGCTGCGAAAAAGCTGGTCGTCGTGGGCATGGGGGCGCCGGAGAAATTTGATTTTGTAGCAGCCCGCAATGCATGGGGACGCGCGGCCAAGACCGTCGTATCCAAAGGAAGCGGCAAAACCGTGGCGATCGATCTGCCGACAACAGATAAGCTGGCAGCAGACCGTTTGGCGCAAGCCGTGGCGGAAGCGTTCGGTTTGGCGGGTTATCACTACGAAGGCTACCGCCAAAAGCCGAAGCGCGAGACGGCCCCTGTCGCATCTGTCCGCGTGCTGGCTGCCGACGACGCAGAGGAATTGGTGCAAGCAGGCGTGCATGTTGGCCGTGCGTTAGTGTCGGGTACCAATCTGGCACGCACCCTGGTGAATGAGCCAGCCAACTATTTGACACCGCGCGCACTGAAGGACGCAGCCGTAGACGTGGCCAACCGCTATGGAATGACAGTGGAAGTGCTGGATCAGGCCAAGCTGGAAGAGCTGGGCATGGGCGGTGTACTGTCTGTCGCCAAAGGAAGCGAGCTCGAGCCGTACGTGGTTGCCGTCAAGTATCAGGGAAGAGAAACCTGGGATGACGTGATTGGCCTGATCGGAAAAGGGGTAACGTTTGACACAGGCGGGATCTCCATCAAGCCGGTAGCCGGAATGGAAGACATGAAATCGGACATGGGTGGAGCCGCTGCGATGATCGGTACCCTCGAGGCTCTGGGTCAAATCAAGCCGAAAGCAAATGTGCTGGCTGTGATCGGCACCGTTGAAAACATGCCGTCCGGCACCGCATTCCGTCCGGGCGACGTCATCACGACCATGAGCGGCAAGACCGTGGAAATCATCACGACGGATGCGGAAGGCCGCTTGGTGTTGGCGGATTGCATTACCTATGCGAAAAAACAAGGTGTGACGTGTCTGGTAGATGCGGCTACCTTGACCGGAGGCATCGTCGTGGCACTGGGTCACTACTGCTCTGGCGCGATGACGAATGACAAAGCGCTCATGGATGAACTCTTGAATGCCGCTGATGTAGCAGGCGAGCGACTGTGGCAGCTGCCGACATTCGATGAGTACCGGGAGCTCAACAAGAGCCGTTTCGCCGATCTGAAAAACTCCGGCGGACGCTATGGACACGGCATTATCGGAGGCGTGTTCCTGCAGGAATTCGTGGGAGATACACCATGGGTCCATCTCGATATCGCAGGGACAGCCTACAATGCCAATACAGGCGATATGCAGCCTTCCGGAGGTACGGGTGTCATGACCCGCACACTCGTTCAATTTGTATCGAACCGCAGCCAATCCTAATTCCATAAGGAGTGTTGAAATATGGTGCAAAATCCAAGTAACGAAGTACGCCGCCAGCTTCTGGAGGAAGCGAAGACCATTGCTGTCGTAGGTCTCTCCAACAAGCCGGACCGCACCAGCTACATGATCGCAGACGCCATGCAGCATGCAGGTTACCGAATCATTCCGGTGAACCCTGTCATCGCAGGGGAAACGGTTCTGGGCGAGAAAGTCGTCGCGAGCCTGGCGGAAATCGACGAGCCAGTCGATATCGTCGACATTTTCCGCAAGAGCGAGGACATCGTGCCGGTTGCCGAGGATACCAAGAAAATGAAGCACAAGCCAAAAGCATTCTGGATGCAGCAAGGGATCTCCAATGATGAAGCCGCTGCCATGATCAGCGCAGAGGGCATCGCGGTCATCAATGACCTGTGCATCAAGGTGGATCATGCCCTGCTGCGCGTAGGGAAATAAAGCAGCAGTAAGCAGGAAACCCTCGCCAAAGAGCGGGGGTTTTTGTTCAGCCATTTCCTCAGTTACCCCAGTGTGCAAATCTGCTTGCGGGTTTGTGCAGGATATGGTAAGAAGAACAGAAGAATACTGACAGCGAGGAGTGGGATTCCATGTTTTTCAATCAGGCAACGAATGCGCAGCGTGACCGCATCCCGCCGAATCAAAAGCAAACGACGGGCTTTCCGGTGCTCCATTACGGTGATGTACCGGCGTATACGGATTTGTCCACGGAGTGGAGCTTCCGGATTTTTGGCTTGATAGAAGAAGAAGTCACGCTTTCCTACGAGCAAATGATGGCCTTGCCAAAAGGGAACGCGACCAATGACATCCATTGCGTGACGGGCTGGAGCAAGCTCGACAACGAGTGGGAAGGCATCCCGGTGGAGGAAGTACTGAAGCTGGTGAAAGTGAAGCCGGAAGCAAAATACGTCATGCTGCACGCGGAGCACGGCTGGACAGCCAATGTTCCGCTCAAGGACTTCATGACCCCGGGCAATCTGTTTGCCAACAAGCACAATGGGCAAGAGCTGACGCCTGACCATGGCTGGCCGCTGCGCTTTGTCATTCCCCACCTCTACTTCTGGAAGAGCGCCAAGTGGGTGCGCGGAATCGAGTTTTTGGAGAAAGACAAGCAGGGCTTCTGGGAGAAGAATGGGTACAACATGTACGGAGATCCGTGGAAAGAACAGCGTTTTGCTTGGGATTAAAAGAACTTTAAAAAGGGCTGTCATTGGTTGGTCTGAAAAGGACCGCGCCACTGACAGTCTTTTTTATTGGGAAACTCCTACATAAAAATGGATGCAATAGAAACACTAATGCCGACTGTTTCACATGGCGGTTTCTGTCAGTCCGACGAAAGGGAGAGACTGTAATGAAAAAATGGCATCTGTGGATCAATGGAAAGTGGGTAGAAGGTGAGAAGTACGAACCTTTGCACTCTCCTCATTCGGGAGAGATCATCGCTCATATCGCGCAAGCAACGACAGAGGATGCAAAAAAAGCCATTGAAGGGGCACATTCCGCTTTTCAGGAATTCAAGCGCGTACCCGCTTATGAAAGAGCTCAGATTCTAGCGAAGGCCGTTCAGCTTTTGGAGCAAAGAAAGGAAGAAGCCGCGCAAATTATTGCCTCGGAGGCGGCAAAGCCGATCAAAGCAGCTCGTACAGAAATCCTGCGTACCATTCAGACGTACCAATTTGCAGCCGAAGAAGCCAAACGGATATACGGAGAGCGAATTCCGATGGATGCGGCGATCGGAGGGGAAAATCGAGTCGGTTTCACGATGAGAGTGCCTATGGGCGTGGTGTCGGCGATTACTCCGTTTAACTTTCCCTTTAATCTGGTCGCTCACAAAGTAGGACCGGCGATAGCAGCAGGCAATTCGATCGTATTGAAACCGGCAGAAAAAACGCCACTCAGCTCTCTCTATCTTGCAGAGCTTTTTCAAGAGGCGGGATTGCCGGATGGCGTACTCAATATCATTACCGGGTTGGGGCCAGAATTGGGGCCTGTTCTGAACACGCACCCGTACGTCAAGAACATTACGTTTACCGGGAGCCCCAAAGTGGGGAAGGAAATCCGCAAGCTGGCGGAATTTCGCAAAGTAACATTAGAGCTGGGTTCCAATTCAGCCCTTATTGTAGATGAAGGAGTGGATGTCGACGCCATTATGGACCGAGTCGTACAGGGGGCGTTTTCGTACAACGGACAGGTCTGCATCTCCATCCAGCGGATCTATGTGCACCGCTCCTTGTATGAAACGTTCCTGGGCAAAATGGTTGCCCGTACCAAGCAGCTGGTAGCGGGATCCCCCTTTGATGAAAAAACGGATATTACGGCGGTGATCAACAAGGATTCGCTGGATCGATTGGTTTCCTGGATTTCGGAGGCCGTAGAGCTGGGTGCGAAGGTGGAGTGCGGGGGAGAGGTGGAGGGACCGATCATGATCCCTGCCATCTTGACAGATGTCCCCCACGAGGCCAAGGTCATCCAGGAAGAAGTGTTCGGGCCGGTCGTAAGCGTCATGCCGTTTGAAAGCTTAGAGGAGGCAATCCAGCGGGTCAATGATTCGCGCTACGGACTGAATGCTGGCGTGTACACCCATGACATCCATCGTGCATTTACGTGTATCCATGAGATTGAAACGGGTGGGGTCCTGATCAATGACATCCCGACCTACCGCTTGGATCACATGCCGTATGGCGGTATCAAAGACAGCGGGACAGGCAGAGAAGGCGTCAAATTTGCGATGATGGATATGATGGAGGAAAAGTTTGTGAGTTTCCATTGGCGTTAAATCCATTTTGGGGGTGAATTGATGAAGGCGACGGATTTGATGGTCATGTGTCTGGAAAACGAAGGGGTACGGTACATATTTGGAATCCCGGGGGAAGAAAATATCGATTTTGTTCATTCATTAGCTTCCTCTGACCAAATTCAATTTGTGGCTGTCAGGCATGAGCAAGGGGCGGCTTTCATGGCTGACGTATACGGAAGGTTAACCGGGAAGGCAGGAGTATGCCTCGCAACGTTGGGACCGGGAGCCACCAATTTGCTTACCGGCATAGGCGACGCCAATCTCGATCATGCCCCTGTGGTCGCGATTACGGGACAAGCCGGTTTGGAGAGGATGCATAAAGAATCGCATCAATACATTGATGTAGTGGCGATGTTTACACCTGTGACCAAATGGTCGATCCAGGTAAAGCGGCCGGAGACCATCGCGGAAATCGTCCGGAAAGCTTTTAAACTGGCGGAAATGGAGAAGCCGGGAGCCGTTCATATCGAGCTTCCGGAGGATCTCGCAGCAGATGACATCGACAAGACGGCCCTCCCCAAAACAGAGCTGCCGCGATCCGTCCCGAGTGTAACCAGCATGGAAAAGGCTCTGGAGCTGATCGCTTCCAGTCAAAAGCCGTTCATCATTGCGGGGAACGGTGTGATCAGGCAGCAGGCATCCAAAGAATTGCAGGCATTTGCAGAGTCGCTGAAGGTTCCGGTAGCCCATACGTTCATGGCAAAAGGAGTGCTGCCTCCCGATCACCCATTGAACATGTACACGGTTGGATTGCAAATGAAGGATTATGTATTGTGCGGGATTCATGAGGCGGATTTGATCATTGCGATCGGCTACGATTTTGTGGAATATTTGCCGCTCTACTGGAACGAAAACAATCCCAAGCCCATCATTCATATCGATACGCTGCCCGCTGAAGTAGACGAGCATTATCCGGTGGCGGCCGAATTGGTAGGGGATCTGAGGACGGCATTGGAATACCTGGCGGGGCATCAGAAAGGCGCGAAGGAGTGGATGCCCGGGGGAGAGCTTCATCAAAAACTGAAGCGGGAGCTAGCGCAGATCCAGGAGGAAAGCTCCACGCCAACGGACGAGGCTGGCACAAGGGTCAAACCGAGAATGATCCTGGATACGGTTTCCCGACTGGCAAGTGACAATACCATCGTGATATCTGATGTGGGGGCGCATAAACTTTGGATCGCGCGAAATTACCAGCCCAAGCTTCCGAACCGCGTCATCATTTCAAACGGCTTTGCATCCATGGGCATTGCGGTTCCGGGAGCGATTGGAGCCAAACTGGCATGTCCCGAAGATCCTGTCATCTGCATTAACGGTGACGGCGGTTTCTTGATGAATGCCGTAGAAATTGAAACCGCGAAGCGACTGGGAATAGCGTTCACGATCTTTTTGCTCAATGACTCCAAGTATGGACTGATTGACTGGAAGCTGAAAAATCGTTTTGACGCAAGCTATGGGGTAGAATTTGAAAACCCTGATTTCATGCGTCTCGCCGAAAGCTTTGGCATCACGGGCATGCGTGTCAACCACGTTTCGGAACTGGAAGCTACATTGAAAAAAGCGCTCAGCATGAACGAGATCGTTCTGGTAGAGATTCCTGTTGATTCCTCGGAGAATCTAAAGCTGAGCCAGCAATTGGGGAAACTGGTCTGCAGGTAGCATGCAAAAAGGGTATCAGCTCTAAAGGCGATACCCTTTTTTAAATTGTCATTTCTATTTCGTTTCGCTTATTTTTCTTTATCCGCTAATTCTGTTAACGCTTGAGTTAATTGCTCGTTAAACTTGCCGAGAGCGTCTTTATCGAGCGGACTAGCTTCTGTTCCAGCGATGGTGGGATCAAGCGCATCTTCCACTTTTTTATAAAGATCAGCGTATTTCTCTTTTACTTTATCTTCAAAGGGTCCCCATGCTTCCTCGAATTTTGGACCGAGTGTTACTACAGTTGACTCGTCTCCCGCTTCAATGGCTTTTTTCAATTCAGCAGTTATTTCAAGCATTTTTGTAGTACCAGCTTTGATTTCAGAAGCTTTTTCTTCTGCTGCAGGAGCAGGTGCTGAAGTCGCGTTAGAAGATGTTGTATTGGCGGATGCGCAACCCGTTAAAGCAATGATTCCGGCAAGTGCCAAGGCGAGTAAAGTACGAGTAGATTTCATGTGAATAGTCCTCCCGTTATCTCTTAGAGAGCTCGTGATTTTTTGTTGATGATTGATTGATCGAAATTCTTTTCCACAGTACGACTGCCGCAGCAGCTGCTATGAGGGTCACCTGAGGAATGGTACTTTCCAGGGAGGGATATAGGGCAAAAAAGTCGATGCTCGGCATGCTAGGAACAGTCGAGGACGGGATCACACCCGCTAATTGCAAGCTGTGAATGCCCATTCCTGTAAACTTGATGCACAAGTAAAAGACGATGATGCTCGACACCATAAAAAATGGCCGAATAGGCAGCTTCAAACCAATAAATAACATCAGGTAAGCGACTACAGATAACAATCCCAGGCCAATCAACATGCCGATCATCAGATCCTGCAAACTGATTTGGTTGACCATTCCAATTAAGAATAATACCGTTTCGGTTCCCTCGCGGAAAACGGCGAGGAAGGAAATCACACCTAGAGAGATCAGCTTTCCAGTATGTAGCGCTGTCTGGCTCTTTGCCTGAATAAACTTTTGCCATTCCGCGATATGCGAATGGCTGTGCAGCCAGTAGCTCACATACAGCAGCATGACGGAAGCAATCACACCAGTCCAACCGGCGATCAATGCGTTGTTGTTCCCGAAGGCTCCTGATGAAAATACGGACTTCACAATGACTGCCAGCAAAACACTTACTGCCAGGCCAACGGTAACGCCAGTCCAAATCCAGCCCTTTCCCTTCGACTGATCTGATTTTTTCACAAAAGCGAGTAAAGCGGTGACAACCAATAAGGCCTCCAAGCCTTCTCGAATAATGATCATCGCTGCATCCCAGATTGTGTAGCCAGACTTGGCCGCCAATGGGGTTAGGTAATGGATCATTTGGTCTAAAAGTTGAATGGCGCCTTGAAAATCAGGCGGCTCTGAAGCCAACATCGCGTTAACGGTGACCATGTCTCGCTCAGAATCACTGTAAACCTGTGCAGATTGTGCAACAACTGTTCCTTCCACACTGAGCCAAGACTCCGTTACCTTTGCAATTCCTGCGAGCGCTTCTTGCCGTGCCCCGCTTTCTGCTTTCTCTTTTGTCTCTTCTAGGTACCCTAGAAAATCGCTTAGAGAGATATTCTCCTGTTTGAATTGCTCACCCTTCGGAAATTCACCTCGGATGAACTTTTCAGTAGCATTTTTCAAACCTTCCAATGCTTCTACGACTTCATCTTTTTTCTCTCTGGATAAAGCGTACACCACTTTGCCCATATGAGATTCGATGTCTTTGTAAGCCGTGCCTGATTCTTCTTTTACGCCATCCTCGATCTGACGCCATGTCTCATTGAACTTTTGGTATGACAGTTTTGTTTCTGCTAGCTTTCCTAGCCCAGCTTCCCTTATCGCTTGGGCAACAAATTCTTCTGCTTTGCTCATATTTTGAGCCGCTTGACTTTCTGCCTGGGCAGATAATGGGGAAACGAACGAGAAAGACAGCAGTAAGACCAGGAGCATCAAGTGAATTCGTTTTATCATACGACCCCCCTCATAAGCTTTTACTAATATCGATAATCATTATCAATTGCGATTACAATCGGATATTAGCCTATGAGCGTATTCTTGTCAATCATATTTTTGGGGAGAAAAAGCGATGAAAAGTGGGGGAGAAAGTTTGTCGTCGTACGGTTTCCATGTTTTTCATGCCCCTGTCAACATAAAACCAGTGCTGGCTGGGGGATGTTAAGGGGTAACAAATGGTGGGATGGGGTGCTCTGCTTGAAAATCGAAGATAAGATTTGGTCTGCTTTAGAGGATGTGCTGGATCCGGAAGTTGGAGTCAATATTGTCGATCTGGGGCTGGTCTATGAAATAAAAGTGGATGATGCTGGACGAGCCCACGTTGAAATGACCCTGACGATTCCCCAATGTCCATTAGCGGATGAAATCGTCAAAAATGTGAAAGAGGCGACGGCCGCAGTCTCAGGTGTCAAAGAAGTCGATGTGGCACTCGTCTGGGAGCCGAAATGGAGTCCGGCGAGAATGAACGACCGAGCCCGAGAAGAAATTCGAGCCCGGCGAAGCCTGGTGTGAGCTGTACATAGGAGAATCGAAAAAGGCAACAGTGATCTTGGATGAAATTCCTTTGATTGCTGTTGCCTTTGATATTTTTCACGATGAAATATACACATTTTGGGAGTGTAAAAATTTGCGGTTTAGGGTAATAGTACATAGATAACTAGATGGGATAACGATAATTACTACAAGGTGATGAACGTAATGAGTGGATCTCAAAAGCTAGATGAGTCCGAGGCTGACTGGCACGGTGTACACTTACCTCCAGCTGAATCAATTCTCGATAATATCACCAATGGTTTCTTTATCTTGGACAAACATTGGCGCATCATTTATACCAATGGACAGATGGCGCGGTATGTAGATAAAGAACTTCATCAACTGATCGGAAATATTCTATGGGAGGTGCTTCCGGAGGCGATTCATACCAAATTTTATTACTATTACCACAAAGCGATGGAAGAGCAAGTCTCTGTCTTTTTCGAGGATTACTATGAACCGACGAAAGAATGGCTTGAAGTGAGGGTCATTCCTTCAAGCGAAGGCTTAATCGGATATGCATTCAACATCACGGAACGAAAGAAACATGAAGAATTGATCAAGCAAATGGCTTTTCAAGATTACGTAACGGGACTGCCGAATCGCAGATCTTTTGAGGTCGCGCTGGAACAACGAATCGTGCAGTCAAGGGAACAAGGGGCTTCATTTGCTCTGTTCTATATGGACATGGACCGATTTAAAAATGTGAATGATGCGTTTGGTCACAGCTCCGGAGATCAATTAATCAAGGAATTTTCATCCAGATTGGTTGAATGCGTGAAAGATAACGGAACCATTGCACGGCTCGGGGGAGACGAATTTGGCGTCGTCATGCGCATCCCCTTTGAAAGGATGGAGGAAGCGGAATGGATGGCGAAGCTGATCATCCGAAGCGTGGAAGAGTGGCCATTCAAGATCCGTGAGTTTGAAATTTTCATGACGACCAGCATTGGCATCAGCTTTTATCCGCAGCATGGAGAAGATGCGGCGACATTGCTGAAGAACTCAGATGTATCCCTTTACCGTTCAAAAGAAAAGGGGAGGAATACCTATACGATTTATCATTCCGTCATGGACATCAACGGCTATAAAAGATTTTCACTTGAGAAAGGCTTGCGGAAGGCAATTGATGAAAATGAATTGGAACTGCATTATCAGCCACGGGTGGATGCCAAGTCCGGGGCGGTATTGGGTGCGGAATCTCTGATTCGTTGGAATCACCCTGAATGGGGACTGTTATCTCCCGTGGACTTCATCCCATTAGCCGAAGAAAGAGGACTGATTCTCCCTCTCACGAAATGGGTCATACGCAGAGCCTGTCATCAAATCCAAGCGTGGCAGGAACGAGGAATGCCCTGTGTCCCGCTGTCAGTCAATGTTTCAGCCAAGCTGTTTTTGCTAAAAGACTTCCTCGTACATGTGAACCAAATCTTAAAAGAAACAAGGATCAAAGGCGAATGGGTGGAAATCGAAATTACGGAAACCTCCATTCTCGATAATCAAAAGCTGGTGGAGTCAACCATAGCCGAATTAAAAGAGATTGGAATAAAAGTCTCCCTGGATGATTTTGGGACCGGTTATTCCTCGCTCGCTTACTTAACCCAATTCAAGGTGGACACGATCAAAATCGACAGACACTTTATCCGAAATGTAACGACTCATACTTCCAGCGCCACTGTCATAAAATCGGTGATCCACTTGGCTCATGGACTAGGGATGCGCGTCGTGGCCGAGGGGGTTGAGACTGTCGAACAGCTGACATTCCTAAAACAGCAGCGATGCGATGAGATTCAAGGCTATATTTTTAGTAAACCCGTCCCGGTTACTGCGTTTAATCAATTGTTGTCCAAAGAGCGATTGACTCCGCATCGAATCCATGACCCGAGTGAATTTGAGAACAGACGGAAACAACTCCGGGTTCCGCTCTTGTATCCTTTGCGTTCTCAAATGACAATCATCAAGATGAAAGACAGAGAAATCCATCTCGAAAAAACAGAGGTCCTTCTGGAAGATCTCAGCGCAGGAGGGCTGCGGTTCTTGTCTCATGTAAATCTTACAGTGAATGCAGATATCATTTTCCAATTTGAGACAGAGATTTTGGGGGGAATCCTGAATGTCTCCGGATATATTGTCTGGAAACAAGAGCTCGAGAACGACATTTATCAGTACGGCTTGGAATTTACCATCAACGATATGGAACAAGATCGATTCATCTCTCAATTGAAATTGCTTGCTTATGAAATGAAAATGAACCCACTTGCCCTTCAGGAAAGTTTCGTTATGGAAGATAAGGTGAAGTATCTGGGGAATCTAGCAGAATCGGTAGTAAGTTAGCCTGTCGGCAGATTGGGACCGCTGTGGTCCGGATCTGCCGTTTGTATTTCCTGACTGCCCGTCAGTTGGGAAGCAAAGGATCATGGTAGTAATAAAAATCGAGTCCGTTTTCAGGCGAGGTCCCGATGGTATCTGCATGCGAATGAAGATGGAAATTGCTCCTTTCGTCATGTTCGACGCCCTGAAAACGATAAGCCAGGTAAGCCAAATAAAGGAGAATGTCTGAGTTGCCGCTCACCGATACATATTTGGAGTAGGACTTGGAAGTCAGCTGGTTTTTCAAGTTCCAGTGATTGTACGATTCGAGGTAAGAATGGAGCAGGCTGAGGTCTGCTTCCAAATGAATCTCTTCCCCGGGGAGAAAGGAAAGGGAATGAATGACTCTTTTCACATCCTTTGACCGGATTTGCAGGGAATGAAAATGAAAGAGAACCAGATCCAGATCGTATCTCCCGAGGTTGTACCCATTGCGAGGCGTATGTTCGTTCACTGGTGGTCTTGGGACGTAAAACAAGGCATGGGGAATCTCGCATTTTACAGCAGTCAAAAAGAGCTGCGAAAGAAAAGCAAAGCCATGAGCGTCACCAAGGACAGCCCTTGTGGAGAGGATGGGTTCGGCAAACCATAGCTGCTTCGGAACCTGCTTGGGCACAAGAACGGTGACGATCTTATTACCAAGAGGCACTTTTTTACGTGTGAATCTCATGATCTTCCTCCTAAATTTTTCTGTATATAGCCCATCTCCTTCTTTATCCACTATCACCATCTGATCATACCACTTGGGACACATCTGCGTGAGCACATAGTCTGGATAACTTTTTGCGCGTTTTTGCTCGTTTGCCATGCAAAAAAATCTTAATCATATCTTCACAATAACTCCGTGACGCGTTGGTACACAAGGGCCAGACTGTCTTTGAAGCGAAAAGTTCGATATTGACAAGGAGAAATGTGGCAAGGTAATCTGAAAGTGCAAGAATGAGCATAAATGAACAAATTGAACAAAACGCGCAAATAGAATGGAAACGAACTTATTCACGGGAAAAGGATGAGGGTTATGCTGGCGGCAGAAAGAAAGCTAAGGATCGTTGAATATGTGAGGCAGCATCAGACGGCGTCTGTTTCCGTGCTCGCCAAGGAATTCGGTGTGCATGAAGCGACAATCCGCAGGGACTTGGCAGAAGTGGAGCAGGAGGGCCTGCTCAAACGGACTCATGGCGGAGTGATCGTAGAAAGGCTGACACCTAACGAACCCTCCTTTAATGAACGCACGAAAGCCCAGCTCGATCAAAAAATGCGCATTGGCAGAATGGCTGCGAGTCTGGTGGAGGACGGCGATCACATCATCATCGATTCGGGAACAACTACGCTGCATATCGCCAAAAATCTGGTGAACCGCTCCAATCTCACGGTCATTACCAATGATATCAACGTGGCGGCGGAGCTCCGGGACGCTCCGGGCGTAAAAGTCACGGTAACGGGCGGCGAGCTGTATCCATCCAGCTACATGCTCAATGGCATGTTCACGGATCACGTACTCCGTTCGTTGCACGTCTCCAAAGCGTTTATCGGCACGCCCGCGATCCATCCCAAGCACGGTCTGATGCATCCGGAGGCGCAGCTGGTGCTGGCAAAGCAAGGAATGATCGCTGCGGCACAGGAGGTTATCGTCGTGGCGGATGATACCAAGATCGGCAAACTCTCCTTGTACAAAGTCGCACCGAACAGCTCCATCCACACCCTGATCACAGGCAAGGAAGTGGCTGAGTACGACATCAAACCGTTTCATGACACAGGGATAAACGTGATTACCGTGTAGCAGGTGAATCTCTCCGGGCGCTTTCCACGGCCCGGAATTCATAATCATAGAAATTCAGATGGAGGTGTTCTGTTGGTGGGCACCACAACAACAGAAACAGTACACTCGCGAACGCTGCGCTTGACGGAGCCTCATGTGGTTTTGGAGCAGGATATCCATCGCAGTGTTCCCGAGGGATACGTCGTAGTCGAACCGACACTCGCCAGCATTTGCCATGCGGACCTTCGCTATTTTGGAGGGACCCGAAAGCCGGAGGTACTGGCCAAAAAGCTGCCGATGGCACTCTTGCACGAAGGGATCGGTAGGATTGTGGGCGGAGAGTCCAGGAGGCTCGCTTATAGTCAGAAGGTTGTGATTGTTCCCTACATGGCGGGCAAACTGCTGCAAGATCCAGGGCCAGCGCACAGCTGTCCGGCATGCAGGGGGGAAATCGCGGATAATTACTGCTCTCACAGCAAATTTTTGGGCAGCGGTACGGATGGAATCGCGCAAAGCAGGCTGGTCATCCCTGAGCAATGCGCAATCCCGATTCCCGCGTCGATTCCTGATGACATCGCCGTGCTGACAGAGCTTTGCAGTGTCTCGTACCGAGCGCTTCGCCCCGTGGCTGGCCTGCTCAGCCAAGCGAGAATCGCGGTTTTTGGAGACGGCCCCGTGGGTTATTTGACGGCAGCCATGCTCCATCACGCATTTGGTGTTGGGTCTGATCGATTGACGGTTTTCGGAGCCATTCGAGAAAAGCTGGATCAATTCACGTTTGCTCGCACGGAAATGGTACAGCAGTATGATTTTCAGTCAGGAGACAAAGTGGACATCGTCGTGGAATGCACCGGGGGGAATTTCAGCGAGAGTGCAATCAACCAGGGGATTGACCTCTTGGCGGCAGGGGGACATCTCATCGCGATGGGTGTCAGCGAGGACAAGGTTCCGATCAATACGCGCGATGTATTGGAGAAGGGACTGACGCTCTACGGCAGCAGCCGCAGCTCGATCCCGGATTTTGAAGAAGTGCTGAGGGTCATGGAGCAAAAGGATTGTCAGGATACCTTGAAGCTCTTGATTCCTGACAGCTTTACAGTAGTGGCCAAGGCAGAAGACTTTGTTGGCGCAATGGAATCTGCCCTGGCACACAAAGGCTGGAAAAAAACCTACCTCGACTTTCACTGGTGAACAGTGAAGGAGTGAAAGTCTTACAAGATTATAACATACAGCCAAAAAGCGAGTAAGGACCGGTGGAAGGGGAGTCGCAGAAGTTTCCAAGAGGCTCCTCATCCCCGAGTCGCATGCAAAAAGAAAATGTAAGCGCCACCAATCAAGTTTACGATTTCTTAAAATGAGCTTCATATTTTCAGAAAAAAGCCCATTTATAATGAAAATGAACACGAATGAACATTATTGAGCAGAACTGCTTCTCCAGCAGGATGAGGTAATACGGGGAGCGCAGAACGGGGAGGAGTACGATTGGCAGCTATCGAGTTTGTAAATGTTACCCAAGCGTTTGAGAAAAACATCATCATCAAGGATCTGAACCTGAAGATCGAGGACGGAAAATTTACCGTGCTGGTCGGACCATCCGGCTGCGGAAAAACGACGCTGCTGCGCATGATCGCAGGTCTTGATCGTCAGACTGCAGGATCGGTGCTTATCGGTGGAGAGGATGTCACGGATATTGCTCCCGGGCAGCGGGGCGTCGCGATGGTGTTTCAGAACTACGCCCTGTACCCGACGATGACGGTACGAGAGAACATTGAATTCGGCTTGAAGAATAACAAGGTGAGCAAAGAGGAGCGAAATCGCCTGATAGAGAGCATCAGCGACACAGTCGGACTGACTCCGTACCTGAATCGCAAGCCTTCAGCGCTCTCTGGTGGACAGAGGCAGAGGGTAGCACTGGCCCGCGCCATGGTCAAAAAGCCGTCCGTTTTTCTCATGGATGAGCCGCTTTCCAACCTGGATGCAAAGCTTCGCGCACAAATGCGCATCGAGCTGATCGAGCTACATAAAAAGCTGGGCACCACCTTTGTCTATGTGACGCATGACCAGGTGGAAGCGATGTCCATGGCCGATACGATCGTGCTGATGAATCAGGGACGGATTCAGCAGGAGGCTGCTCCTGAAGTCATCTACCGTCAGCCGAACAATTTGTTCGCGGCGCAATTCATCGGGGTCCCTCCGATGAATGTAGGAGATTTGGGCGTGGACGGGGTGAAGTTTGGCTTTCGGCCAGAGAGCGGGGTATTGACTGCCGAGAGACAGGATTCCCATTACTCTGTCCGCGGGCGGATCGTGACGAGGGAGATGCTCGGCTCTGAGACGATCTATCAGCTAAAGACCAGGCAGCATTCCTTCATGATCAAATGCACGGAAGATCCGTTTTCTGTCGATCAGGACGTTTACCTTGGCGTGGATGCATCCAAGCTCTTCTTCTTTGGGCAAGACGAGCAGCGAATCGAGCAGGATGACGTTCGCCATGGTGCATACATGACGGCACTGCGAGGGCGGCAGCATGAATAAGACGAGATTCTGGCAAAAGGTCCGCCCGTATGCCTTGATCCTGCCTGCGATGATCGGCATCCTCCTATTTGTCGTGTACCCCATCCTTTATTTAATCAAGCTGAGCATGTTCAAGTACAACTTGCTGAACAAGGATAAAAGCAAGTTCATCGGGGCTGACAACTATACGGAAATCTTTTCTCGCGGTGATTTCTACAACGCTTTGACCACGACTGTGCTGTACACCGTCGGAGTGGTCGCGGTAACGATGGTGCTGTCGCTCGCTATCGCTTTGTGGCTGAACCAAAACACTCGGTTCAATGCCATCGTGCAAGCCGGAATTTTTACCCCGCACATTATTTCGATCGTTTCGATTGCGCTCGTGTGGATGTGGCTGATGGAACCGAACTATAGTCTGCTCAATTTTGCGCTGAAGGCGGTTGGTCTGCCCGCTTCTCCGTGGCTCCAAAGCTCCAGCACCTCGCTCTTATCCGTCATCATTGTCTCGGTATGGCAAAACGTCGGCTACTACTCTCTGCTCATCGTGGCTGCATTGAAAAACATCCCGCAGACGATCTACGAGGCAGCTGCGCTCGATAATGCCAGCAAATTCAAAGTGTTTTACAAGATTACCTTGCCTATGATTTCACCCCAGCTGTTTTTCATTTTGGTGATTATGACGATCGGCTCGTTTAAAGTGTTCGATACCGTCAAAATCATGACGGGCGGGGGGCCGAATGGCTCGACGACCACACTCGTTTACTACATTTATGAATTCAGAACGACGAGCATCGGCTACGCTTCTGCCACTGGAGTGGTTCTGATGGCGATTATCACGGTGCTGACCTTCATCTACTTCCGATTGCTTTCCAAAAAGGTTCACTATCAATAATCGCCTGCGATACGACTTCGAAAAAGGAGGTGCCCATCCGGTGCTGTCGCTACGAGAAAAGCAAGCGGTCAAGAAGCAAGGGGGAGCAGGTCTTGAACCAGGAGCAGGTCCTGAACTGAGAACCGGTCCTGAACCGATTCTCGGTCTTATCCAAAAGTCATGGAGCATGTTTTGGAAAGCGGTCGTTCTCATGGGATTCATCTTCCCGTTCCTATGGATGATCTCTACCTCGCTTCAAACCTTTGAGGAGACCATGAAGTTTCCTCCTACCTGGATTCCCGCTTCCCCTCAGTGGAGCAATTTTGTGGAAGCCATGAGCGCAGGTCCCTTCCTGACCTATTTTAAAAACTCCGTGATCGTCACCACCTCGATCATTGCGATACAGCTGGCGGTCATGATTCCCGCCGCTTACGCATTCGCGCAGTACAAGTTTTTCGGCAACAAAATCCTGTTTGGCATGGTTTTGCTCGCCTTCATGATTCCGGGGCAGGTCACCTTCATCCCTGTCTACCTGATGCTGGCAGACGCGGGGATGATCAAATCGCTGTGGCCACAGATCATACCTTTTATGTCCAACGCGTTTGGCATCTTCCTCCTCAGGCAGTATTTCATGCAGATTCCTCAGGAGATTATCGAGTCAGCCCGATTGGATAATGCGAGCGAATTCAAGATCATCTGGAAGATCATGATTCCGATGTCCATGCCCGCGATTTCCACCGTGGCGTTGTTCAGCTTCGTCAGCCATTGGAACGACTATTTCTGGCCGCTGGTCATGACGGATTCGGAGGCCGTCCGCCCGCTTACGATGGGGATCGCGATGCTGCGTGAGACAGAGGGCATCAGCAATTGGCATATCATCATGGCAGGCAACGTGGTTCTGGTCGTCCCGATCCTGATCGTGTACCTGTTCGCATCCAGGCAAATCGTCAAAGCATTCGTTTATTCCGGCATCAAATAAACGGTCATGACCGTTTATTTGACGACCGCAAGCGGTCACATCCTGATTAATGAAAAACGTCGAGACGTTTTTCACAGAAAAAGATGAATGGAGGAACTACTATGAACAAAAAGTTATCAGCCATCGTACTGGCAGCGACCACGATGATATCCGGGGTGCTCGCTGGATGTTCAGGAGGCGAGCCGAAAGCGTCCTCACCGGCGCCAACGGGTCAGCAGCCGGCTGCTTCGAGCCCGGCAGGCAAGACGACCGTTCAGTTCTGGCATTCCCTGGGAGGCAAGAACGGCGAGTACATCAGTGCCATGATCAAGCGCTTTAATGACACGCACGAGAATATCGAAGTAGTGGGGACATTCCAGGGCAGCTATGACGAGACCGTGACCAAGCTGCAGCAGTCGATCGCAGCCAAGACGGCACCTGACATTACCATGCTGGAGCGTGCCTACGTCCAGATGTTTGCCGATGCTGAAGTTCTGGAAGACCTGACTCCGTTCATGGCAAAGTCCGGCGCGAGCAAGGAAGATTTTCCGGAAGGTTTGATGGGGCACTCGGTATTCAACGACAAGGTCGTATCGCTGCCGCTCAACCGTTCGACACCGATCATGCACATCAACAAAACCATGCTGGATGAAAAAGGTCTGGCGATCCCGACCACCTGGGAGGAGCTGAAGAAGGTCTCCGAGGCACTCGTCATCAAAGAAAACGGAGAGGTCAAACGCTATGGTCTGAGCATGCCGTACGACACGTGGTATCCCATCGCCATGATCAGCCAGGCTGGCGGGAAGTTTTTCAATGACGATGCCACCTCGATCGGATTCGAAAAAGGCGAAGGGGTAAAAACGTTCAAATACTTGAAAGACTTGCAGAGCACAGGCGCTCTCTACTATCCGCCTGCACAGGACTCCGGCAATATCGTCAACCAGATGTTCACGAGCGAAAAGATCGGCATCATGTTCCAGTCGACAGGTGTCATGGGATCGGTGAAAAACAACGCCAAATTTGATTACGTGACGGCTTTCCTGCCGAAAGACGCAGCCTTCGCGACGCCGACGGGCGGAGCAAACATCGCCATGCTGTCTGATTCTGCCAAAAAGGATGCAGCGTGGGAGTTTATCAACTGGGTGAATACCGACCCACAAGGCGGCCAGCAGTTTATCCTTGACTCCGGTTACCTGCCTTTCACCAAGAAGATGGTAGAGTCAGACGCGATCAAAGAGCTGTGGGCAAAGGATCCGAATCGCAAGGTAGCGTACGACCAGCTTCAATACGCGGTAGACACGAACAAGGACGTAGCTTGGCCGCAAATCATGCAAGAATTCTTCAAGTCGATCCAGGCGATCATGTACGACAACAAGCCAATCGAGCCGACCCTGGACACCTTCAAGAAAGAAGCAGAGCGCTTGCTGAGTGAGTAACAGAGGGGGACGTCACCGTGATTGAAACGCTAAAGGATCAGCAAACGATCGTCGTAGCTGCGCACCGGGGCTGGAAGTCAGCCTATCCCGAGAACACCTTGCTCGCTTTTCAGCAGGCCATGGAGCTTGGAGCTGACATGCTGGAATTCGATCTGCGCTTTTCCAAGGATCGTGTCATCATGATCATCCATGATGAAACAGTGGACCGGACGACGAATGGATCGGGCAAAGTGAGCGACTTTACAATGGAAGAATTGAAGCAGCTGGATGCCGGCGGATGGTTCGGAGTGGTGTATGCGGGAATCAAGATTCCTACATTAGAAGAGCTGTGCGACCTCTTGGCAGATTACCCGCACGTCCTGCTAAATGTGGAAATCAAGTCAAGCCCGGATGCCAAGGAGGTCGCGGACGCCGCGGTCTCCCTCCTCCGGGAGCGCGGGATCCTCGCTAACTGTGTGTTCACCAGCTTTGACGCGGAAGTCATCGCCCATCTTCATGATGAGCATGGTTGCAGAACACAAGGATTTCCCGGACAGCTCATGTCCAACTACGTAAGCGGACCGGATGGCACCATTTCCAAAATGTGGGCTGTCGGCATCAGCATGAAGCTGTTGACTCCGCAAGTCGTGCAAGAATACAGGGAGCAGGGAATTCTCCCCTGGTGCTATTCCCCAGACGTCGAACAGCAGGTTTATTACGCGCTCGGATGCGGCTCTTTGCTGATGACGGTAAACGATCCTCTCCCAGCCATGCGCATTCGGGAGCAAATGAATCGATAAAATCAATAGAGAGACATCGTCTTCTCGCACTAGCAAAATGCTTGAGGAGAGGAAAAGCCTATGGAGAAACGATATGTCATAGGGATTGATTTTGGGACGGAGTCGGGCAGGGTAGTGATCGCGGATGTAGAGCGAGGGGGCGAGCTCGTGAGCCATTCGACGCCGTACCGGCACGGGACGATCGTGGAGAGGCTGCCAGGCTCGGGAAAAGCGGTTGGTCAGGATTGGGCCTTGCAGCATCCGGCGGACTATCTGGAAGTACTCAGACAGTCCGTTCCGGAGGTTCTCCGTCTGTCCGGTGTGAGTCCCACACAGGTCATCGGGATCGGAGTCGATTTTACTTCGTGCACGATCATCCCTGTCGATGCAGAGGGTCAGCCTTTGTGCATGCAAGCGAGCTACCGCGACGAGCCTCATGCGTATGTCAAGCTGTGGAAGCATCATGCCGCGCAAAAGGAAGCCAACCGCATCAACGAGTGGGCCAAGGAAAGCGGAGAGACCTTCCTCTCGCGATATGGCGGGAAAAGCTCCTCGGAGTGGATGGTGGCAAAAGTCTGGCAAGTGCTGAATGAGGCTCCCGACATTTACCGTGCAACCCATCGCTTCGTGGAGGCGGGAGACTGGATCGTGCAGCAGCTGACAGGGAACTGGGTGAGGAGCAACTGCAGTGCAGGCTACAAGGCTTTTTGGCACAAGCATGACGGGTATCCGTCTTCGGACTTTTTCAAGCAGCTGGATCCAAGGCTGGAGGATTTGACGGCGACCAAGCTCGCAGGTGAGGTTCTCCCATTGGGCACGCGGGCAGGTGAGCTGACAGAAGAAGCTGCACAGCAAATGGGCTTGTGCTCTGGGACCGCTGTGGCAGTCTCGATCATTGACGCTCATGCAGGCGTCCCTGGAAGTGGAGCTGTCCGCTCAGGCCAAATGGTCATGGCGATGGGGACGTCTCTTTGCCTGCTCGTCCAGAGCGACAAAGAAGTGCAGGTAGAGGGTGTGAGCGGCGTCGTGGAAGATGGGATGATCACCGGTCTGTTTGGCTATGAAGCAGGTCAGCCGGCTGTCGGCGATCTTTTTGGCTGGTACTGCGAGCAGGCTGTCCCCGCCTATGTGCAGGAGTCAGCGGAGCAGGCGGGTGTCAGTGTACACGCATGGCTGGAGAGCAGAGCTGCCGAGCTGAAGCCGGGACAGCATGGGCTGTTGGTGTTGGACTGGTGGAATGGCAATCGTTCCGTCCTCGAGGATGCGGATTTGAGTGGGCTTATCGTTGGTCTTTCGCTGCATACCAAGCCGCATGAAATCTATCGGGCCTTGCTGGAATCCACGGCATTCGGAACGCGCAGGATCATGGAGGCTTTTGCAGAAGCCGGGGTTGCAGTGGATGAGATCTTTGCCTGTGGAGGCTTACCTCAGCGAAATCGTTTGTTCATGCAGATATATGCCGATGTGACAGGGCGTGAAATCAAGATCGCTGCTGCCACGGAAACGACAGCACTCGGCGCAGCAATCCACGGGGCAGTCGCCGCTGGTGCAGAACGTGGAGGCTACTCGGATCTTGCGACTGCCGCCGTCCGGATGGCACAAGTGCGAGAGGAAACCTTTCGCCCGATCCCCGAAAACATGGCTGTGTATGATGAGCTTTACCGTCAGTATATCCGCTTGCATGACGTTTTCGGGCGGGGAGGACTCGTCATGAAAGAGCTCAAGCGAATCAAGCAAAAGCAGAACAATCCGCACTGAATGACAATCAGGAGGTAGTAGGATGAATCTCTTTTCTGAGAAAAGAAAGCAGCTGTTGGGTAAACTGACGCAGAGTCGATGGGGAACGAAATGGGTGGCTGGACTGGCAGTCGTATGCATGCTTGCCCCGGCGGCACCAATGACGTATGCCGAAACGTCACCATTAAAGTCGAAAATGTTTGATCTGTCCGAGTCCGCAGAGCAGCTCATTCGGGACAAAGAGCTGCACAACGGGACGGTCATGCAGTCCTTTGCCGTCGATGACGTGAATAAACGGATTTACATCCTGCAACTGATGGCGGGGGGACAGCAGCTCCCTGGTGAAAGCGGTCCAGTAACCGGTGCGCAGCGTGACAAGAACGGCGACATGACGTTGACGCAGCTGGATCTGAAAGGGAACAAGCTCGGCTACATGTTTTTGAAAGGATTCGGTCACGGCGTACAAATGGGGGTGGAGACGGACGGGGATACGACTTATCTGTGGACGGAGACGGATGCTGTCACCGAAGGCAGCAGCGGGTGGGGAACGCAGCTCGCGCGATTCCCGTTTGAAGACGGAAAGATCTTGACCCCTGACGCAGGTGAACTGGAAAAGCATCAGCTGATCGAGGGTGCTGACCGGACCACCGTAAACATAGACCAGGCAAATGGACTCCTGACCATGCGCTATCGCCAGGACGGTGCATTCCGATTTGGCGTCTACGAGCTGGAAAAGGTGAAGCATGGGACCTATGAGCCGATCGCGGATGTGGCGCAGCCAAGCATGGGAACGTTCCAAGGCTTTGCATCCTACGGCGGATACCTGTACCTGCTGGAAGGAAACTCTTATGGATCAAGTGGATCTGTAGAGCCAACGGGCAATACGTATATTACCGCTGTGAACTTGAATACGGGCGATGTGGTAGACAAACAGCTGATCACAGCCGGGGATGACCTGACCTTCCGTGAGCCGGAGGGGATGGCGGTTCGCATACCGGACCCCAAGCATCCGCAAAAAGCCGAACTCAGCTTTGGGTTTGCCTCCAGCTTTACCCCGCTGCGGCTGGCGAATGTATTTACCATCGATCGATTGCTGCCGGAGCAGGCGATCAAGAATAACCATAGCGAATAACCGTGAGAAGCCGATGTCCAAGGGGATATCGGCTTTCGTCGAGAAAGCGGCTGTTGTGGAGAGAGCATGTTTGCGCTGGATTCATAATTGACCTCGTTAGGGTTAGCCATCTTTGGTACGAAATGGTGAATCATGAATGAATTAATGATTCAAAAGAAACTTGCTGAAAGCCTAGATTCTACAGGCCTTCTCAAAAGCGTGAGCCAAAAATGAATTACTTGCACAGATGACACCCATGATACACATTACACAAGACGCATATAATCGCCTATTGATAAGACATCTTCAGTTGTTGGTATGAGAATTGCTGAAAGATTATTTTCGAAACTTATTGACTAAAAATTCAGAAATCATGATGGTTACTGGGGAGACGCAACTTGGACCGAGCTTGAGTGCACGCTTTACCATGGGGCTTGGCAGACAAATCCACAGGGGGGAAGGCTATGGAAACGTAGGTGAACGGACGTGAAGAGCAAGCGAACCACGAATCTTTGCGACCGCAGATGTTGGTTCATGTGAAAGTGGGTGGTGGTTACGCTGTCTGTGGCCATATGGGTATTGATGTCCACCATGTTCCTTACAAATATCGGCTTCGGGGTCATCCTGCCAACCCTTCCTATTTTATCCCTACACCTTGGTGCTTCTGCGTTTGAAATGGGTCTTGCCATATCCGTATTCTCGGTCGCTTCTCTCTTCGCAAGTTCGATCTGGGGGGCTGTGAGCGATCGGATCGGCAGGCGGCCCGTACTTATTTTCGGGGTTGTTGGTTACGGTGTGGTATCCGCTCTGCTTCCCTGGGCGCCAAATGTTGCTGTATTACTTATGTTCCGGTTTCTTGCAGGTATGATGGCCGCAGCGGTATTTCCATCCTCTTTGGCGTTGGTGGCGGAATGGACAACGTCGGAGGATCGTCCGAGGATACTAGGCTACATGGGATCGGTAAATGGAATTGGTTTTATTTGCGGCCCGCCGGTTGGAGCGCTTTTAAGTGTTTACGGTGTTGCCGTGCCGTTTGTCTGTGTCGGACTATTGTCCGTCATCAATGGCTTGCTTGCCCTTCGATTGCTGCCTCGGGTGGAAAAAAGAGAGGAAGAAGAAGGACAAGAGACAGACACCATCACGAAAGCGCGGATATCGTGGCTGCAACGCATGACGCGATCCCTGCAGAACAGGATGATCGCTCCGCTTTTGATTGGAACATTTGTCATTTCCTTGGTTGATTCCAGTATTTCCGCAACCCTTTCCTACTTTTTTATCGGTCCCCTGCAATCGACCCAAACGATGGCTGGATGGGGATTCATGGTAAACGCAGCTGTCAGCTCGCTGGCACAGGCGACCGTATTCTCCAGAGTCTTTACCCGGTTTGGCGATGTGTGGACGATCATAATCGGGTTATCGTTTGGAGTTGCAGGTTATTTGATTTTTGGGTTGTCGAGTACGTTATTCTGGGCATTCGGTGCCTTAGGGTTGCTGGCTCTTTGTGGCGGAATGGCGTATCCTGCGATCACGACAAGCATTTCCATACATACACCGAGAGAATTGCAGGGAAGCATCTTCGGCACGCATAGCACGGTTGGCAGCCTGGGGCGTACACTTGGTCCATTGATTGCCGGTGGGCTGTTTTCCTATCAGGAACGTAGTCCCTTTCTCTTTGCAAGCGGTTTGCTGTTTGCGACTGTCGGATTTTATGTGGTCTGGATGTACAAGATGCGAAATCATGCGCCAAACCATCCCCAAACCCATTCGGTGCAGAAAACGATGGAGTAAGGGGAGAAAATGAAGATGCTGCCTTGAGCGAGTGGAACCATGGTTGCGTCCATAATCGACAAAACTGGAAGAGGAGAGGATTGCGGGAATGAATAAAAAGCGGCAATGGATGAATAAGGGGTTCATTTTCATTTTCGTGCTGGCTCTGCTCATAACGGGTTGTACAAGTCAGACGAGCAAGCCGGCAGAGGGCGGCTCGAACTCAGTACAGTCACAGGAAAAAGTCTTGAAAATAGCTTCCTTTGGTGATTTTGAAACAGCTGATCCGCATTTCAATACAATTACAACTGCTGACGAAGTAGTCAGAGAATCCATTTATAATGGTCTCGTTCGTTTTAAGCCCGGTTCAACCAAAGCAGAGGATATAGAAGCAGACTTAGCGGAAAAGTGGGAGAACAATAAAGAGGGGACCATTTGGACTTTTCACCTGCGCAAGGGGGTAAAGTGGCATCAAGGATACGGTGACTTTACTTCTGCAGATGTAAAGTGGTCCTACGAGCGGGTCATGAATCCGGAAACGGCTTCTCCTGCCTCCCTGCATACGAGAAGCATTGCCAAGATTGAAACGCCCGATGATTATACGGTTGTCTTTCATTTGAAGCAGGCTGACCCCACCTTTTTGCTCCGGCTCGTAGCCAATGGGAACGGTCCTGGGAAAATTGTAAAAAAAGAAGCGGTCGAGGCAGCAGGCAAGGATTACAAGTTCAAGCCTGTCGGAACGGGTCCATTTATTTTTAAAGAGCATAGGATCCGTGAGAAAGTAGTCTTGGAAAAAAATCCAGACTATTTCCGCGGCGAGCCCAAGTTGAACCATGTAGAGATCTATGCGATGAAAGAACAGCCTACAGTTGACGTCGCCATGGATAAAGGCGACATTCATATGACAATCGGCATCGGCGATGAGCTCTGGATGAACAATCGAAGAAAAAACAAAGATGTCGTTCTGGATTATTCCCGTCATCCGCTCTTTTGGTTTCTCCATCTAAACACCTCGATGAAGCCGTATGACGACATCCGCGTCAGAAAAGCGATTGCCCATGCCATCAATTCAAAAGGCTTTGTGGAACAGGTGATGGGCCTTGATTTGGCGAAAGTGCCGACATCGACGATCACCAGCAACCTATTTGGTCATGCCGACATCGGAATTTACGAATACAATCCGGAGCTGTCGAAAAAATTGCTGGCTGAGGCTGGATACCCCAATGGAATCACACTGCCGCAAAATAATGCGAGCAGCAGTCCTACCTCTCTCAATAAAATGACATGGGTTCAGGAGCAGCTGCGGACATCAGGCATCGAACTGCCCATGACCGTCGTGGATTCCAATACCAACTCCGCAAATAACCGCAAAAACCTTAACGGGTTGATCCTTCAAGGCTTTCCGGCGAGACCGCATGCAGATTTTCTGCTGACACCCTATTTCCACGGTGCTTCCATTATCGGAAAACCGACTGGGTACGCCAACTTGGCCCACTATGAAAAATCGGACGCATTAATCGATCAAGCCCGGGTAGAGATGGACCCCGAAAAAGCAAAAAGCATCTATGTGCAAATCCAACAGCAGATTAAGGATGAATATGTAATGGTGCCGTTGGCAGAAACCTATATTCCCCTTGTGAGGAGAAAAGAAGTGCAGCTCGGTTATGATATGACAGCCATCCCTACTACGATCTATCTAGTCACTGAGAATACCGATCTGGTTCCTTAGCGGCCGGGCAGGACTCGCTGCTGTCCTGCTTTTATAACCAGCAATACCAATCGTCAGTAAGGAGGATCGAGATGGCCAAGTATATCATACGCAGGATATTGATAGCGCTTCCAACCATGTTTATCACCCTCAGCATCATCTTCTTTTCGTTGCGTATCCTTCCTGGGGATCCAGCATTGGCTATTTTAGGAGAAGGGGCAAGTGAAGAGGTGCTGGCAAAGCTGCGGGAACAGATGGGGCTAAACGTACCGGTATGGCAGCAGTATGTAAACTATCTGGCTGGAATTTTTCGGGGGGATTTTGGTGAATCGATCTCGACGGGGAAACCCGTAAGTGAAATGATCCAAAGCATCTTTCCGCATACCATGAGGCTGGCGATCGGCGGATTGATCGTCGGATGCGTGATCGGGATCCCCCTCGGAATTCTCTCCGCAATCAAGCAAAATACAACAATGGATAATGCAATCCGATTTATTGCCATGATCGGCATTTCCTTTCCTCCTTTTTTTCTGGCGATCTTATTCATGGTTGTCTTCTCGCTAAAAATTGAACTGTTTCCGTCCATGGGTGCAGGAGAAACCTTCATGGAGAATCTCTATCATCTGGTTTTGCCTTCTTTGACACTGGGGGTGATCCTCGGTGCGATCCTGATGAGATTTGTCCGCTCCAGCATGCTGGATGAAATCAATCAAGATTACGTCCGAACTGCCAGATCCAAGGGCGCTTCGGAGAAATTGGTGATTTATAAGCACGTGCTGCGGAATTCGCTCATTCCCGTCATTACCGTAATTGGGTTAGATATTACTGCATTGCTGAGCGGAGCCATTTTGACCGAAACCATTTACAGTCGGCCAGGCTTGGGAAGTATGGCGGTAGGTGCGATCGTTGCTCGTGACTTTCCGACTTTGCAAGGGTGTCTCGTACTATTTACCATCTTGGTTGTCGGCGTGAATTTGGTGGTCGATGTGAGCTATTCACTCGTTAATCCAAAGATCCGGCCAAGTTAAGGAGAGGAGACGATCACATGGAAGGTCCTGCAGTCGGAAAGAGCATTGCTGCCATTCAGAATCCTGCGAAAACCAGTAAGGCTGCCGCCGAATTATCCACATGGGCTGCTTTTGCCAAAAACAAAATGGGATTGGTTGCTTTCATCGTTTTGCTCCTCTTTATCGTCATCGCACTCGCAGCTCCTCTCATCGTTCCTTATGATCCGCTGGAACAAAACACAGCGCAACGGCTGCAGGGTCCCTCTGCAGACCATTTCCTCGGGACTGATTCGTACGGCAGGGATGTGTTTAGCCGCATCCTTATTGGATCGCAAACGTCACTGATCGTCGGGTTTATCGGCGTTGCCATCAGCGGGATCATCGGTTTTAGCATCGGCATGATCGCCGGTTACAAAGGCGGATGGATCGATGACATACTCATGCGCATCCTTGAATCCATCATGACGATTCCCCTCATCTTATTGGGGATGATGGTGTTGGTAGCATTAAGTTCCAACTTATCGACCATGATTCTCGTCATCAGTATTGGATTGATTCCAGGTTGTGCACGTATCGCTCGCGGATCCACATTGGAAATAAAAGAAAAGGAATTTATTAAAGCGACGATCTCTATGGGGGGAAGTAGCTTTCGCATCATTTTCATGCATATCCTCCCGAACATTTTAGGCCCGCTGCTGGTGGTATCCACGCTGAACATGGCATCCGTCATCCGTATTGAAGCGAGTCTCAGCTTTCTCGGGATGGGTGTTAAGCCGCCGACACCGACATGGGGGAACATGATCCAGGAAGGCTTTCAATTCATCACCCTTTCACCCGGTTTATCACTCTATCCAGGCATTGCTCTGATGATCCTGTCCATCGCCTTCAATCTGATCGGGGACGCGATGCGCGATGCCATAGATCCACATCTCAAGCACCAGCGGAAATAGGAGGGGGAACCATGGAGTCTATCCTGGAAATTCGGGAATTGCGAGTCGGTAAGGACCATGACGGACATTTTCAAGCGATTTTGGATAATGTGAATTTCGAAGTAAAACAGGGTGAAACGCTCGCCATCGTTGGAGAAAGCGGGTGCGGCAAAAGCATGACCGCCTTATCGATCATGGGTCTGCTCCCCCGAGCGATTCAGATTGCATCAGGGAAGGTGATTTTTGGCGGAAAGGATCTGGCAGGACTCTCTCGCAAGGAAATCGATCAGGTGAGAGGCAAGGATATCGCCATGATTTTTCAAGAGCCGATGACCTCCCTAAATCCTTCCTTTACGATTGGCAACCAATTATCAGAGGTATTGAAGATCCATACAGCCTTGCAGCCCAACGAAAGAAAAGAGCGTGTCTTAGAGCTGTTATCTCAAGTGGGAATCCCTGATCCGGCTGGAAAGTTCAAATCCTATCCGCATGAGCTGTCGGGGGGGATGCGGCAAAGGGTGATGATCGCGATGGCATTGGCGTGCAACCCGAAGATGTTGATTGCGGATGAGCCCACGACGGCATTGGATGTCACCATTCAAGCCCAGGTTCTGAACTTACTATCAGAGATCCAGTCCCAGTATCAGATGGCGGTCATGCTCATCACCCATGACCTGGGCGTTGTGGCAGAAACCTGTCAACGCGTGATTGTCATGTATGCGGGGCAGGTCATCGAAGAGGCATCGGTTGAGGACTTGTTTGAGCAGCCCATGCATCCGTACACCATCGGATTGATGCAGTCTGCCCCACGACTAGGGGTAGCGAAGGAAAAGCTGCATGTCATCGAAGGAACAGTACCTGACATTCGAGATATGCCAACCGGCTGCCGTTTCCATCCCAGATGCGAGTCTGCAACAGATCTCTGCAAGGAAAAAGAGCCTCAGCTGGAGGAGCGGGGACATGGAAGGAGGGTTCGCTGTTGGCACACTGCGTAGAATCAGAGGACCTGCTCGTCGTAAAAGACTTGCGAAAGCATTTCTCCATGAAAGGCGGGATTTTCGGTCAAGAGACGGATTCCGTAAAAGCGGTGGATGGGGTAAGCTTCACCGTTAAAAAAGGAGAAACATTCAGCATCGTAGGAGAATCAGGGTGCGGGAAAAGCACTACCGGGATGTGCTTGCTTCGGTTGACGGAACCTACGTCAGGTCAGGTTGTTTTCAACAATATCAACATCCTTAAGCAAAATCAAAAAGCGTTACGGGCCATACGCAAGGATATGCAAGTGATCTTTCAAGACCCGTACAGCTCCTTGAATCCAAAGCATACGATCAAACAAATTGTAAGTGAACCGTTTCGCATCAATCGGACGATCCATAAGAGCGAAATAGAGGATCGCGTGGTTTCGTTATTGCGCGTAGTTGGGCTGCGCCCCGATCATTTGAATCGGTTTCCCCATGAGTTTTCGGGCGGACAACGGCAGCGGATCGGAATCGCACGGGCACTGGCTCTTCATCCCAAGCTCATCGTATGTGACGAGCCTGTCTCCGCGCTGGATGTATCGATACAATCCCAAATCTTAAACTTGCTGGAAGAATTGCAAGAGCAGTTTGCTTTGACCTATATCTTCATCTCTCATGACTTGAGCGTGATCGAGCATATCAGCGACAGAGTGGCGGTCATGTATTTGGGAAAGATCGTCGAAATGGGCGAGAGAGAACAAATTTTCAACAACCCGCAGCACCCTTACACGAAAGCATTGCTTTCGTCTGTCCCGCTGGCAGAACCTAAATTAAAGAGTAAGAGGCAACGTATTTTGTTGTCTGGCGATGTACCCAATCCAAGAAATCCTCCGCAGGGCTGTCATTTCCATACCCGGTGCCCCATAAAAGCGGATCGTTGCATGCAAGAGCCCCCTTCCCTGCAAGAAGTGGAAACGGGGCAGCTGGTTTCTTGTCATTTCGTTCAATAGCGGGCCTGGAGTGAAGAAGCGGGAGTTGTGAAAGCCCAGCCTGATTGGGCTTTCTTTTTTATGTGTCTTGCATAACGATTTTCGTGGTTATAGGCCTTTAGGCTAGAGAAGCCATTTTCCGTTAAAGCTTAGAGGTCAACAGAGAAAAGCAGACATGAACTAAAATTGAATTTTTATTATTAATTGACAATTTAGACTTTTGTGAATAACATTAGCTTATGTTGAATTACAGACATATTAGAGAACGAATTTAGTGTCCTCAATTGCGTTTTAACCCTGTATTACTTGGAGTTTAGTAGTAAAGATATATATTTTTACGAATAACAGACAAATTAAAGACAAATAGAAGGTGATTCGTTGCATCTGTCATTCGCAGTCATTGGACCTAGGCTCTTAGTTGACGATATCTGTGAGGTATTGGAGGAATTCCCGCACATCGAGCCGACCAAGCTCATCTACGATTCAGAAAAAAATGTGCGTGAGCTTTTGCAAAATAGCATGGAAGTATTCGACGTGTACTTTTTCAGCGGGGATGTTCCATTTCTGATTACACAGGATCTGATCCCCTCGCATGCATGCTCCGTGTTCATTCCGTTTGATGGAGCCGAGTTGTACAGAGTGATTTTGCAGATTTACCGCCATTATCATTTCTTTCCTGTCATCAGCTTTGACGGTGTGCCCATGAAGAATTTGCAGGAAGCTTTCGACGAAATCGACGCGTCCCACGTGAAATGGCATTACAAAAATATGGACGGCTTCCAAAACTCCGAGGAGCTGTACGAGCATCATATGGCGTTGTGGCAGGAGGGAAATGCCCAAGTAGTGGCGACGAGCATTCATTCCGTATACCAGGCGCTGAAATCCAATCATCTTCCTGTCTTCTTCATTAAGAGCACCAAGCAGCTCATCCGCAATACGATCGACAAAGCGCTCTGGATGGCCAAGGAACAAAAGAAACAGCAGGCGCAAATCACCGTCCTGCAATTCAAGATCGAACCTGCGGCTGAGAGCAAACCGGATCTCGGCAAAGCTCTGGAAAGATACGAAAAGAGGATTGCGGATTTTAGCAAGCGCCTGTTTGCTAGTGCGACGAGTGCTGACCCTGGCGAATACACGCTGTATACGACGCGCGGAATCGTGGAGAAAGTGACCAAGGACTTCCAGAGCTTTCCTGTCCTGAAAAACGGAAGCGGGGAGCTGGGTACGATCAATTTGGGGATCGGCATGGGAGACACGGTCGAGCGAGCTCTGTACAATGCGAACCGCGCCCTCGACTTTGCCGTCCGCAACCCCGGGAACAGTGCCTATTTGATTAATGATCAAATGAAAGTCCTCGGTCCGCTCGGCACCCGAAATACGCTGGACTACTCCCTCATCGACGAGCAGCGGGGAGATTTCGTCTCCACTTCGATGCGCAAGCTGTTTTCCTGGCTGCAGCTCATTCAGAAAAACGAGGTGACGACGCGGGAAATCAGTGTCGGCATGAATACCGGGGAGCGGAATGCAGCCCGCATGGTTCAGAAGATGAAGGAAAAGGGAATCGCCGAAGCCATCGGCAGCGAATCGATGAGCCAGAGGGGGAGGCCGCGTCCCATTTACCGGATTGATCTGCAGCAATTGGCGGAGGAAGTGAAAGTCAGGAATCATTCATAACGCGTAAAAAGGAGGTTCAGTTCGAGATGGCGGCTTATATCGTCAAACGGTTCTTTGCCAGCATCCTAACGATGTTTGTCCTTGTCACCATCACCTTTTTCCTGATGCATGCCGTACCGGGTGGCCCTTTCAGCCCGGCAGAGGAGAGGAAAGTACCCAAAAGCGTCATGGAAAAGATGGAGGAAAAATTCGGGTTGAATGAACCGCTGAGCGTTCAGTACGTGAACTATCTGAAGAGCATTTTGCAAGGGGACTTGGGCTTCTCCTTCAAGCAATCGGACGTCACGGTTAACGAACTCATCTCTCAAGGCTTCCCCGTCTCCGCAAAGGTCGGCCTGATTGCCATCATCATCGCACTCATTATCGGCATGCTGCTCGGCATCACCTCTGCCATTAAAAGAGGGAAATGGGCAGACTGGCTCTCCATGATCGTGGCCACCATCGGCATTTCCATCCCCAACTTCGTCATGACGGTACTCATGCTGTTCTTATTCGCCGTCGTCCTCAAACTGCTGCCCACCTACGGGTTGTCCAGCTGGAAGCATTACATCCTCCCGGTGATCGGGCTCGCATTCGGCCCCATTGCTTACATTGCCCGCCTGATGAGATCCAGCATGCTGGAGGTGATGCGCCAGGACTACATCCTGACGGCCAGAGCCAAAGGTGTTCCCGAATACCGCGTCATTTTCAAGCATGCACTCAAAAATGCCATGATTCCAATCGTGACGTATCTGGGGCCTCTCGTGGCCGCGCTGCTAACCGGCAGCTTCATCGTGGAGCGGGTGTTTTCCATTCCGGGCATCGGCAGGGATTTCGTGACGGGGATCAGCGACCGCGACTATTCCGTGATCCTGGGCCTGACGGTCTTTCTCGGGCTGTTCATCATCATCGCGAACTTTATCGTCGACATTCTGTACGCCATTATCGACCGGCGGGTAAAAATTGAGGAGTAGGTGAAGCCAGGATGAATACTGCAGCGAAAAGGAGCGAGGGAGCTGTTCCTTTATCCGATATGGACCGGGCTTGGGCGAATCTCCCTGATGAGGACTTTGAGAGGCTGGATGATTCCGAGAGACAGAGCGAGAGCATCGCGCGGCCCAGCAAGTCGTATTGGCAGGACGCCTGGAGCCGGTTCCGCAAAGACCCGCTGGCGATGCTCGGACTGTTCATCATTGTCGTCATCGCCATCGCCGCGATTCTGGGGCCGATCTTCTCCCAGTACACCTACGATGGACAGGACATCGCTAACCAAAATCAGGGGCCATCAGCAGAGCATTGGTTTGGCACTGACAAATTCGGGCGCGATATTTTTGTCCGGGCCATGTACGGGGCGAGAATCAGCTTGACCATCGGCGTGGCTGTTGCAGCCATCAATCTGGTGATCGGTGTCATTTACGGCGGGATATCCGGCTACTTTGGCGGCAAAGTGGACATGGTGATGATGCGCATCGTCGATATCATGATCGGGGTTCCGGAATTGCTCTACATTATCCTTTTAATGATGTTTTTAGGCAATACGATCGAAAGCATCCTAATCGCCATGTCGCTGACCTACTGGATCGGAACCGCGCGCATGGTGCGTTCTCAGGTCATCACTCTCAAGCATCAGGAGTACATATTGGCTGCGAGGGCCACCGGATCGTCCAACATGCGGATTTTGTTCAAGCATCTCATTCCGAATAGCATGGGACCGATCATCGTGACAGTGACCTTCCTCGTTCCGTCTGCCATCTTCACGGAAGCCTTCCTCAGCTTTTTGGGAATCGGCATCCAGGTGCCGATGGCGAGCTGGGGCACACTCGTCAATGATGCGGTTCCTACCTTGTTTACCCAGCCGTATCAAATGCTTTTCCCGGCGATCGCCATCAGCATCACGATGTTTGCGCTGAACTTTATCGGGGATGGACTGCGGGATGCGCTGGATCCGAGGCTAAAGAAATAGAGGCGGGTGTATAAGCGTGAAATTACTCGATGTGCAGAATCTGAAGACGACGTTTCATATCGAAGCGGGACAGGTACAGGCTGTCCGGGGGATCTCCTTTCACGTGAACAAGGGGGAGTCGATCGGCATCGTAGGAGAGTCCGGCTCGGGAAAAAGCGTGTCCATGCTGTCGCTGTTAAAGCTGCTCCCGCAAAATGCCAAGCTCGAAGCGGACAGCGTCCTGTTTGATGGGATAGAGCTCGTGAATACGGATCAAAAGGCGATGCGAAAAATGCTGGGGAATGACATCGGCATGATCTTTCAGGACCCGATGACGTCCCTCAATCCTCTCTTTACGATCGGCGAGCAGATCATGGAGCCGCTCCGAATCCATCAAAAACTTTCCAAGGAAGAGGCGCGGGCGAGAGCGATCGAGATTTTGAAATTGGTGGAGATCCCGAGTCCGGAAAGCAGGCTAAAGCAGTACCCGCACGAATTTTCCGGGGGGATGAGACAGCGGGTCATGATCGCGATCGCACTTTCCTGTTCACCCAAGCTGCTGATTGCCGACGAACCGACGACGGCGCTGGATGTGACGATTCAGGCGCAGATTCTCGATCTGATGCGTGATTTGCGCAGCAAGCTGAATGTTTCCATCGTGATGATCACCCATGATCTCGGGGTGATCGCCAATATGTGCAACCGCATCGTCGTCATGTACGGCGGGATGATCGTCGAGCAGGGGACGACACGGGAAATTTTCTACGAGCCCAAGCATCCGTATACGTGGGGGCTGCTCCGTTCGATTCCGCAGTTTACGGAGGGAGAAAAGCAAAAGCTCATTTCGATCCCGGGCAGTCCGCCCGATTTGCTGAAGCCTCCGGCAGGGTGTGCGTTTACCACGAGATGTCCGTACGCCATGAAAATCTGTGAGAAGCTTCCCCCTCCGCAGGTTGCTTTGACGGAAACACATCAGGCAGCGTGCTGGCTCATGCATCCGAAGGCACAGCCGCATGCGAAAGAGGGGGTCAGCTAATGGGAGAGGCATCGGATGTACTGGTAGAGGCACGGAATGTAAAGAAGTACTTTGAAGTGCAAAAAAGCTTTCTGGGCCGTCATTCGACACTTTTAAAAGCAGTGGACGACATCAGCTTTACGATTAGGAAAGGGGAAACCTTCGGGCTGGTTGGGGAATCCGGCTGCGGGAAATCGACCATCGGCCGAACGCTGCTAAAGCTGTATGAACCGACTGCCGGGGACATTTTGTACAACGGACAGTCCATAGCCGGGCTGAACCACAAAGAGATGCTGCCTTACCGCAAGAAAATGCAAATGATCTTTCAAGACCCGTATGCATCACTCGACCCCCGTATGACCATCGCGGAGATCGTGGGGGATCCGCTCGTGGTACATAACATCTATCAGGGCAAGGATCGGCAGGATCGGGTCAAGGAGCTGATCGAGCTGGTCGGGCTCAAAGCGGATCACCTCAACCGTTATCCGCATGAATTTTCTGGCGGACAGCGCCAGCGGATCGGGATAGCCAGGGCTTTGGCGGTGGAGCCCGAGTTCATCGTCTGCGATGAGCCGATTTCCGCGCTGGACGTATCTATCCAGGCACAGGTGGTCAATATGCTCGAGGAGCTCCAGGAGCGCTTTGGCCTGACGTATTTGTTCGTCTCCCACGACTTGTCGATGGTCAGACACATCTCTCACAAAGTCGGCGTCATGTACCTGGGAAGTCTGGTGGAGTACGCGGAAGTGAACGAGCTCTATACCAACATGCAGCATCCCTACACACGAGCCTTGCTGTCTGCCGTGCCGATTGCCGATCCGGATACGGCGGAGCGAAGTGAACGGATTCATCTGCAGGGCGATGTGCCGAGTCCTTTGAATCCGCCAAGCGGCTGTGCGTTTCGAACGCGCTGCCCATACGCGATGAAGAGGTGTGCAGAGGAAAAGCCCAGCTTGCGGGATATGGGGAATGGACACGGCGTTGCCTGCCATTTGATCGATTGACCGCCAGCAGCCAATCCGGAAGATATGAATGCTGTTTCTTTTTGAACAGCTCATATAAATTGCATAAATGGGGGGACGAGTATGAAAAAGAGGATGGGCGTGGTGCTTGCGGCGCTCTTGGCGATCACATCCGTGGCAGCGGGCTGCAGCAGCTCCACCACAGCACCGCAGGGGCAGCAAAGTCAGGGTCAGACGACCGCACCAAAAGCCGAAGGGGAAAAGCCGGCAGTCGAGCAAAAGATCGTGTATGCATTAAGCAAGGAACCGGAGGAAATGGATCCAACGTTGAACGTGTACGCGCGTTCCTCCATTGTGCTGCAAAACTTGTTTAGAGGCCTTTATAAAATCGATGAATCCGGGAAAAAGCCTGTTCCATCCTTGGCGGAAAGCTATGAGCTGGACTCGACTGGAACCAAGTACACCTTCAAGATCAACAAAAATGCGAAGTGGTCTGACGGCAAGCCAGTGACGGCTCAAGACTTTGAGTACTCCTGGAAGCGCGTGCTCAATCCGGAAGTGGCTTCAGGCGCCTCTTTCTACCTGTACTATCTCAAAAACGGAAAAGCGTACAACGAGAAAAAAGCAAGTGCGGATGATGTGGGTGTAAAAGCGGTGGATGACCATACGCTCCAAGTCACGCTGGAAAATCCGACTCCCTACTTCCTGGAGCTGCTGTGCGTAACGGCGTACTATCCGGTACGGAAAGATGTCGCGGAAAAAGAAGGCTGGACCAAGTCTCCCGAGACGTATTTGACGACAGGACCGTTCATGCTGACCGAACTTCGTCCAAAAGAAAAATACGTGCTGAAGAAAAATCCGAACTACCTGGAAGCCGACAAGGTGAAGCTCGAGACGCTGGAAATCGTGTTCATCGAATCCAGTGAAGCAGAGCTCGCAGCCTACACCAACAATGAAATCCAGGTCTCTGACAACATGACTCCAGAGGGAATGAAGCAATTCGCGAGTACGCCGGAGTTTTTCTCGATTCCCCGGATCGGCATGCAGTACTTTGATTTCAACACGTCCCAAAAGCCGTTCGACGATGCAAAGGTTCGCAAGGCATTCAGCATGGCGATCAACCGTGAGCAAATCATCAAGGGCATCATCCAATCGGTCGAAAAACCTGCGTTTGGCATGGTGCCGTACGGAATCCCGGATGGCGTGCAAAAAGACAAGGACTATCGCGCGGTAGCCGGCGACCTGTTTACCGAAAACGTCGACGAAGCGAAGAAGCTGCTGGCAGAGGCAGGCTACCCGGATGGCAAAGGAATTCCGCCCATCACCATGATCGTCATGGCAAGCCAAACGGATAAAGATATCGCGCAAGCGCTGCAAAGCATGTGGAAACAAAACCTGGGTGTAGACGTAAACATTGAAACGTTTGAATCGAAAGTGTATTGGGACGAAATCGAGAACGGTAACTTCAACATCGCCTCCGATGGTTGGACAGGCGACTATCCGGACCCGATGACCAACCTCGATATCTTTGAAAGTGTCAACACGGCGGATGACATGCGCTGGAGCAGCAAGGAATACGATAGCTTGCTGGAGGAAAACCGAAAAATCTCCGATCAGGCAAAACGGATGGAGAACTTTGTGAAAGCGGAAAAAATCCTGGTCGAGGAAATGCCGTTGATGCCGCTGCGCTTTTACGAGGATCAGTTCCTCGCGAAGCCAAATGTCAAAGGAGTTCTGAAAAACTACATCGGCCATACCATTTTTGAGTACGCGCACGTAGAATAACCATTTGATTGAGGATGGGCCTGGGAGCATTTGCTTTTCAGGCCCGCCTCGTGAGGGAGAACCAACGATGAAACCGATTATTGGAGTGACCACCTTTCTGTCCGAGCAGTCCAAGTACAGCTCGGTGAACAAAAATTATATCGATTCGATCTATGCGGCAGGAGGGCTGCCAGTCAACATTCCGATCATTGCCGGGGAAACGAACTATGACGCGTACGTAGACATGGTAGACGGGATTCTCTTTACAGGAGGGAACGACATCGCGCCTTATTTCTTTGGCGAGAATCCGGTGAAGCAGCTGCACTCGATGTCCTCGGTCCGGGATGAGTATGAGCTCGCGCTGTTCAAAGGCGCTTATGAGAAAAACATGCCGATCTTTGGGATCTGCCGAGGCATTCAACTGATCAATGTCGCCCTGGAAGGGACCCTCTATCAGGACATTTACAGTCAGGTCCCAGGCGCTTTAGGGCATTATCCGGAGCACACAGCAGCGGACGAATTTTATCATTCCGTGCAAATCACCGGGGGCACGAAGCTCCATGAGATTTTTGGGACGGATCGGATTTTCACGAATTCCTTTCACCATCAATCCGTCAAAGCTCTCGGGAAAAATCTCGTAACCACAGCCTTTTCGGAGGATGGCATCGTAGAGGCAGTAGAGAGCACAGAGGACCGCTTCTTGCTGGGAGTCCAATGGCATCCGGAGGCCATGACCAATCGGCACCCGATGTTCCTAGGGCTGTTCACTCGATTTGTTCAGGAATCGCTTGCGTACAAACAAAGGGGGGTATCCGTATGAAGCTGTTTATCAGCGCCGACATCGAAGGCGTGACCGGTATCGTCAACTGGGACGAAGCAGACATCGAAAAGTCTTTCAGCAAGTATTTCACCGAGCAAATGACCAGAGAGGTCCGTGCTGCTTGCGAAGCTGCCCTCGCAGCGGGAGTCGAAGAGATTTTAGTGAAAGATGCCCACAGTACCGCGAGAAACCTCGATCCGTCGAAGCTGCCTGAGCAAGTGAAAATCCTGCGCGGTTGGGCGAAGAACCCGTATATCATGATGGCTGGACTGGACTCGAGCTTTGATGGGGTGTTTTTCATCGGCTATCATTCGGCTGGCGGCAAAAACGGAAATCCGCTCGCGCACACCATGAACATGCGAAATGAGTACGTCAAGATCAACGGAGAAATCGCCAGTGAGCTGACCATCAATGCGTACACGGCAGCCTATACGGGAGTTCCCGTCCTCCTGGCTACCGGAGACAAGATGATCTGCGAGGATGCGCAAAAGCTCAATTCCCACATCAAAACCGTGCCTGTGAGCGAAGGGGTCGGCAGCGCGTCGATTTCCATTCATCCGAATCTGGCCCTCCAAAAGATACAGGAACAAGTGAAAGCTGTCTTGGCAGACGACCTGTCCAAATACCTCGTCCAACTGCCGGAGTCGTTCCACGTCGAGATCGCGTTCCGTGAGCACTACCACGCCTACAGCGGCTCCTTTTATCCTGGCGCCAAACAGACGGGCCATAAAACAGTCTCATTTGAGACCAACGATTATATGGATGTGCTGCGTTTTTTGTTCTTCGTTTTGTAAGCAACAGGCTGTCCCTCGGTCGATTTCGGCTGGGGGACAGCTTTTTTTATGGTGATAATTGGATGGTTTTCCTTAATGTTCATCAGCTGTCAGTGGATCGGGTGAGGATAAAATCGATCATATTGTTGAATCTAAAAGATGGCAGGAGGTGATACAAATGACCGTAGCATCCCAAGTGAAACAAACGCTGGCAAGCTTAAAAGGAGCACAGGCGAATCTGGAAACGTTTGCACTCAATACGCAAAACCAGCAGGCAAAACAACTGTATACACAAGCGGCTGAACAAACGAAGTCCATTCTCTCCACTCTGGAGCAGCGTGTGACTGAGTTGGAAAACGAAGAACCACAATATAAAGGATTCTAATTGCTTCCAACCAGGTGCAGGAAGAGGGGGACTCTCCTCTTCTTTGTCCCTGCAGGAATTTGGAGGTACATGGAACATGCCTGATTGGTTAAACATTGCGCTGAGGTCCATAGGGGCCATTATCTATTTGTTCATATTGACGAAGCTGATTGGAAAAAGACAGATCCGGCAGCTTACATACATTGAATACATTGTCGGGATTACCATCGGTTCAATCGCCGGATTTATGGCGATGGAGATGGACGGTCCCGTTTATCACAGCTTGATATCCCTTACCATTTTCGCCTTGTTTCCCGTCTTGCTGGAATGGCTGTCTCTGAAAAGCAAGGGCATTCGCAATGTGGTGGAGGGCAATGCCACCATCCTGATCAAGGACGGCAAGATTCTGGAAGACAATCTGAAAAGCGAGCGACTGACTGCGGAGGACTTGCTTGAGCATCTTCGGATGAAAAACGTATTTCGCGTGGCTGATGTGGAATTTGCCTTGATGGAAACGAGCGGAGAGCTGAGCGTGCTGCTCAAGTCCCAGCATCAACCCCTTACCCCACAGCACCTTGAGCTGACCGTTTCTCCTGCAGAAGAACCGCAGGCTGTGATCATGGATGGCGCAATCATGGACGAGCCATTGTCCACACTTGGCTTAAATCGCAGATGGGTGCGGGCTGAGCTGGAGAAAGCAGGGGTCGCGCTGGAGAACGTCTTTTTGGGACAAGTCGACAAGGGAGGCCAGCTCTACCTAGACCTGTATGATGATAAGATCCAAGCACCCCAGCCGACGGAAATGAAGCTGACCTATGCCACTTTGAAAAAATGCCAGGCCGATCTCGAGCTGTTCGCTTTGGAAACGAAAGACAAGCGAATGAAACGGATTTATCGGTATGACTCCGAGGAACTTCAAGACGTGATCGACCAGATAAAGCCGTTGTTGATACGCTGACGGGAGTGATTCAGATGGCTGACCAGAAGAAGAAAATGCTGACGTTGGTGCAGCAGGAATACCAGCAATTAGCGAAGCAACACGAGCCTCCCCGCCCGCTCCTGCGAAATTTTACCAGAGCCTTCCTCGTCGGGGGAGTCATCTGTCTGATCGGGCAAGCGCTTCAAGAGATGTTCATTCGGTATTTCGACTTTACGGAAAAAACGGCAGGCAACCCAACCGTGGCTGTGCTGATTTTGATATCAGCGCTGTTGACTGGACTGGGGCTGTACGATCGAATCGCGCAATGGGCAGGGGCAGGAACGAGTGTCCCGGTGACGGGCTTCGCCAATTCCATCGCTTCGGCAGCGATCGATCATCGCAGCGAGGGATACGTCCTCGGAGTGGGGGGCAACATGTTTAAGCTGGCAGGATCGGTCATCATGTTTGGCGTGGCTTCCGCTTTTGTCATTGGACTGATCAAAACACTGATAAAAATGGGAGGATGACGCATGCGCCAGGGTCACCAATCATGGGTGTTCTCCACCAAGCCGGTGATAGCCGGCACTTCGGCGATAGGCGGTCCGTTTGAGGCACAAGGACCGCTAGCCGATGATTTTGATACGCTGCACGGCCACCTCATGATCGGGCAGGATAGCTGGGAGAAGGCGGAACGGGTTTTACTGGAGGAAGCCTGCGACAAAGCGATCGAAAAAGCCGGTCTCACCAAAGAACAGATTCACTTCATGCTGGCTGGGGATCTCATGAATCAGAGCATTTCCTCCAATTTTTCCGCCCGTACACTTGCGATTCCTTTTCTCGGGATCTTCGGCGCTTGCTCCACTTCGATGGAGGGCTTGGCCATGGCCGCTCAGCTGGTAGACAGCCAGTCCGCCGATTACGTCCTGGCCGCGACAAGCAGCCACAATGCGGCTGCCGAAAAACAGTATCGATATCCGACGGAGTACGGTTCCCAAAAGCCCCCAACCGCCCAATGGACCGTGACGGGAGCGGGCGCAGCGGTAGTCGCCAACCAGGGAGTCGGACCTCGCATTCAGGCGGCTACGATCGGCAGAATCGTGGACATGGGCATGTCCGACCCGTTTAACATGGGCGCTGCCATGGCTCCGGCAGCATTGGCCACCTTGGAAACGCATTTTCGGGATCTTCAGCTCCCCTCCGATCACTACGACCTTGTGGTGACAGGGGATTTGGGGAAAGTTGGCCACGGTATCCTGTCTGAGCTGCTTCCCAAACACAACATCCATATCCCTCTGGAACGATATGTAGACTGCGGCATGCTCATTTACGGAGATAATCCCAATGTGTGGTCGGGTGGCAGCGGATGCGGCTGCTGTGCCACAGTCACGTATGGACACCTGATGCGCAAAATGAAGGAAAGGGAATGGAAGCGAATCTTGGTGGTTGCCACGGGAGCGCTGCTTTCACCCATTTCCTACCAACAGGGGGAGAGCATCCCTTGCATTGCCCACGCCGTAGCGATTGAAGCTCAGCAGCTGTAAGGAGGGGGAGCATGACGTTTTTCTGGGCATTTCTCGTAGGAGGAACCATATGCCTGATCGGACAGTTCCTCATGGATGTGGTGAAACTGACGCCGGCTCATACGATGTCATCTCTCGTCGTGGCCGGAGCCGTATTGGACGGTGTCGGCTTGTACGAACCGTTGATCAATTTTGCTGGAGCGGGTGCGACTGTCCCCATTACCAGCTTCGGCAACGCCCTGGTTCACGGAGCCATGGCGGAGGCGGAGCAGAATGGTCTGGTAGGCATTATCACCGGAATTTTCGAAGTGACGAGCGCAGGAATTTCGGCAGCGATCGTCTTTGGGTTTATCATGGCATTGGTGTTTCGTCCGAAGGGTTGAATGCTTAATAAAAAGAGAGAAACCCTCAGTCGTAAGAGGTTTCTCTCCAGGGACGCCGGATTATTTTCCGGCGTCTTTTTGATTGGCTTGCATCTGCATAATGGCATTACCAAAGGCATCGACTATCCATATCGCTCCATCAGGATCTACCGCTACATCTACGGGGAGCTGCAATGGCGGTGACGATGCAGAAGTAAGTGTCGTGACCTTGCCATCGTGCAAATAACGGACAGCGTGATTCAAACTGTCGGCAACGACCAGGCCGCCTTCCGCTGTCAGGGCTATGCCTCGCGGAAACTGAAACTGGGCGGTGGCTGCATCCCCATCTGTATTCCCTCCATCCATGTAGAGGTTGCCTGGTGCGTAGGTATTACTGGTTTGCCCAGCTACGGTGGTGACAGTCTTTTGCTGCAAATCAATGTAACGGATGCGCTGGTTGCCGGTATCACTGACGTACAGATTGCCTTTGGCATCCAGGCAGATTCCGCTGGGTTCATTGAATTTTGCCGTTTCCAGGGGGCCGTCTTGAAAATCTCCGGCTGTCTCCACATCCCCTGGGGATAATTCGACGACTCGTTCGGACGGGCTGTTTAAGGTCGTCACGGTTCCATCGACGGCAATCTTTCGAATGACGTGGTTCAAGGTGTCGGAGACGTAGACCGTACCGTCTGCAGCAACTGCAAGATCAGCGGGGGAGTGGAAGCGGGCATCCTTCCCGGTATTTCCGTCTCGGGAGCCCATGACACCGTCTCCCCCGATGGTACGCACTCCTTGTGCGTCAATTTTGCGGATCGAGTGGTTGCCTGAATCCGCGACGTACAGATTGCCTTGTGAATCCAGTGCAAGTCCCTGTGGCTCCTGAAACACGGAAAGGTTCGCGCTGCCGTCAAAGAGCGTTCCGATTGGGAGCCCGCTAGGATCCTTGGAGAAGGTAAAACCCGCGTAGGTCGAGATATTTCCTTGGAAAAGCTTGCGGATCAGGTGGCTTTTGGTGTCAGCGATGTAGACGGAACCGTCCGGATGCAAGACGATGCCCATCGGGGTCCGAAACGATGCGGACTGAGCGGCGCCGTTATCTTCACCGAAATAGCCGTTTCCAGCCATCGTCACAAACGAGGGTGCAGGCTTGTCCGGCTGCCGTGAAACCTCGGCCAGCGCAGGAGTCGCCGCAGCGGCAGGCACTGCCAACAGCCCGATCATGAGGGACGCCATCCGGATGGTATGTTTGAGTTGTTTCATATCCGTATGCTCCTTTGTTTTACTCATTCATATACAGAAGGTAGCCTTTTATAAGAGTGGGGGCAGCTCAATACTTACCGTAATCTCCCCACTTGCGAGAGGCTCATCATCTTCTGTGGAGTCGCTCGGAAAAGCTTTTATTTCTACAAGATAATTACCTGATGTCAGGTTTTGAAGGGTATATTCATGAACATCGAGGGCCACGGTTTTTACCAGTTCACCATCTACGTAAATGGAATAGTTGCCTTCGGTTAATTCTGATTGCCACTCCCACGTAATGCTAGCAGAGTCAGGTCCTTGTTCCTCGATACTGACATTGATCTCGGCTGAAGGTTCATGCGGTTCTTCTGACAAGGTCTTGAGTGTGGTTTCTCCTTGGGCGATTGGGTAATCGCCGCCTGGTGCCCATTCCTTTACATAAAGAGTGTACTCAGTTCCGGGAGTTAGTCCGGAGAAAGTGTATGCAATTTCACTATCCGTCTCAAACGATCTTTCATCGATGTCTATCTCATCATTATTAAGATAAAAGCGATAGAAGTGATCGAAGTTTACTGGTTCCCACGTGACAGTTATTGAGTCTGACGTTGTCCTGCCTTCTACCTCGCGGACAGAAAGCCCTGGAAGCGGCTCCGTGCTGAAATCCGACGTTCCTTCTGCGATAATTTTCCCTTGAGCGTCCAACGCCTGGACCTTGAGGAAATAGTCTTTTCCTGGCTTCAGGCTATAAATGGAAAGGATGCTCTTCCTCACTTCCGTATCGTGATAAAGGTATGGCTCTTCAATCTGCTCATGATTCAGGTAAATCCGATAATCAGAAGCGTCTTCGATCAGATCCCAATTGAATTCTCCGCTCGACATAAAGATCTCTTTTTCAATTTCGATATCGTCCACCGCTGGCGGCGGAGGTGGTGGAGGCGGCATCTTGCCTAATTGAAACGAATTGGTCTGCGCGACATAACGGGCGTCCTCGTAAAATGTAACCGTATAAGACTGAATCGGCATCTCTGCCGTATCCACACCCAACGTGATGGTCAATCCACTGTTTCCACGGTGCTCGATCGCAGCGATCGGCAGTCCGGGAATGCTGATGTCATAAGACGGAACAGGTACCGGCTGGGAAAATTGGACGCTGACGTGCTGGCTGTCGATGACACTGGCTTGAGCCGTACTGTATGCATAGCGGACGGTCTCGCTGTCGCGCATGTTGCGCTTTGTCGCGTAGGCCTCGATCGTCTCTCCATCGCCTGGGACGGTCAGGCTGTCACCAGCGGCATATTTGTGAAAGCTGCCTCCGCGCTTGACGTAGATCGTGGCCCCTGGCGTTTCGGAGGATAAGGAGATCGCGGTGCCGTTATCGACGAGACCTGCTACAGGAGCGGCAACTACATGGGCGACTTGGGGCGCTTGCAGCACGCCGTAGGCAGAGAAATGGTTAACTGTCGCTGACGCTACGCCAGAGGAAACGGTGGTCGGGACGTATTCCCAATCGTCCGTGCCATTCCAGTGAAAGATTCCGACTTGTCCCTGATCGGCTTTTTCATCAACAGGGAAAGTGAGGGTGACAGGCTCCTTGATCTCTACTCCGCTAAATTCGAAATCGATGATGGGCCCAGCGGCAAAGAGTGTGCGATCCGCTGGCAGTGAAGGGGAGATCGGCTGCAGCATAGCTGTTGCCTGGCTCGGTACATTCATGGAACCAAAGTCGAGCTCGATTCCTTTTTCAAAAAGGAGTCGCTGCTGGACAATCGGAACGGGAGAACCGAGCGGAGCGACGACTTTGAGGGTCGCTTGCACCTTTGCAGCATAGCCTTTCACGGTTCCTTCGAAAGCAAAGACCCCTGTGAGGCTCGTGTCAGCTTTCTTGTTCCAGCTGACGGGAACTGTCGATTTGCTTCCTGTGCTCATGGTCGCCTGTACTGCAGCAGGCAGCGTATAGGATTTCAAAAGTTGGGCCTCAAGAGAAAGAGGCTGAATGGTCTCGATGGTGGCGTCTTCCTTGTCATCGCCACCAGAGCCACCACCTGATCCAGAGCCGCCGCCGGAACTTCCACCGGACCCAGAACCTCCAGAAGATCCGGTCGAGGACCCTGGAGAGACAGGTATTTTATTCAGCAATCGATCGATAGCCTCTTGTTTCTTCTTCTGATTCTCCTCTTGATTGAGCTGGTTCAATCTGTTCATCTCTGCCTGAATTTTGTCGATCACGCTGGCATTGTTGGCGTTTATCACTTGTTTCTGCTTTTCCATTAACTCGGCTTGCTTCTTTTGCATTTCCAGTGCTTCCAAATACTTTCGACGTTCTGCTTCCTGCAGGGGTGTCAATTCGAGACCGGGAACATGATCCAGATCAATTTTTCTGGGTAGCCCGTCATTCGCCTGTTTGATCAGCTCCGAAAGCTGATCTAGTGAAACCTTGTCCGCTTCAACCGCTTTTGCGATCAGCGCGTTGAGGAAGTTTTCCATGTTTTGCCGATACTTGCTCAAATCATCTGGGGATTGCAGTTGCAGAGACTCGGATGCTTCCGGTGACCGATTTTGATTCAGGCCCTGGAGGAACTGGTCATTTTCCTCATCCATCATCTGCTTGTTTCGAATAAATGCCTCGATGACAGAGGAAGACATGGAGGAGAGAATATCATCCGGCAGCACAACGGAAACCATTGAATCGGGCGTGGGCCCAGCCTGTCCGGGAAACGGCGCAAAGACGGTGCCCATCATCCCCGGATAAACAGGGCGGGTGTCACGATGATCGAGAGAATCGGTAGCGACAATTCCAGAGCCTACGAATACGCTGGAACTTCCCGTCAGGGGATTGATGCTGGTGAAAAACTGCGTCCCTCGCACGCCCATGACAGCGGTCGGCGTAGATACTTGAAAGCTGTCTTCTTTTTTCGCAAGCGGTTTGACTTTGATATACACGGAGCCAGACCATGCTTTGAGAGTCGTCTTTTTGCCATTGACGGCATCCTGCAGCTCTGAAAGGTAGACGGATGCATTTTCACTAATGGTCACTTCAGAGCCTTGATCCATGGTCAATACGATGCTGGACTTTGCGCCAGTCGTGATGAGATCGCCTTGGTTCAGGCTCATGCTTTTAAATGCCTTGTAGGCCTTGGTGCCGCCTGCCTTCTTTATCTGGACAGAGCCAATGACGGAATCTACTTTAGCCACACGTGAGGTTTCTGCCGCGGCTGCCGTTCTGACCCACCCAACAAGCAAACAGCCAATGATGACAAACAAAACGAGGCTGTGCCATCTTGTTTCTCGCCCTTTCATAAACATGTACACTTCCAAAATCCCTCCACTGTCTGGGTCTCGCGGACGTATTTACCCGTCCGGTGATTGTTTAAATCCAGTCACTTCGTACAGCTTGACGCCAGCCGCTTTTCCTTTCATCCATTTCTCTCCGATGAATTGATAGGCGAAATACTCTCTGGTGCGCTCGTACGTCGCTTCGGAAACCAGGATCTGATTGGACGCAGCGTTGGATTCGATCCGAGCTGCGGTATTCACGTGATCACCGATGGCGGTATAATCCACACGCAGGTATGAGCCGATGTTCCCGACGACCACCTCACCTGTGTTGATCCCGATGCCGATGCTCACTTCTATCTGATGCTTTTCCCAAATGTCTTTTCGCACCTGCTCCATGCCTGTTTGGATGTCATAGGCGGTTTTCACGGCGCAGTACTCGTGATGGGGAACATCCAGGGGGGCGTTAAAGAGCACCATGGCTGCATCGCCGATAAACTTGTCTATGGTTCCCCGATTCTTTAGGACTTGCGTGGTGATCATGTCGAACATCATGTTTAAAAAGTCGACGATTTCTTCCGGACGAAGCTTTTCCGAGAGAGGAGTGAAGCCGCGAATGTCCAGAAACAGGATGGACAGCTCCTTGTTTACCCCCCCCAGCTTCAGCTCTACTTCCCCTTTGGCGATTTGCCGAACGAGCTCAGGGGAGATGTAACGTCCGAATTGACGGGTAATGAATTGCTTTTGCCTCGTTTCCATGTACGTCTTGGCCGCGATGTTCACAAAAAAGGTGGTGAACAAGGTGACCAGCGGCATTACCACCGTCAGATAGACAAGCCTGGTTTCAAACAAGAGCCATTGACCGTAGAAAAGAATGAATGCGACGATCGCGACCAGACTGATGGAGTACATTGGCTTCAATCGCCAGGTAAACCAGATGGTCAACAGGAATACGATGAGCATCAGGGTCAGCACCAGCAGATCGCCAAAGACCGTGATCGACTCGTTATGAAGCAGCTGATTGACGATATTGGCATGGGCGTACACCAGATACATATGGTTATCGACCGGCGTCGGACGGGCATCGTCTCCCGCGGCAGCCATCCCGATCAGAACAATGCGATCCTTGAATGTTTCCGGGGGCACCTCTCCGTTCAGCACCTGGTAAAACGGGATGCTCATAAAATCTTTGGATGAACCGTCAAATTTGATAGACAGCTCTGCCTGGGGATGATCGTTCAGGTAGTGCTTCACATCCGTCCCGTACATATCGGCGATCTGATAGGCAAGCGAGGGGATTTTTCCCTCGGGCGTATCGAGCATGAGCCAGGTGCGCCGAATCACCCCGTCCTCATCGAGTGCGGCATTGATATGGGCGGTTTTGGCTGCAGCAGCAATTTCGGGAATGGATTTGATAAGCGATTGTCCTTTGATGAGCTGTCCTTTGGTGACGGTAGTCTCTGAGCGGAAAAAGCTTTCCATCTCCACGACAGAGGGAATGATGACATTGTCATGCTTGGCGAGCTCCGCGGCAAAAGCTTCATCGATACCGGGATCCTCGCTTTTGGTGTTAAAGGTGATGTCGAATCCGACGACTTTGGCTTCTGTCAACGCTTCCAGCAGCGGAATGTACGTGTCGCGTGACCACGGGAACGTCCCGATCAAATCCAGGGATTCCTGGTCGATATCGATGACGATGATATCTTCGTGGGGAGCGTGAGTCATGCTTTTTTGCATGTCGTAGTCGTAGATGGCGTCATTTTGCTTGTGCAGGGCATCTCCGAAAAAGAGAGCTGCGCAGAAAAGGATGACGAATAAATTTCCGAATAGCGAGAGCTTCCACATGGTTTTTTTCATTTAGGCTTCTACCAACCGTTCAAATTCTGCCAGATTGCAGATATAGATTTTCTTTTTCTTTACTTCAATCAATAGTTGATTTTGCAGCTCGAGCAATACTTTCGTCACCGTTTCGCGGACCGTTCCTGTCATGTCGGCGATTTGCTGGTGCGTCCTGAAAAAAGGGGAAATGATGAAGAAAATTCGTTCTTTTCATGAGGGGGGGACAACTCCTTTTCTTTTCAGCTGATCGTCAAAGCCACCCCCAGAATGATGAGATGGAATACCTGGTCGGTGATGATCATCAGCCATTTGCTTCGGTCATCCGTGACCTGCATGACCTTGCGATACCAAAAATAAACGAAGGTTCGACGGTCCAAAATGACATGGGAGAGAAAAATGAGCAGGCTCGCCCAGACAGAGAGTCCTCCCGGCACAAACAGGAAAGCGAGCAAAGTGACAGAGAGAGTATACACGAGGCAATGGGTCAATAACGGAAGCCACCTCTGGGCCTTGTATTTGGCCATCCACTCGGTCTGCAGCAAAAAATCTCCAATCAGGTGTGCGATAAAAAGGATGTCGAAAGCGCTGAAATGATTCACGAGTTACTGGATTCCTCCTGAATGGATGAAGAGGATGCTTTCTCATCGGAGCATCTGTCATCCCATAGTAGCTTGATGCTCCAAGTGTACCGATTTTTCTCCGGAAATAATGTGGCGCGATTCACAAAACCAAAAAGAAATAGAAATCAGGAGATGAGGCCGAGCCAAGTCCAGTAGGGTACGCTTACCGAAACGGCAAGGATAATGGCAAAAGCATAGGCGAGGGCGATGATTTGACCCTGCCGGTGAGTGAACGACTTGCCATCGGAACTGTAATAAGCCGTCAGATAGGTAGGAGACTGATAAGGAAAAAAGAACGGATCTGTTGCCAGCAAGATAACGAAGACAAAAATCCACGGGTGAATGCCTGCCTTTTCGGCTAGCGGCAGCAATGCTGTCACCAGCAGGATCACGGCAGGGTCGTCCCGGATGACTAGCGTGACCAGAAACGACACAACAATGACGACCGTCAAGAGCAAGGCAGGACTGGACAAGAATATGCCGAGCTGATCTCCGAGAAAAGCGGAGAGCGCGTCGGCGATCCCCAATGCCTGTGTAGCGGCTGCGAAGCTGAAGGCGACGCCGAGAAAGAGGAGAAAGGTCCAATCGATCCCGGTGGAAACCGTCTGTCGATCAAGTGCCCCAGTGATGACCAGCACCGCAAATCCAGCGAGCATGACCCAGGCGCTGTCGATTCCGTGAAGAGGCTGCAGGATCAAGAGCGAGATGCTGCCGAGCGTCGTGATGACCGCGATACGCTCACCTCTCGACCACGGACCAAGCAATCGCAGCTGTTCCTCCAGCACTTCGTCAGAGATCGGACGGACCTGGCGAACGTCACGGAACATGACGTGGAGGATCATCAGCATCACGCCGGAAAAGACGATGAAGGACGGCAAAGCATAGAAAAACCATTGCAGCCAATTGATCGGCTGAGCGATGGAAGCGAGCCCGTACGCCATCATGTTCGTGTAGGAGCCGGTCAAGACGAAAGGCGCCGTAAAGCCGTAAAAGATCATCGAAGCCAGGCCCAAGCCCGCTGCACCACGGCTATTGCTGCCAAAACCCATAGACTCGGACAGGGTACGGGCGAGTGGGACTCCCAAGGTTACTTTCGCAGAGGAGGAAGGGATGAGCGGATTCAGCAGAATACCGCCAGCGACTACTCCCCATAGCTGCCCCCTGTAATGGCGGGGGAAACGCTTGAGCGCGTTCAGGGAAACGCGGTACAAGATGCCGGAGCGAGTAATGGCTGCGATGAACGCCATGATAAAGATCATGTAGAGCCATGTCGTAGAAGCAAATCCCGACAGGGCAACCTCAGGTGTCACCAGACCACCTAGCACCCACGCCATGACCATTCCAAGTGACACGATGTAATCGGGAATGATGTTGACGATCCAGAGAATGACAGCAGCGATACCGATACCGATGAAATCCATTGCGGAGTGCGACAAGCCGCCCAGAGGCTCTATGTAATGAAAGATTGCCAGGCTAGCGGCTACGAGGAATGCGGCAAGCCAGCTTCCCTTGCGGCTTCGTTGAAAAAGGCCGCCCGCACTGCCGACCAACCTGCGAATGTGCCCCCTGGTCAGCTGCTGCTGGACGAGATGAGAGCCTGGCCCCTTTTCCAGCCCGATGATTCCGGTGCTCGCTTTTTTAGCCTCAGCCAGCGTCAGGTATTCCATCGCTTGCTGGTGCCGGTCCAGCTTGGCATGCAGCTGCGATGCCCACTCGTACGTCGCGATCCATTGTTCATTTGAATAGTGCTCGCCGTATTCGCTCCAGGCATGATCCAAAAGGGCAAGCCCTTCTTCTGGGGTTGCATGGGTTATCCAGTTGGCGAGACGCGCAAAGCTGCTGACGAGGAGCGCTGGCGGACAGGAATGGAGCAGCGCATGCAGGCTCTTTTGGCAATCCCCGCCTTGCGATCGGATTCGATCGACGACCTCCAGGGCTTCCGGCCATCGTCCAGACTGCGCCAGGAGCTCAACAGCTGCCTCCCATTGCTCTTCGGCCTCGTAGAAAGAGAGCATGTCCGTCATTCGCTTGCGTCTTTCTTCATGTCCCAAGCGCATCGTTGCGATTTCAGTCAGCACTTGGCAAGTCTCGGATGTGAGCGTGTACCAGCCGGGTGAATCCTTTCTCTTTTCAATAAATCGCGTGAGGTTCGGCAGCTGCAGGAGGACAGCTTCCAGCTCGATGCCAAACTGATTCACTAACCATTTACCACTGACTCTGGGAAAAGGGGCGCAGGATAGTAAAAGGTGAACGAGTTGGGGAGGGAAGGCATCCAGTTCCTTTGCCGTAGCCTGAAACGTCATTTCCTTGGTCGTCATCAGCTGTTCATTGGTTGTAGTCAGGCGGCGGGACAAAAGGTGAATGAAATAAGTGGATATGGAGGGTTGTTCTTCAACGAGGTGGTGAAACGTCTCACGATCGATGATGTACAGCTCCGCGTCTGTAGCAGCAATCGCTGTCGCTGATCGCCTCTCTCCTGTCAGCATCGCCATTTCCCCGAGCGTGTCACCCTCGCTCAGAACCGTGATCATTTGGGGGGTTCTGCCCTCCACGAAGAGCTCGAGCTTTCCGCTCTTGATGACGTACAGACGATCACCGGGGTCGCCCTGGCGAAACAAGACCGTACCTACTGTTACGGGATGCAGCTCCAATTTTCCTAGGAGTTTGGACAGCTCTATATTCGATAATTGCTTGAACATTCCAATCTTTTTCAGCGTTGTCATGTCTTGCCTCCCGTGCTCGTTTACCCACTAGGAGCAGAGCTTCTTTCACTGGGTTCTATTATAATCCTGAAACTGGCATTCAGCTATTACTTTCGAACTAGGAACCAATTGTTAACACTCAAGTAAAATAGCATAATTTGGCACGCCTGTAAGCTAACTAAAGTTAGTAATTTGGATAGGACGTTACGAAAAGCGCGAACACTTTGTATAGGCCAAATCATCGTTGTCCAAAATAGGGGTGAATACGAAGTCTAAAAGGAGTGATTGGATAATGGAAGCTACTTTTGACGCGGATGAAGTCATTACCAGAATCAGAACGATCCAGAGCAATGGAGGATCGGTCAGTAAAAAACACGTGAAGCAATCAGACCCCGAATTAATGAGGAACGCTCTCTTTTATTTCCCAAGCTGGGAGCATGCCCTGAAGAGCGCGGAAAACCTGTAGGAATCAAATGGCCGGGAAGGAAGCAGGATGAAATAAACTGCCGATTCTCGGCCTTTTTAGCGCAAAGACAGGTTTAAGGTGGAGAAGGAGTGGGTATATGTTAAAAAATGATTTATGTTAGAAATGATCTATGACACTCCAACACAGAGAGGTGGCTTCTGAATGGATAACGCTATAATACAGACTATACCTCCTCACCAATGCCCGAATTGTGGAAACAAAAAATTTCATAAGACAGAGAAAAAAATACAGTACTTTCAAGCGCTGGTCGGAGCGGAGGTCATATTCGTCGAAGTGCAGCGCAGACGGTACCGCTGTTCCGGATGCCAGAGCAAAATATGGGATCGAGTATCGGGGGCCTGTTCGTACAAAAAGAAAACAGATGGACTGGTGCAATGGGAAAGAAGGCATGAGACGGGCAAAGAGACTCGCAAAAAAGAGAGAATCAGATAAGCTGCTGCTATATGAATGTCTTTGTGTAAAAATTCCGTCAATGTTCAATAGAAAAGATGGGAGAGAGACTGGGCTGATGATGCCCGAGTCTCTTTTTTTAAAAACCGCTCATCCTTGCATGCCTTCGGACTTGTCCGACGGATGCAAGGTCGTTTGGTTTCTCCCCTGTTCCTTGGAATGATAGAGAGCCAGATCCGCACAGGCAACGAGCTGAATGGGGTTGCACCCGTGCAGAGGGAAATTCGCGATGCCAAGCGAGAGCGTAATTTTGGTATGCGTAGGAATTTCCAGCGCTGCGACAGAAAGGCGGATACGCTCGGCAATGTGGTAGGCCAATTGCTGGCTTTCATCGTGGATCAGGACGGCAAATTCTTCGCCGCCATAGCGAAAGCAGAGATCCTCCTCCCGAGTTTGCTCGAGCATGGTCTGTGCCACGAGCTTCAGTACTTCGTCTCCCATGACATGTCCGTACGTGTCATTTATCTTTTTGAAATGATCGATATCGAGCATGATCAATGAAAAGGGGGTCTTGTTCTTGATCCGATCCGAAAGGGTGCTATTGAACATCCTTCGATTGAAGAGTCTGGTCAATTCATCAATTCTGACTTCCGTCTGCAGCTTGAGCATGCGTTTGTTTACTTGGCGCATGGCCAGTCTCGTGCTCTGATACAATTTTTGTACTTCATAAATTTTGGAGGTAGTCGTCGGAATGCCATCAGGGCTGGCTGATTTAACCGAGTCCCCTGAGAACAGTGCCAGATTAGACAGCGAGGTGCTGATGTGTTTGGCAAACAGCCAGACAATGATGATGTTGATGAGCAAAAAAGGCAATGCGGTCGCGAGCAGATTTTGAAGAAGCTGCTGATTGGATACATCCAGCCGGGAGGTCGGTGTTTGCGAAACAATCCCCCAGCCGGTGATATGCTCATAGGTGTAGCCAGCAAAAAAGGAGGTCCCTCTGCTATTGACGATTTCGGCATATCCGCTCTCTCCAGCCAATGCTTTCTGGATGGCAGGGTTCATCGCGACGGATTCTCCCAGTCGTGCTTTGTCCGGATGGAAGATCAAACGGCCGTCCCTGTCAACGACATACATATAGGACCCATCTCCGTAAAAATGCTGACTGAGCATCCGGCTCAAAACATTTGGTTCTTCCAGGAAGATTGATCCAGCCACGAAGCCTTTGTACTCTCCCTGTGGATTGACGATCGGTGCCGATATCAACACAATGAGTCTGCCGGTGACGCCGATGTACGGCTTGGAAATCACAGGCTTTTTCAGGAATAGGGCTTCCTTTGCAGCAGGGGAAGTAAGGTGCGTCCCCGACTCAATGCCCTTGATCGATGGTGCCATCTGAAGGATGGTGCCCGTGGTATCCGCAATAAAAATGGAGTGGAAAAATTGCTTGTTCGCGGCAAACCAGTCTTGCAGATCTGTATGAGTGACGGTCTGTCTAGCGCTGCGAACAGCGAGTGCATTCAATGTGTTTTGCATACTGGACAACACTTCCGTGGTATTACTCGAAAGCTTTTTTGCGTAGTGAAAGTTGTTTTCCAGATAGTTGGCGGCAAGTGAGGATGTATTGACGCGAATAGAGGAAATGACACCAATCAAGAAAGTGATGATGACGGAAAACACAACCAGCAGTTCCAGTATAAATCGGAGAGTATACGTTTTTCTCTTGCTCATGCACAACACCTTTTCATTGATCCGTAGAAAACCCTGAAGTAACCTATACCCGAATTCCATTGAGCTAAACCGTCTTCTCACCATCTATCGGCAAACTGTCAGGCGAACCCTAGAGAAGGCAGCAGACGGAGGATTCCCTACTGGAGAGGAGTATACTATAGAGAGACTATTTGCATGGAAAAGAGGAGAATATCATGAACCCAATCCGCTACGAGCGCAGACGCTACACGACAGGGCAGTCCCCCATCGAAAAATTGGAACGACTCTCATCGCATCTTGGAGGACCTGCGATTTTCATCAAACGTGATGATCAGCTGGGGCTGACTGTGGGAGGCAACAAGACCCGGAAGCTGGAGTATCTCGTGGCGGATGCGCTGAGGCAGGGAGCCGATACGCTCATCACATGCGGAGCTGTCCAGTCCAATCACTGCCGTTTGACATTGGCTGCTGCTGTCCGCGAGGGGCTGAAATGCCAGTTGGTGCTGACTGAGCCTGCAGATGGCTACCATCCGCAGGCGAGCGGCAATCATTTGCTGTTTCACCTATTGGGAGCTGAAAAAATCGAAGTGATTCCTGCAGATGGCGACATGCAGCTTGTCATGGAAAAGCTGGCGCAGGAGCTGGCAAGCAAGGGACGGAAAGCCTATCTGATTCCCGTAGGCGGCTCCAATGAACTCGGCTCGCTGGGGTACATGGCTTGTGCGGAAGAAATCGAGCAGCAGGCCTGGGAGACAGGTACTGCCTACGATTACGTCGTCACGGCGACGGGGAGCGGGGGTACCCAGGCCGGCCTGTTGGCAGGATTCATGGCTCGCCAATCAAACACGAAGGTAATCGGCGTAAACGTGAGCCGCGACCGGGCGGCCCAGGAATCCAAGGTACTGGATCTGCTGCGCAGCACCGCAGGGATGGTAGGCTTGCAGGGCGAGATTCGTGCTGAGTCGGTTGTGTGCGAAGACCGTTACGTAGGTCCGGGCTACGCCGTTCCAACGGCGGAAATGGTGGAAGCCGTCAAGCTCGTCGCGCAGACAGAAGGCATCCTGCTTGATCCGGTCTATACGGGAAAAGCTATGGCAGGATTGATCGGTCTGATTCGCGAAGGGAGGTTCGCCAAGGACGACCATATTCTGTTTTTGCATACAGGCGGTTCACCTGCGCTGTATACGGTTCCGCAGCTGTTTATTCCAGAGAGCTAAGGTGAACTCGCAAGCGAGAAAAGGGACAGCAGCGAAAAACTCGCCAATCAGGGCGAGTTTTTTTCCGTTTGCCTCTGATATACTGTTCTTAGCATTCATTTGATTCGGAAAGTGGGTATCGCGCATGATTTTTCTTCAAGTCATTCTGCCGGTCTTGCTGATTTTCCTTTCGGGATACATTCTTCAGCGCATCTTCAAGCTCGATCTCAAGCCGATCTCGACTTTGGCGATTTACATCCTGACGACTGCTCTGGTGTTCCGCACCTTTTACAAGACGGCTTTGGATCTTCAGCTCTTTTACATCGTGGTCATCTCGATGCTCCTGCTGGCAGCACTGATTCTTCTCACTCTGCTGTCCGCCAAGCTGTTCCAGTACGACAAGCAGCAGGAGAGCGCCATGATGCTGTCGACTGCATTCATGAATAGCGGGAACTACGGGACGCCGATCATTCTGTTTGCGTTTGGCGACGCCGGGTTTACGTATGCCGTGCAAATCATGGTTTTTCACTCCATCATCATGGGAGTATTCGGCGTATACTTTGCGTCGCGGGGCAAGGGAGGCGTGGGTACGGCGATCAAGGCGGTATTCAAGCAGCCCTCCAACTACGCGGTGGTTGTAGCGATCCTGTTCCAGCAATTTCAGATCGTCATCCCGGAGAGCTATTACCAGGCGATCGATCTGGTCGCGCAGGCAGCGATTCCCGTCATCATGCTGATTCTCGGGATGCAGCTGGCCAATGTGTCCTCCTCGACCTTTGAATGGCAGGAGCTTAGCGTTGCCAGTGTCATACGGCTCATCGCGTCTCCGCTCTTGGCGTATCTGATTTGCCTGTTCTTTCCGATCGACCCGCTGCTGCGCAATGTGCTGGTCATCCTGGCTGCCATGCCTTCTGCCGCGACAACGGCGATTTATGCGATTCAATTCAACATGCGGCCGCAGTTCGTATCCAGCAGTGTACTGGTTACGACCGTGATCAGTGTGGGGACGTTGACGTTTTTGCTGAATGTCTTGCATTAAATCCAAAAACAAATAAGGCGTGATCACTTTGCTGATCATGCCTTTTTTTGTTTTTTCAAATCCTCTATACCATATAGAAATGTCCAATAATCAATATTTTCAGAAAAATGATACTGTATTCATAAACCATTTTTCACACAAGCAAGGGGGCGATGATATGGGAACGACCGTATCGATCAAAAAAGTAGTCGCGTTGGTATCGCTGGCAGCTACATTGGTGGCGGGATGTGGCAATACGACCACGACCTCTACGACAGCACCAGGCGGGTCTGCAGCACCTTCGGGAGAACAGCCGGCTGCCTCCAGCACACAGCCGAAAAAAGGCGGGACCATCACCATCGGATTGAAGGACGAGCCTGATCAACTGGACATTCAAAAGACAGGGATGGCCGTCGCCAACCAAATCGCGGGGAATCTTGGCGGCGGCCTGGTCACCCAAGACCCGGAAACGCTCGAATTCAAGCCGTATTTGGCAGAGAGCTGGACGGTCTCCGAGGATGGAAAGACGTGGAGCTTCGTCATTCGCTCCGGGGTCAAGTTTCAGGATGGAAGCCCTTTGACGGCAAAGTCCTTTGCGGATACTTACCAGCGCGCGCTCAATCCCGAGACGGCGGCAAAAGTGGCAGGGAGCAATCTGTCGGAGGTAGCCTCCGTAGAAGCGCCGGATGACAAGACACTCGTCTTGAAGCTCAAGCAGCCTTTTGCTCCTCTGCTTCAGTACTTGAGTGACCCGGGCTGGCTGCAGCCGCTTTCCATGGAAGCGATCAAAAAGGCGGGAGACAAATACGGACGTCAGCCTGTGGGGGTCGGTCCCTGGAAGTTTGAAAGCTGGGAGAACGGACAGTCGATCACCTTTGTCCGCAATGAAGATTTCACGTGGGCAGACCCGATCGCCAAGAACCAAGGGCCCGTCTATCCAGACAAGCTCATCTACAAGTTTATCAACGAAAATCAGACCATGCTCGCCGCACTGGAGAGCGGTTCGATCGATATCGCTTCGAAAATCGATGCCAAGGACGTGAAGAAGTACAAGGATAATCCCAAGTACGAGGTAAAGGAAATGCTCCGCAACGGTCTCGGCCTGTTCATCATGATGAATACGAGAAAGCCGGTATTCCAGCAGTTGGAAGTCAGGCAGGCCCTGAACAAAGCGATCAACAAAGAGGCGATCATGAAGGCGGTTATCCAGGGAGAGGGCGTCGTTGCGTACGGACCGCTTCCGCCTTCCCTGTTTGGCTACGATGAAGCGGTAAAGGACTACGGCTATGCCTACAAGGTGGACGAAGCGAAAGCCTTGCTCGAAAAGGCCGGCTACCAAAAGAATGGGCAGGGCATCTATGAAAAGGACGGCAAGCCGCTGACACTGGAAATCCTGGCACAAACAGGCACGTGGGCGCAAGCGGCTCAGCTGATCCAGGCGATGCTGAAGGACATCGGAGTAGAAGTGAAAATCGTCACGCTCGAGTGGGGCGCGCTGGTTGACACGGCAACGAAAGGCAATTTCGATATGACCTTGATGGGATACACGCTGAATGATCCGGACGTCCTTTACCTGTTCCTGCACTCCAGCCAAATCGCTAACGGTCTGAACTTCAGCGCCGTCCACGACGACAAGCTGGACGGTCTCCTCGTAAAAGGAAGAACAACGGTGGACAGCGCAGCTCGCAAAGAGGTTTACAAGGAAATTCAAAAATACGTCGTGGAGCAAGCGTGGTGGGTGCCGCTCTATACGGAGAAGCAATTCAACATCGTGCGCAAGCCGGTGGAAGGAGTGCGCATGCATCCACTGCGCGGCCTGATGTATCAAGACAGCTGGGTGAATCAATAATGAGACAGTTTATCCTGCAGCGACTGGGCTCCGGATTGATTGTGCTATTGGGAATCTCCATCTTTTCCTTCGCGCTGATTCATCTGATTCCGGGCGATCCGATTCGCATCATGCTGGGGGAAAATGCGACAGCCGAACAAGTCACGGCGCTGCGAGAACAGCTGGGGCTGAATCAACCGCTCTTGACGCAGTACGTTCATTACGTATCCAATGTGCTCCAAGGGGATTTGGGGACGTCCTTCAAGACCGGGCGCCCCGTCCTCACGGAAATCATGGAGCGCTTTCCCGCTACCGTAAAACTGGCTGCCAGCGGAATGCTGCTCGCGATATTGATCGGAATTACGATGGGGATTCTCGCGGCCAGGTTCAAAGACACGCTGCTGGACTTTTCCGCGATGAGTCTGGCTACGCTAGGAGTATCGATCCCGAGCTTTTGGCTGGGAATCCTTTTGATCATGCTGTTCACCGTCAAGCTCGGATGGTTCCCCATCGCGGGAGGTACAGGCCTGATGGACCTCTTCTTGCCGGCCGTTACCCTCGGGGTGCTGGCCTCTACCGTCATCAGCCGATTGACGAGAGCAGGAATGGTCGAGGTGCTTTCGTTTGATTACATCCGCACAGCGAGGGCCAAAGGGCTGGGAGAAGGCGCCGTCCTGTTCATCCATGCGTTTCGCAATGCGATGATTCCCGTCGTGACGATCGTCGGTCTTCAGATTGCCTCGCTTTTGGGGGGCACCGTCATCATCGAGCGAGTCTTTGACTGGCCGGGTCTCGGGTCGCTTGCGATCAGTGCGATTGCTTCCCGTGATTTCCCGCTGGTCCAAGGGATCATCTTGTTCATCGGGGTCATCTTTGTCCTGATCAACATCTTGGTCGACGTCTTGTACAGTGTGATCGATCCGCGCATTGAAGTCGGAAAGATGAAGGAGGGAACGTAGCCATGAATCAAGCAAGTCCCGTTCTGCCTGCCCCTCCGCCGGTTCCTTCGCAAAAGGAAGCGAGCAAGATGACGTGGATCCGAGAAGACAGCTTTTTGGAAAAGCTGTGGCGAAATCCAAAGGCGAGGTACAGTCTGGGGATTTTGCTGGTCGTCATCGCGGTGGGGATCGTCGGTCCATGGCTGGCTCCTCACGATCCGACCCAACCGTTCTATGAGTCCCTGCTGTCTGAGCCAACCGCCGAGCATGTCCTGGGTACCGATTCGATCGGGAGAGACGTCTTGTCCAGACTGCTGCATGGAGCGAGAGTCACGCTGATGGTCGCTGTCATGGCCGTCTCGATCACGTTTTTTACAGGAACGTTCATCGGAGTGACCAGCGGCTTCGTCGGAGGTGTCGTCGATCAGGTCCTGATGAGAGTCATGGATATTTTGCTGGCCATTCCGAATATCATCATGGCGATGGCGATCGTAGCCATTCTCGGGCCTAGCCTGACCAACGCGATGATCGCAGTAGGAATCGCGGGCATTCCCAAGTACGCCAGGCTGACTCGCGGTGCCACCTTGTCCGTCAAATCATCCGGATACGTGGAAGCGAGCCGGGCTGTCGGAACCTCCCACGCAAGAATCTTGCTCTATCAAATCATGCCGAACATCATGAGCCCTTTGCTCGTCTATACCACGCTGCAGATCGGGATCGCGATCCTCGATACAGCAGCCCTCAGCTTTATCGGATTAGGAGCACAACCGCCTACTCCCGAGTGGGGAACGATGCTCAGCGAAGGAAAGGAATACATTCACGACGCCTGGTGGCTGGCGACCTTCCCTGGGATATCCATCACGATTGTCGTGTTTACCGTCAATATTTTGGGAGATGCTCTGCGCGACATTTTCGATCCAAAGTCCACCTAAACCGTTTTGACCAGAGGCGTTTTTCGATCCAATGCCCTGACTGCATGGATGAAAAATTCTACCAGATCACGGTTGCCATCGCGCAGGCAGATGATGTCGATCTTGCGCGTTAGCTGAGCGGATGGCTGCGGCGAAATCTGATACAGGAGTCTGTTGGCCAGCTCTTCGGCGATGCACAGCTCGGGAAGGAAGCTGATGCCGACTCCGCGCATGACCATCTTCTTGGCCGCTTCAAAATTGTCCACCTCCATCATGATGTGCGGGTTGATCTGATTCCGATGGTAATGGCGCTGGACCATAAGCCATTCGATCGTACCGTGAGCGAGAACGATGTGCGGCTCCTGGCCTACCATCTCCCACGTCAATTTCGAGCGGGGGATCTCGCGAAACGGGTGATGCGGGGGAACGACCAGATGGAGCGTATCGGTGTGCAGGTGGAAGGATTCGATCAACGGATGGGAAACGGTGCGAACCAGTCCGAAATCGGCTTCCTTTTTCAACACCTTGTCCATGATATAAGCAGAGGACCCTACAAGAATACGGATGTTGACTCCCGGGTATTTCTTGCGATAGATCGGGAGAATTTCCGGTAGAATATGAGTCGACATCAACAAAGTACACCCGATCGTCAGGCTTTTTTCCGCCTGGGGCTGCTCGCGCAGGGTGGAGGATATTTCCTGGTAGGCGTGCAGGATTTTTTGGGCATAGGGGAGGAATTGCTTGCCTCGTTCGGTCAGAGCGATTTGCTTGCCGTCCCGGTGAAACAGAGGGCCTTCCAGCTCCCGCTCCAGAGTCTGAATTCTGGCCGTGATGGAAGGCTGAGTCAAATAGAGCGCTTCTGCCGCCTTGTTGAAGCTGCCAAGCTGAAACGCGTACAGGAATGCCTCAATATTGTCCATGTTCATCGTAAGCTCACCCTACCCTTTCAGAATATTTGCTCTTCTGGATATGAGCAGAAGTATACCATAAATATGCAAGCGAACTTGCGGATCGGAGGTACCTGATGAATCGCCAACCGCCCGTGCTGGAGGTAAAAGGATTGACTACAGAGTTTCTGGGCCGCAAAAAGGCGGTGACGGTCGTGGATGGCATCGACTTTACGGTGCAAAAAGGGGAAACACTGGGCATTGTGGGAGAATCGGGCTGTGGGAAGAGCGTGACGTCCTTGTCGATTATGCGGCTGCTCGGAAAGAACGGGAAAGTGGTCGCGGGCCGTGTCCTGTTCGAAGGGAAGGATATCCTCCAGCTGGAAGAAAAAGAAATGCGAACGATTCGCGGCAATCGTTTGGCGATGATCTTTCAAGAGCCGATGACCTCTCTGAACCCGGTCCTCACCATCGGCAGACAAATCGGAGAAGTCCTGCAGCTCCATACCTCTCTGGGGCAAGAGGAACGCAAGCGTCGTGCCACCCGGCTGATCGAGCAGGTCGGAATTCCGCGGGCTCAAGAGATTTACGGGGAATACCCGCATCGTCTTTCCGGTGGAATGAGGCAGCGCGTGATGATCGCCATGGCGATGGCTTGTCGCCCACAGCTGCTCATAGCGGATGAACCGACGACAGCGCTGGATGTGACGATTCAGGCGCAGATGCTCGGACTGATTCGCGAGATGCGGGAAGAAACAGGCATGTCCGTGATGCTCATCACCCATGACTTGGGGGTAGTGGCGGAGATGTGCGACCGCGTGCTGGTGATGTACGCCGGGCAAGTCATCGAATCGGCAGATGTCCGTACCTTGCTGCGTCATCCCAAACACCCTTACACGCAGGGGCTGATCCGCTCTGTTCCCCAGCATTCGCGCGGCGGCAAGCGGCTGTATGCCATTGCGGGAAATGTCCCTTCGCCAGGAGAATGGCCGGCAGGGTGCCGCTTTGCTCCACGGTGCAGTGAGGCGATGCCGATCTGTCATCAGCGGCGTCCAGAGCTTTTGAACATGCCGGATGGCTCTGCATGCCGATGCTGGCTGCACGACGCGAGTGGGGCAGCAGAGGGGAGGGACCTCCATTGAACAAGACACTCCTGGAAGTAAAAGGGCTCAAGAAGCACTTCGCTTCCAAGAAAGGCTGGTTTGGGTCAGCGGAGTACGTGCAGGCTGTCAACGGCATCAGTCTGACGGTTCACGAAGGAGAGACCTTGAGCATCGTCGGCGAGTCCGGCTGCGGGAAATCGACGACAGGGCGCTGCCTTTTGCGACTCTTGAAGCCGACATCCGGAGAAATCTGGTTCCGCGGCAAAGACCTGACGAAGCTGACGGCCAAAGAAATGCGTGCCATGCGCAGCCAGCTGCAAATGGTGTTTCAGGACCCGTTTGCTACGCTGAATCCAAAGCTGACGATCCGCAAAATATTGGAGGAGCCGCTGGTCGCCCAGCAGGTGCCCAAGGAACAGCGGTCGTCCTTGATCGAGGAGACGGTCCGCATCGTCGGTCTGAATGTGTCTCATCTGGACCGCTATCCCCATCAATTTTCCGGCGGGCAGCGTCAGCGGATCGGGATCGCCAGGGCGCTCATGCTTCGGCCCCAGCTGATCGTCGCGGATGAACCGGTCTCTGCACTGGACGTGTCCATTCAATCACAAATCTTGAATCTTCTCCAGGACCTTCAGGAGCAATTCGGCATGACGTACATCTTTATTTCCCACGATCTGGGCGTGGTCGAACACATCTCCGATCGGGTGGCCGTGATGTATCTGGGCGAGATCGTCGAGCTGTCCGACAAGGCAGCCCTCTTTCAAAATCCGCTGCATCCGTATACCCGAGCGTTGATATCAGCCATACCCGTTTCCGACCCGGATGAGAAAAAGGAGCGCATCATTCTGCAAGGTGATCTGCCTTCACCTGCGAATCCTCCTGCCGGGTGCCGCTTTCATCCGCGCTGCCAATCGTGCATGGACATTTGCCGTACCGAGGTGCCAAAGGAAACGACGGTGAACGGACAAATGGTCAGGTGCCATCTGTACTCATGAGAAAAAGGAGTGACCGCGTATGTACGCACACATAAATGGAACGCGCATTTTCTTTGATGTGGAAGGAATGGGATGGGTGCCCGATGGCCCGATCCTGCGGCAAAAGCCAGTCTGCTTTGTCCTGCATGGCGGACCCGGAGGCGATCATACAGGCTACAAGCCCGGTCTGACTCCTCTGGCAGAAGAAATGCAGCTTGTCTACATTGACAATCGAGGCAGTGGACACTCCGCAAAGGGACCTCAGGAGTCGTACTCCCTGGAAAACAACGTAGAGGATATTGAGGCGCTTCGCCAGCATCTGGGACTGGAAAAAATCGTTCTGCATGGCCATTCCTACGGGGGCATGGTAGCGCAGACGTATGCTCTGCGCTACCCGGAAAATGTGGCGGGGCTGCTGCTGCTCACCACTTCGCCCAGCTATGAATTTTTGGATAAGGCGAAAAGAATCGTAGAAGAAAAAGGGACGCCGGAGATGAAGGAGATCGCGCAAGTTTTATGGGATGGAGCGTTTTCTTCCAAGGAGCAGCTCTCAAGGTTTTACGAGCTAATGGCGCCGATGTATTCCGTCACTCACAATGCCAATCCCAATGAAGAGGAACGGCGAGCAGCACTCGATGCCAGGGAGCGTTCCAATCGCTGCTACGAAGCCTTGAATGAGGGATTTGGGGGCTTTTTGAAGACCTTTGATCTGCGAGATCGGCTGCCGTCCATTACGGCACCGACTCTGGTCATGGGAGCGATGCACGACTGGATCACGCCGGCAGAAGATTCCGTGGAGATCGCCCGACTCATCCCACAGAGCGAGCTGATCATTTTTGAAAAGAGCAGTCACAGTGTGATTAAGGATGAGCATGACCATTATCTGTCCGTGGTGATCGATTTCGTCAGGAGAAGAATCCGCTGATGATAGGGCGTATTGTCCCACTTTTCTGCATCTTATGATGGCTTTGTGAGAAGATCTATCATATAGGTGTGAGGCCTGTTTTATGTATCTTCTCTCTTCGTTTGCGTATCATTACGGTATACAAAAGAGGAGAGGGTCATCATGGAAAAAGTAAACATCACGCAACATCTTTCTCAGGTACAAGGATCTTGGGGTCCCAAAATCGTTGGAGAGATCAATGGATCTGCCATCGTACTGGAAAAGCTGCGAGGAGAATTTGCTTGGCAGCAGCACGACGACAAAGATGAATTTTTGTTTGTGGTCAATGGCAGACTGCTCATGATGTACCATGAACGCAATATATGGGTCGAAGCCGGCGAGTTTATCGTCATCCCAAAAGGTGTCGCATATAAGCTGTATGTTCCCAATGGCGAATGTCAAGTCATGGCGATCGATCCAAATGTACAACAAGCGGGATTATCATGCTGTTCATAGATGCGCGAAGCTGTCAGTGTCCGGACCGACGATCGGCTGGATACTAGGCAGCTTTTTCATGCAAGAATGAAAACTCCCGTGACCCTTGAGGATCGACGGGAGTTTTTTGGTATCAGGCCAATTTCTTTACTGGAGCTGGACAGCCTCCTGCATGTTCGTCATCGCTGGCTCGCTGATCAAGCCGAGTCTCCACAAAGCAAAGCCTTTGAGGTTGTGACGCTTCGCAAGACCGATCTTTTGATTCACGGTCTGCTCGTTTTCGCTGCCCATGGAGATGCCCAGAATCAGCTTTTCCTTGGGAACCTGCGCCAGCGCCAGCTTGATGGCTTGGTCGACCCGGTTCATCGGCTCGGGCCCCTTCTCGTTTTCATAGGCGTATGCCATGATGACGAGATCATCCGCCAAGCCTCCCAGCGTGGCATAATCATAGCCCTGATAGGCTCCGTTCAGGGGGTGGAGCACCAGAGTCAGCTTGATGCCCAGCTTTTGCGATTGGCTGGCGAGGAGCTGGACAAACTCGTTGTAATCGTACTTGATCTCGGCTGCTTGGCCGTTCATGCCCAGCCCTTCAAAGTCGAGCACGATTCCTTCCATCCCTTTTTCCTCGGCTAGTGCGAGGATATTGGCAATGGCCTTTTCACGCAAGCTTTTGTCAGTTAGCAGGGTTGTCAATTCATGATTGGCATCACCGGCGAAAACCATGAGGTAGGGAGTCGTCCCACCTGATTTGGCTTCGTCGATAATCATTTCCGGTGTGGTAGAGCCGGCCGCTTTTGGCCAGTAGAAATCGTTGCCCGTAAGCGTCAGGCTGCCATCCTTGTCGATTCGGCTCCAGCCAAACGCGACCGAGTCAAAATGGGAGATCAGATCCTTTTGGGCAAAGGAAGAGATCGCGTAAAAGGCGAGACTGTACAGGTCGCGAGCTGGCGACGTAATCGAGACGGTCTTGGTCGAATCGTTCCAGCTTACCTGCGCTCCGAATTGCTCGCTGAAAAAGCGCAGGGGAATGAGGGTGCTTCCATTGGTTTCATAAGGAGCCACGGCGAGCGTAGTCGGCTGTCCGTTTACGGTGATCTGCGGGTTTTTCAAGGTCATTTTGACGGTTTTGCGGTCCTGCCCGTTTGTTTGAACGGCTGTGATCGTTTCAGTCGCTCCGTCCCATTGCACATCGACACCCATCGCTTCGGAAATGGCGCGGAAAGGCACCATGGTCGTACCTTTTACGATGACAGGAGGGGTAGGAAAGGCGAGTGGATATCCATCCAAAAGAATCGCAGTGGAAGGAGCAGCGGCTGCAGAAGTCGCCGACATACCGATCATGCTGCTTGCGCATATGGAAACGGAAAGGCAGATCTTCCAAAATCGTGTCTTCATTCGAATTCCTCGTTTTTTTAGGAGTGATTTTACATACCACTTATATCAGTTTTTCACAAATCATTGCAAGAGTTGTTTGATTCTTACAACGGTTCCTGTACAAAATCTGACAGAGGGAAGGGATGCCGAATGAGAAAGCTGGCTGCACTATTTATTTTCGTGTTACCCGTACTGATCGCGGGCTGTTCGGAACAGACAGCTGCCCCGAAGCCAGCGTTCCGCTCGTCTGACAGAACGGAAGCGAAGGCGGTGGAAAGCGGCTCTGCTGAACCAACCGAACGGTACTCTCCCGGTGAAGACAAAAAGCCCACAGAATGGATCGCGAATCGCTTGGTGGAGATTTCCCGCCGCTATTTCAGCCAGCTGGAAGAGGCCCAAAATAAGGGGCTGCCTTTTGAAGCGTTTCGGGAAAACCTGCAGCGGTACATGACAGACCGCTTCATCGAACAGGAACAGCTGGAGCAGTACTACAAAGGTGGAGAGGGACTGACGAGATTGTTTCTCATCCACTATCAGCCGGGAACGCTGAAGGCGCGTACGATCATTCTCGAGCAAACGGATAACCGGATTGTGGTGAAGACGATGCGGCTCGCAAACGATTTGAACAGCGGCTACTATGAGGTCAGCACATTGGTTTACAGCGGAGGGGACTGGCTGCTCGATGAAAAGCGTCGCGAGGATATGCCCGAGGGAGGATTCCAGCTCACCACGCAAGAAGCAGCTGCCTATTTGCAAAACGATCCGTATGCAGAAAAGCCCTTCCAGTCCGTCAAATATGTAGGAAACAAAACGCTGGCGTATTTTCACGGGGAGTTTGCTCTTTTTTACCAATTCGATTGCGACGGGGAGACGTATTATATTTCTCCGGTGGATGGGTATGTGCTGGCAGCGGATCTGAAGCATTACTAGAGGGCAGCGCTACCCTCTTCCTGTTTGTGGTAGAATGGACAGGTTCAAACGAGTAGTGTACCATGGGACTGTTCTTTGTTTTGCGTTTGATCCTCCTGATTTTCACGAGGAATCTAGCATTTTGCATGAGCATGATGGTATTTTTACATGTGAGAAGCTCTCACTTGGTTTGAGGTGATGCATGTTGGACGACAGTGTCTATATATTGATTAAAAAAGGCGATCCGGATCAGCTGCAAAAGCGGAAGTTTCTGACCAAGGACGTGTATACGATCGGACGCAGAGGTACGCAATTTGAACCGGATATTCCGTTTTCCAGCCTATACGTATCACGAAAGCATGCGGTGCTGCAAAAAATGGGCAAGCAGTTTGCGATCGCTGACTTGCAGAGCAAGCATGGAACCGAAGTGAACGGGACTGCGATTCATGACACACCGCACGTTCTGCGGCATGGTGACCATATCGTTTTAGCGAAAGGGGCAGTCGAGCTGGTCTTTTTCGCAGAAGCGAATGAGCTGGACGCGACTCGTGAATTGTCCATCCCCATTCCCAACCCTTCGGCAGAGCTGCCGGGACTGCTCATTAATCTGGAGCGGCGGGAAATTCGTCTGGATGGAAAACGGCTGCATTTGACCGGAAAAGATATGGATCTCTTGATGCTTTTATACCAGCGGGCGAATCAGGCCGTCAGCTACGAAGAAATCATGGTGCTCATCTGGCCGGAGCGGCTTTTCGGCACAGACAAAATGATCCCCGATGTCGGCAGGGCTGAAATCAATGCGCTGGTTTACCGACTCCGCAAGCGATTGGGTCGATACGGAGAGAAAGTGACGACGATACCTCGTTACGGCTATATGTGGGAAATGGAAGAAGGAGGCTAGCCAATGAAGCCTCCTTTTTTGTACAGATCAGAATGCTTCATATTTTACTGACGGAGAAGAAAGCTACCGCCCATCCGCGGGCTGTTTTTTGACTACGTCCCGAGAAGTATCTCGCTTCCTCTCCCAGGAACTGCAGTTTTCCCTCCTTCCTTCATAAATTTCCAGAATTTTCAACATCTTAACATCTCTTTCTGATGATGCTTTCACGATCGCGTGAGGATTGCTCCATATATTTTCCATTGGGCCTATATTATCTTGGGGAATGGAAGGGAGACGATCCTTGTGAAGAAAACATGGGTTTGGTTTTGGTCAGTCTTCATTGTCGTCCTGGGAGGGTTTGGCTTCGTGTATTGGAACATGTGGCAAGACAGCCCCCAGCGAGAAGGAGAAAAAGCAAAGACTGCATTTTCTACATTCACGACCCGCTGGCAATACGGTCAATTCTCCAATATGTACGAGCAGCTTTCTACTAAGACCAAACAGCAAATTACAAAAGAGCAGTTTACCCAGCGCTATCAAAATATTTATGAAGGCATTGAAGCACACAATATTTCAGTCGAACCTTTGTACAATGGGCCCGTCCAGCCAGGTGAGGATGGTACGATCAAGCTGCATTATCGACTCAGCATGGATACCTTTGTCGACCCGATCTCGTTTACGGGGAAGGCCACGCTGGTCAAAGAGAAGCAGGGCGAAGGGGAGGGCTGGTACATCTCCTGGAATCCGTCATTCCTCCTCCCTGATATGCAGGACGGAGACAAAGTCAGAGCATCTACCATCCCCCCCAAGCGAGGAGAGATCCTGGACCGTGCAGGACGACGTTTGGCTACCGACCGAGTCGTTGTCGATGTCGGGGTGAATCCAGCCGAGTGGAGTCAGCTGACCCCCGCAGGACGAAAACAGGTGAGTGACATCCTGCGTTTGGCATCTAATGAAGTGGCAGCCACCGTGCAGGCACAGTCATCGAAAAAAACGTCATTCATCCGTATAGCAACATTGTCTGATGACGATGAACGGATTTTTCAGCTTACAGGTACGAAGGGAATCGTGCTGCAAAAGAAGCAAGTGAGGTACTACCCGTATAAGGAGGCCTTGGCACATTTGATTGGCTATACTGGCTCCATCAGCGCGGAGGAATACGAGAAGAAAAAGGCGGAGGGCTATCGCTCCTCCGACAAGATCGGAAAAACGGGCCTGGAGCAAATGTATGAAAAGCGTCTGAAGGGATCAGCGGGAGGACGCATCACCATCGTGAATGCAGATGGCATGGACAAAAAGATTGTCGGGGAACGCGCTGCAAAAAATGGCGATACCTTGAAGCTTACCATCGACGCAGAGCTGCAAAAACAAATTTACGGAGAGCTGAAAAAGGAGGCGGGGGCAGCGGCGGCCATCCAGCCAAAGACAGGAGAGGTTCTCGCTCTGGTCAGCTCGCCTGCCTATGATCCCAATGACTTTGTTCTCGGGATGTCGACCGACAAGTGGAACGAGCTAAACGGAAATCCCCAAAAACCGATGCTCAATCGCTTTGCCCACAGCTTTGCGCCGGGATCCACCTTTAAGCCGATAACGGCAGCGATTGGGCTGGACATGGGGGCCATCACGCCGGATGAAGAGAAAGACATCGACGGCTTGCATTGGCAAAAGGACTCGTCCTGGGGGAACTACGAAGTCACTCGCGTCAGCGACCACCGCGCACCAGTCAATCTGCAGAAAGCACTTGTTTATTCGGACAATATTTATTTCGCGCAGGCGGCTCTCTCCATCGGGGAGGACAACTTCATGCAAAAGGCAAAGGAATTCGGCTTCCATGAATCGATTCCCATCCCTTTTCCCATAGAAAAATCAACGCTCACAAATGGCGAACAAATGAAAAATGAAATTCAACTCGCGGATTCGGGCTACGGCCAGGGGGAAGTCACGATGACACCGCTGCATCTGGCACTCGCCTACAGTGCCTTCGTGAATGACGGCAACATGATCTACCCCTTCTTGTTTCAGGAGGAGAAGCACGATCCGTATTGGAAAACGGGCGTCATGTCAAAGGAAAGCGCGAAGCTGGTGCAAAACGACCTGCTGCAAGTCATGGAAGATTCGAAGGGAACAGGGCGTGGTGCACGCGTCGCGGGTCACCGAATCGCAGGCAAGACGGGGACCGCCGAGCTCAAGCAAAAGAAAGGCGAGCTTGGACAGGAAAACGGCTGGTACGCTGCCTTTTCCGTAGACGATCCCAAGCTTTTGCTGGTGATGATGGTCGAGGACGTTCGCGGGAGAGGCGGGAGTCATGTGCTCGATTCGAAAGTGAAACGCATTTTTACCCAGGCGCTTCCGTAAATAAACAGGCTGCCTCGCGTGTCCCATGAGGCAGCCGTTCCATTTTTCAATGGCCCCTCCTTCCACAATTCCGGCTGCATCCCAGCCTGCTGATATTGGAGCATTCCACTACGCACGCATATTTCTGCAGGATCGTATGCTTCTTGATACCGAGGGCAAAGTAGAAAAAATAGAGTACTTGTGCTAGAGGAGTAAAAAGATGAACGAACCGACATTACCCCCAGAGAGAAAGAAACGAATCAATCGGCTGCAAGTAATCTACATCATGGTCTTTGTCCTGTTTGCAGCTATTGTTTTGCGCTTGGCACAGCTGCAAATCCAGCAAGGGGGCCAATACGCCAGTGAGCTGATGGTCCGTTCGTTTAAAAGGGATTCGATTCCAGCGATGCGCGGGAACATTTACGATCGCACCGGACATGTCATCGCACAGAGCCGGCCCTCGTTTCTGGTCGTTTTTCGCGAGCAGGAATCCATGGACAAAGAAGATTACATCCGCTTGCTTGAAAAGCTGGTAACCATATTGACCCAAACGGATCGATCCACACTCCTGAAGAAGATGGATGTGGGGTATGCCTACGAAAATGGGACCTACATCAGAATTCCCCGGCAAATGCCGAAATACCTGGAAAAGGAACTAAAGAGCGATCTGACGCAGCGGGAAATTGCAGAATTGGGCGAAAATCGGGGGGAGCTGCAAGGAATCGAGGTGGTGACGAAGCCGATCAGGCAATACGATCCGAGTCAGATCGCGGTTCAGACTGTGGGGTATGTCCGGCCGTATCACATCGCGGAAAACTTGGATATCCGTACCTATCGGGCTGAGAAGGAGCGGTATTTGCCCACTCAGCTTGTGGGTCTGGATGGGATCGAGCTGTCCTATGAGGATGAACTGAGAGGGATCAATGGCTACCGGCTGTACGAGGTGGCTGCGGACCAGACGGTGGTGAAGCAGATGGAAAAGGTCCTGCCGGTCAGAGGAAATGACCTCACCCTCACGATCGACCGTCGTGTCCAATCGGCGATCCGAGACTCGGTGCGGCAGTTTCTCCCCAATCTTCGTGCTACGATCCCAGAGGCCAAATACGCCAAAGGCGCCTATGTCGTTGCCATGGAAATCAAGTCAGGAAGGATCGTGGCGATGGTCAGCTACCCTGAATACGATCCGAACGTTTGGATAGAGGGGCCCGACCAGAAATTGTACGAGCAGATTCAATTTGCCGTGACAAACGGAACCATCAGGGAAGCCCCATACGACGCTCGTCCATTGACGGGAGAGGCAGCGATTGCAGAAAATGACAAGCACCCTCGCTCTATCGTGCCCTCAGGTTCCGTCATCAAGCCTATCACAGTCTTGCTCGGCTTGCAGGAAGGGATCATCGGGCCGAACGATCAATGGCAAGACCCGGGGGTGTATCAATACGGCAGGGGATCTGACCGGATCAAAAATGACAATGGTCACGTGTACGGCATGCTCACTCCGGAAAAGGCGATCCAGAAATCCTCCAATACGTATATGGCCAGGATCGGTGAAGAGCTGTCCAAGCGAAAGGGAAGAGCATCTGCATCCTTGCTGCAATCTTACTATCATGCGTTCGGCCTGGGGATTCAAACAGGTGTGGATCTGCCGAATGAAAGCACTGGAAAAGAAGACTATCTGGTGATGAATGAAAATTATGGCCCACTCGCAGCGATGGTCCAAGCCTCGTTCGGGCAGCAGATTCGGGCGACTGCCATGCAGCTGGCCCAGTATACAGCGACCCTCGCAAACAAGGGGGTCCGCCTGCAGCCGCAATTGGTAGAAAAGATCACGAGTCCCGACGGCAAGGTCATCCGGCCGTTCACCCCACGTGTCCTCGGCACATTCCCTCACCCGGATGCTTACTGGGACATCCTGACGCGCGGAATGGTCATGGTCACGCAGCCTGGGGGTACGGCTATTCGGGCATTTGAGGGACTTCCCTATTCCGTGGCTGCCAAAACGGGTACGTCCGAGCAAGACATTTACGTACCTGTGACGACAACGGACGCCAAGACAGGTAAGAAAAAGACGCATTGGAAGAGGCACGCCCGAATTACAAACGGCGTCAGCATCTCGTTTGCGCCGGTAAATCGCCCCAAATTGGCTGTCGCCGTGGTCGTTCCGGAAGGCGGCTATGGCGGGCGTTCTGCAGCCGTCATTACACGGGCTGTGTACGAAGCGTACGAGAAGTATATCGGATTGTAAGACTTTCCCAAAAGAAACGAAGAGAGTCAGCAGGACTTGGTCGCCATGATCAGGGAGGGCTGGCTCTTTCTTATTTCCTGCAGCATCCCTTTAAACTTTAGACTTTTTTTAGAATGGTTTTAGAGCCCTTTTAGAGCTCGCAGCTATCCTTGATCTTGTGAGCGCGAGAACGAGGCGCCAATTCAAAAAGGCGGTGAATGACAGTGAAGAAAAAATGGTGGGTATTGGGAACGAGTTTGGGACTAGGTGCCGTATTGCTGTGGGGAGCAGGCTTGCCCGTGCAGGCTGACGACTCGGGAGTGGCTGTCTATCAGTCGGCGATGAAACAGATGAAGGCGGAATCCAGCCTGACCGCACATGTCAAACTGGATCTGATCGACAACGGGAAGCCATTGTTCACCATGTCCAGCGTGGCAAAGGTAGATCGTGAGAAGCAGGAGGCTAGCGTGTCCGGATCGTGGGAGGATCTGGTTGGCGATCAAACAGAGGACTTCCAGGTTTTTCGCGAGGACGGTAAAGTCATCTTCAAGAAAGCGGAGAGCGACACATTCAGCGTTTTCGAGCAAAAGGGGTGGGGGAAAAAGCGTTTTGAAGGCGTTTCCGGAGAGCCTCCTGTGATCGTCGAGCAGGTGCGCAACATCATGCTGGGAAATATTCGGGAGCACACGGCCGTGGAAACGATGCCTGACGGAAGCAAGCAGGTCAGCCTGCAGGTAGCCGAACAGGAACTGCCTGCATTCGCAAACAAAGCAGCGACGATGTTTTTCACCAAAATGGCGGAGCATGCGCAGGATGCCGCATCCGGCAAGCACCTCCCGGCAAGCCTGCCACAGTTGCAGCAGGATATCCGTGTAGAGCGGCTGAAGCTGAACGCCACGATTGACAGGAACAACCGGATTGAGCGACAATCCGCCGAAATTCACGTGGCAGGGAGCGATGCGGCAGGGAAAGAGCACCAGCTGACCTTGAAGCTGGATGTTACCCTGAGTGATCTTTCCCAAACGCAGGTGGAACACGTCGACCTGACAGGCAAGAAAGTGGAGCACGTCGAAGGCTGGCATCGTCCTGCATGGAAGTAACCTCTTGCCAGATGAAGTGAGCGGATGGCAGGGGTATAGTATAATGCTTTGTACAGCACCATGCGGAAAAATGTGGAAGACTCTTCGACGATAAGGAGAATGCCTATGTCCATCAAGACGAGACTCTTGCTTTCCTATATCGCCATGATCATCGTGCCAGTCGTCCTGTTTGGCCTGACGGCATCGACGCTGGCATCTGTCTTTTTTGGTGAACAGGCGCGGTTCGGCAATGAGGGTGGCAGATCTCCTATCTGGAATATGTTTAATGAACGCAGCGAAGTGTTTGCTGGGGTGAAGTTCATGGCGCAGCACGATCCGGACCGTTTGCTGGATCAAAGCCTCCTGACAAGCGTGGATCGCCAGCTCGTGCCTTTGAAATCGGCTCTCGTTCTGGTGAAAGACGGTCGGGTGGCATTCGCGTCTGAATCCATTCAAAAGACCGAAGTGGAGCGGCTTTTACAAGGATCCTTGGGCAGCGAAAAGAAACGCTGGATCGGGCAGGATGGGTACGCGATCGAGTCGGTCGATCTGACATTCAGCGACTCGAGTGCAGGAACCGCCTATTTTCTGTTCGACCCCAAGCCATGGTTTGCCACCGGGAGATATTTTGTCCTGTCGATGGTTCTGTCGCTCCTGGTGATCATCGGCCTTACCAACGGCGTGCTGACGTATCTGGTCTCGCGCAGCATCATCAAGCCTTTGCATGCTCTCAAGCGGGTGGCAGAAGACATCAAGGAAGGAAATCTGGAGCGTTCCTTCCGGTTGAATCGAAAGGATGAGCTGGGAGAGCTGGGGGACGCCTTCGAAGAAATGCGGGGACGACTTCACGATTCGATCCACCGGCAGCTTCAGTACGAGGAGAGTCGCAAGGAGCTGATCGCCAGCATCTCCCATGATCTGAAGACGCCGATCACCGGAATTCAGGCGTGTGTGCAGGCCATGAGGGATGGAATCGCGGACACGGAGGCCAAGCGGGAAAAATACGTGAAAATGATCGGGATCAAGTCGGAGCAAATGGATCGATTGATCGACGAGCTCTTCCTGTATTCCCGGCTGGATGAAAAGAAGCTCCCTTTTCATTGGGAAGAGCTAGATGTGGCAGCTTTCCTCAAAGAGTTTGTGGAGGAGCTGCGGCTCGATCCGAGGATGGAATACATCCGGGTGAGCTGCTCCTCTGAGGGACACATGCCCTCTTTGCTGGTCATGGCCGACCGGGAAAAGCTGGCGAGGGTGTTCATGAATGTGATTGACAATAGTCTGAAGCACCTGGACAAACCCGAAAAGAATATCCGGACCTGGCTCTCCTTTGACAGCGAGATGGTGACGATCAGCATCGAGGATAACGGATCGGGCATTGATCCGCAGGCGCTTCCGTACATTTTTGATCGCTTTTATCGGGTAGATCCCTCGCGCAATGCAGCGACAGGCGGGAGTGGATTGGGGCTGGCCATTGTGAAGCAGATTGTGGAGGGGCACGGAGGCACAGTCGCGGCGACAAGCCAGCTGGGAGTGGGCACGGTCTTACAGATTGCATTGCCGCGACTATCGAGCAAGGAGGGGAACGAACATGAGGCGCATCCTGATCATTGAAGATGATCCAGTCATTGCAGAAGTGGAGAAGGATTATTTGGAAGCGAGCGGATACGCCGTGGAAGTGGCGATGACCGGGGATATCGGGCTGCAAAAGGCGTTGTCTGACGAGTTGGACCTCATCATTCTGGATTTGATGCTGCCGGGAGTCGATGGCTTCGAAATCTGCAAAAGGGTGCGCGAAGCCAAAAACATTCCCATCCTTCTCGTCTCCGCCAAAAAAGAGGATATCGATAAAATCCGTGGTCTCGGGCTTGGCGCGGACGATCACATCAGCAAGCCGTTCAGCTTGGGGGAGCTGGTCGCCCGGGTGAGGGCACATCTATCCCGCTATGACCGTCTGCTTGCAGACAACTCGCGGAAGCTGCCGACAGACGAAATCAAAATCCGGGGACTTCGCATCGATAAGCTGGCGAGGAAAGTGTTTGTAAACGGAAAAGAAACAGCGCTGACAAGCAAGGAGTACGATTTGCTGCTGTTCCTGGCGACCCATCCCAACTGGGTATTTAGCAAGAATGAGCTGTTCGAAAAAATATGGGGCTTGGATGCTTACGGGGACAACGCTACAGTGACCGTCCATGTGAGCAAGCTGCGGGAAAAAATCGAAACGGATCCATCTCATCCCCAATATATCGAGACGATCTGGGGAGTCGGCTATCGTTTTCAGCTTTAATGACTCGGGCAAATACGGCACGTAGGCTTCGCTGCGTGCCTCTTTAGGCATGCCGATTTTAGGCAGCATTTACAGGAGGTGAACTTGATCGATGAGGAATATCAGTATGACGCAAAAGAAGTGGCTGCTGCTGCTTCACCTGATCTTTTCCGCCATCATGCTGGGGGAGCGGTCATTTTTCTGGTCCTGAGCATTGTCGCGGCGACCACCGATGACCCACATGTATTCCAGGCCTGCTATACCGTCATGCATGCTCTTTCCAAAACCTCGGTTCGCGCATCGACCATCGGCACGCTGGTGACGGGGATCCTGCTTTCGGCTTTGACGCATTGGGGCTTCCTGCGCTATCACTGGATTATCGCGAAGGAAGTGCTTTCTGTCGTCACCATTGTTCTCGGTCCGGTCGGCATGTACGTGTGGACCGCGGGAGCATTGGCGGGACAAAATCAAGGGATGCTGTGGGGCGGGATCATCCTGCAAGTTCTGGCATTGGCAGCTATTTTTCTGCTCTCCGTCTTTAAGCCGTGGGGCAAACGATTACCCAGTTAAGGTTTCTTTCATGCTTCGTCTCCCATCGAAATAACCATCAGGTATGATGAGGGTAACACCGGATAGGGAAGATGGGAGAGGAAAACATGAATCGAATCGGGTTTGCCATTCTGGTCGTGGTCACAACGTCACTGATGGGGTCGTCTTTTGCAGTCGGGAAGATGGGGCTAGCCTATTATTCTCCGCTGCTTCTCGTTGGCTTTCGCTTTACCATAGCAGGGCTGCTCATGGCACTCTGGGTGCGGAAAAAGCCGATGCCGGCGACAGTGAGTGAATGGGGAAAAGTAGGTTTGATCGGCTTTTTGCAAACAGCTGCTGTCATGGGCTGCATCTTTCTCAGCTTGCGCACGATTACTGCAGGGGAGTCTTCGATATTGACGTTCATGAATCCGCTCCTCGTGGTCGTCTGGGGAACGATCTTCCTCGGAATGAAATACCGGCTTGCGCAGTGGGCGGGAGTGTTGATCGGAATTGCCGGAGTGTTTATCACACTCGGGTTTCACCTGCAATGGGAGACGGGTACCCTATTCGGAATAGGCTCAGCCGTATCCTGGTCGATTGCGACGATCCTGGTGAAAAAGTGGGGCGTCCATTTCAATGTATGGGTGATGACGGCTTACCAGATGCTCTTTGGAGGATTGGTTTTGCTCGTGATGGGGATCACTCTGGAAACGCCCAAAATGATCATCACCCCGGCAGCGGTTTTCATCGTGCTATGGCTGGCCATCATGGCGTCCATTGTTCAATTTGCCACGTGGTTTTACCTGTTGAGTCAGGGTGATCCCGGGCGGACCAGCGCATTTTTGTTCTTGGCCCCGTTTTTTGGGGTGCTCTCCGGCTGGCTCCTGCTGGATGAGGTCGTGAAATGGCATGTGTATGCAGGAGGGCTGCTCATTTTTATCGGGATTTTTCTCGTAAACTGGACGTTCGCCGCCAAAAAGCAGTCGCAATTGCCAGCGACAAGCACCTGACAATTGCGACGAGGAGCTGCTCAGCGAACGGCTTCTTTCGGCGGGGGAATCGGTACCCCGAACTGTTCGGTCAGTCCCGTTTCACCTGCAGGTGTGAGGCGTACAGCTCGGCAATCAGGCATACGCTCAATCCAGCCGAGCTCAAACAGCCGCTTGGTCAATGAGGCCCCGAGGACGCCAGCGAGGTGGTGCCGGCGTTCACTCCAGTCCAGGCAAGGCCGGGCAAAGCGACGCCGGCTTTTGGGGCTGAAATGGAGATCGACGCCGAGCTTCCCGAGCTTATCTTTGCCGGCTTCGGTCAGCACAAAGTCCTGATCGATCTCTTCGATCAATTGCAAGGCGAGCAGCCGATCCGTCAGCGCCACGCCAACTTCACCGGCTAAATGGTCATAGCAGGTGCGAGCGTAACGCATCGCCCGTACCTGATCCGATTCACGCAATGAACGGATGGGCTTGGGAGTCGCGATAGCGAGCAGCGCTTCGATAGCATGTGCCACTTCTGCATTCGCGAGCCGGTAGTATCTGTGCCGTCCGTAAGACTCGTTCACCAAAAGGCCACCTTCGACCAGCTTGGACAGATGAGCGCTGGCCGTTTGGGGAGTAATGCGGGCAGCTCGAGCAAGCTCACTGGCAGGCAGCGCTTTGCCGCCTAACAGGCTCAGCAGCATGGCTACGCGGGACGGTTCTCCGATCAGGGATGCGACTTCGCTTACATTGGGGCTGGAACTGGAACTCATTGACGTTCGACCTCCTCTTTTCATTCATGGTTCGATCATAAGCGAATCATGGATGTCGTGCAAGGGAGAGGGAATAAAAAAAACGCTGCTTCCCGTGTCACATCGACTGGAAAGCAGCGTTTTTGCTTTTTACCTTCAAGAATTACACTTTAAATTGCTGTACCAGTGCTTGCAGGTCCTCCGCCATGTTGGACAGGGAGGCTGCAGAAGAAGAGATCTCCTCCATCGAAGCGAGCTGTTCTTCGGCTGCTGCAGAGACGTTTTGGGTACCAAAGGCAGTCGATGCGGCTGTTTGCGCAATGACGTCGATGGAGTGGACGACCTGCTCGGCTCCTTGGTTCATGAGCGAGGTGGCAGCTGTCACTTCTTGGATCTGCTGCACAACCTCCTGGATTCCGCGCAAAATTTCATGGAAGGACTGACCTGCGACGTTGACCACTTCGATCCCGGCGGCGACTTCCGTAGTTGTGGATTCCATGGCGCCGACTGCTTGATTCGTATCGACCTGGATCGCTGCGATCAGTTCGGTAATTTGTTTCGTGGATTGGGCAGACTGTTCGGCGAGCTTGCGAACCTCATCAGCGACGACGGCAAATCCACGGCCATGCTCACCTGCGCGCGCCGCCTCGATCGCCGCGTTCAAGGCTAGCAGGTTGGTTTGTTCCGCGATGGTGGTAATGACCCCTACGATGTTGCTGATCTCGGCGGAGCGCTGACCGAGCAGCTTGATGGAGGCAGCCAGACCCGTCACGGTATGATTGATGGAGCTCATTTGTGTGATGGCTGTTCCGATCGCTTGATTGCCGCCTGCGACGATGCGAGATGCTTCTTCGACAGTAGCGGATACCTGCTCCGTATTCGCGGCGATCTGTTGCAGGCGAGCCGACATGCTTGTTACGGTTTTGGAGGCATCGTCTACGGTACGAGCCTGTTCATCTGAGCCGCTCGCCACTTCTTGCATCGTGACGGCGATCTGTTCCGTCGCTTTGCTCGTCTGCTCGGCGCTTGCGGTCAATTGCTCCGAGGTAGCGGCAACATGCTCTGCACTCGCACCTACTCGCTGGATCAAATCGCGGAGGTTGTCGGTCATCGCATTGAAGTCATTGGCGAGCTGTCCGATCTCATCGCGGCTTTTCACCGCAATTTTTTCCGCCGTCAGATCTCCTGCTGCCACGCGCTGTACGGATACGGCCATGGCCGTGACCGGCTTGGAAATCCGGTTGGCGAACATCCAAGAGACAGCTATGCCGATGAGGAGGAATACGCCCAAAAAGAGGAGCAGGTTGTACAGAACCATTTTGGCGGGCTTATTGAAGTCCTCCATATACGTCCCGGCACAAGATGATCCAGCCCCAGTGTGGATCCTGCTTGGCGTACGTGATTTTCGGAGCCAGCACATTCGGATCATGCGCGGAGGCCCATTGGTATTGGGTAAAGCCGCCGCCGTTGATTGCTTTTCCGATGATTTCTTGTGTGAAAAGTGTTCCATCCGGTCCTTTGGCATCCCAGGATTCCTTGCCCTCCATCTTGGGGGAGGCCAGCATGGAGCCCTTGTCGCTCAAAACAAAGATGTAGCCATTCTCACCAACATCGATGCTTTTGTTGATCGTGCGAGTGCCATCGGATTGCTTGGGCCCTAGAATGTGCGACTTCACTTGCTCTTGGGCTTCTTCCACGCTGATTTTACCCTGGTCGACATAGGTTTGGAGAGAATCAATCAGTTCGATGGTAAAATTCACGTTGTTTTTGAGGGAGCGCGCACCGAGTTCATTCAGGTTGTTATTTGCTGATAAATAACCCTGAATGCCAATGATTAAGCTTGGTATGGCTAACAATAATAAACACATCAGGACGAGCTTGGAGCGTAAAGAGTGGGCAGAGCCCCGTTTGCTTGCTTTCTTTTTCATGAATGACACCTACCTTGCTGCATTATAAGAGGAATGGGAGTATAAAGAATATATCGACAATACAGAATGGAATTTGAAGTCCGAAAATTTTTGCTATATATGGAAATGTCTGTGATGGCAGGGGGAAGCCGCCTTTGGTAGAGGGAGACGCTATCCAGGCAGCTTTCTTCAGGTGGGGAAACGTCATTCTAGCTGCGAAGGACACGCAGCACTACTCGTGGGAAAAAGGGACGAAGGTACGAAATGCCGGAGGAATCGAATCTATTTGTACAAAATATCGTCCTTCAATGACCCGACTCTGGTTAGCGCGAAGTCAATATCTTCTTCGCTGACACCAAAGTGGGAAAGGGCAGCGTGCAAGTGCCTGACGATGGCATCAAAATGCTCGGGCTGCAGATTCATCCCTGTGTGAACCTTTGACATGGCCTGTCCGGTATATTGGTTAGGGCCGCCGAGGGCGTAGCTGATGAACTTTGTTTGATGCCTTCGTTGTTTCTCCATATCCGTGTTTTGAAAAAAATGGTTCACCGTTTCATCGGCTAAAACTAAGTCATAAAAGTAGTCCACGACTTTGGAAATGGTTTCTTCCCCGCCATACTTTTCATAAAACGTGCTCATGCAGTCCTCCTTGGTGTATCGACTTCTCTATCACTATTCCACAACAGGTGGAAAATTATGAAGGGGGAGCTGCGTCCGAGCAGGACATAAAACAGGCACTTCTATCATTTGGCATGTCATGGAGTCAAGCAAATTCAAATTAAGTCTTGTAATTCAATAAAAAACCTGCTAACATTCTAATTCCGTGAGGGTGAAACAAGCTGGTGCTCAGACACCCCTTCCCTTCATGTGATAAGTTGTTCTCATGGGGCTGTAGCTCAGTTGGGAGAGCGCCTGCCTTGCAAGCAGGAGGTCATCGGTTCGATCCCGTTCAGCTCCACCATTACCTTTCATTGCTTCGGTTGATGATTACATTGTTCCTCGGTAGCTCAGTTGGTAGAGCAATCGGCTGTTAACCGATCGGTCGGCGGTTCGAGTCCGTCCCGAGGAGCCATTATGGATGGATGTCCGAGTGGCCGAAGGAGCACGATTGGAAATCGTGTAGGCGGGGTTGACCCGTCTCGTGGGTTCAAATCCCACTCCATCCGCCATAACGTATTTAACATGAATGGCCCGTTGGTGAAGCGGTTTAACACAGCAGCCTTTCACGCTGTCATACAGGGGTTCGAATCCCCTACGGGTCACCATCATGGAGGCTTAGCTCAGCTGGGAGAGCATCTGCCTTACAAGCAGAGGGTCGGCGGTTCGATCCCGTCAGCCTCCACCATAAATACTGACCGAAAAGGTCCCTGTCGCGGGATGGAGCAGCTCGGTAGCTCGTCGGGCTCATAACCCGAAGGTCGCAGGTTCAAATCCTGCTCCCGCAACCAAATTATTCACTTGAACTACGTCGAATGTACATCTTGCTCAAGTGAGATGGGAGTACCCGTAGGGTGCAACCAATTTTCTTCCTTGTACATCCTCGGATAAGCGTCGAGTTCAAGGAGGATGGGAGTATCCGTAGGATGCAGCCAAATATGGAGCTGTGGTGAAGTTGGAGTTCACGCCGGTCTGTCACACCGGAGGTCGCGGGTTCGAGTCCCGTCAGCTCCGCCATTCCTAAAGTAGAATGCCGGTATAGCTCAATTGGTAGAGCACCTGACTTGTAATCAGGGGGTTGTGGGTTCAAGTCCTATTGCCGGCACCATGAAATACCTCAAAAAGTGAAGAAGCTGGGGAGATAGCGAAGTGGCTAAACGCGGCAGACTGTAAATCTGCTCCCTCTGGGTTCGGCGGTTCGAATCCGTCTCTCCCCACCAATTTTCTTGTTGAGAGCCATTAGCTCAGTTGGTAGAGCATCTGACTTTTAATCAGAGGGTCGAAGGTTCGAGTCCTTCATGGCTCACCAGTTTTTTTATCCCCATGATGGGAAGCGTGCTACTGGAACACATTCCGAGCACCTTTCGGGGACCACACAACTACAAAGCAGTATGCGGACGTAGCTCAATTGGTAGAGCGTCGCCTTGCCAAGGCGAAGGTCGAGGGTTCGAGACCCTTCGTCCGCTCCATATGTGCCCTTAGCTCAGCTGGATAGAGCGTTTGACTACGAATCAAAAGGTCGGGAGTTCGAATCTCTCAGGGCACGCCATTTTTCATCCAAAGTGAAAAGGATACAATCGGGAAGTAGCTCAGCTTGGTAGAGTACTTGGCTTGGGACCAAGGGGTCGCAGGTTCGAATCCTGTCTTCCCGACCATTTTTTATGATTAGATATGCCGGTGTGGCGGAATGGCAGACGCGCGCGACTCAAAATCGTGAGGGAAACCGTGGGGGTTCAAGTCCCTTCACCGGCACCAAAATTTGCGGGTGTAGTTCAATGGTAGAACTCCAGCCTTCCAAGCTGGTCGCGTGGGTTCGATTCCCATCACCCGCTCCATATATTGTGGAGAGTTACCCAAGAGGCCGAAGGGGACGGTTTGCTAAACCGTTAGTATGCGCAAGCGTAGCGAGGGTTCGAATCCCTCACTCTCCGCCATTTAATTTTGCGGTCGTGGTGGAATTGGCAGACACACCATCTTGAGGGGGTGGCGGGGCGACCCGTGCGAGTTCGAGTCTCGCCGACCGCACCATGAAAATTTTAAGTAATACTAAAAACCTCTTGATCTCCACTAGAAAACATGCTATATTATAAATCTGCCCGCTAAACATCGTAGAGTGGCAGTGAAAAACTTCAAGCAAGCTTAAAAAAAGT